>NZ_CP091716.1:3041500-3343333 GCF_022009635.1 Variovorax paradoxus
AAGTCGGTCATGGTTTGTAACCTCGAACACCAGGAGGCCCGCAAATCGGGATACTGTGCGCTGCCCATTCACGAGGCAGGAGACGGAGACACATGAAAAGAATGAACCTGGGCGCGGTGGCGCTCGCGGTACTCGCATTGGCCGGCTGCGCCAGCAGCCCTTCCGGCTCTGGCGGCCCTTCCGGCGGCAGCACGCCGACACGGCCTTCCTCATCGTTCGCGATACCCGGGCTCGAGAAGCCCGCCGAGGTGCTGGTCGACCGATGGGGCGTGCCGCATCTGTACGCGGGCACGCTCTACGACGCCTTCGTGGCGCAGGGCTTCATCGCCGCGCGCGACCGGCTCTGGCAGATGGACCTGTGGCGTAAACGCGGCCTCGGCGAAATGGCGAAAGACTTCGGTCCTGCGTGGGTAGAGAGCGACCGCGCCGCGCGCGCCGTGCTCTACCGCGGCGACATGTACCGCGAGTGGCTGGCCTACGGCTCCGATGCCAAGCGCGTGGCCGAGGCCTTCACCGCGGGCGTCAACGCCTACGTGGCGCAGGTGCGCGCGCAGCCCGCGCTGCTGCCCACCGAGTTCGCGCTGCTCGGCTACCAGCCGGCGACATGGTCGCCCGAGGACGTGGTGCGCATCCGCCATCACGGCCTCACGCTCAACTTCACGTCCGAGATCGAACGCGCGCGTGCGTTC
Source organism: Variovorax paradoxus (assembly GCF_022009635.1). NCBI lineage: Bacteria > Pseudomonadati > Pseudomonadota > Betaproteobacteria > Burkholderiales > Comamonadaceae > Variovorax > Variovorax paradoxus. The sequence goes on from NZ_CP091716.1 coordinate 3,042,190, forward strand.
TGTGCCGGCGGTGTCGGCATCAAGGCCGACTGGCTGCGCCGCGAACTCGACCCGCCCGTCACGCCACGCGTGCCGCAGGGGCTGGACCCGTGCGGCATTCCCGCCACCGAACTGCGCGCGGCCTACCTGCGCGCCACCGAGCCGCCGCAGTTCACCAAGGCCAACACGCGACTGGGCCTGAATGCCGGGGCGCAGGTACCGGTGGCGCTCTTGCCCGGCAGCGGCAGCAGCACCGACACGGCGCAGTCGGGCGACCCGACCGGCGCCTACGGCAGCAACAACTGGGTGATCTCCCCGAAGCTCACCGCCACCGGCAGGCCCATCCTCGCCAACGACCCGCATCGCTCGCACGGCGCGCCGAGCCTGCGCTACATGACGCACCTGAGCGCGCCGGGCATGGACGCCATCGGCGCGGGCGAGCCCTTCCTGCCGGGGCTGTCGATAGGCCACAACGGCACCATCGCCTTCGGCCTCACGCGCTTCTACATGGACCAGGAAGACCTTTACGTGTACCAGCTCAACCCGCGCAATCCCGCCGAGTACCGCTACCAGGGCCGCTGGGAGCCGATGGTGCGCGTCACCGAGCGCATCGCGGTCAAGGGCGAGAGCACGCCGCGCGAGGTGGTCAACACCTTCACGCGCCACGGCCCGGTGCTGCTGGCCGAGCCCGGAAAGCAGCGCGCGTATGCACTGCGCGCCGCATGGCTGGAGCCCGGCATGGCGCCGTACTTCGGCTCGATGGACTACATGCGCGCGCGCAACTGGGACCAGTTCCGAGCGGCCATGAACCGCTGGGGCGCGCCGGGGGAGAACCAGGTCTATGCGGACACCAGCGGCAACGTCGGCTGGATACCCGGCGGCCTCACGCCCATCCGGCCCAACTGGGACGGGCTGATGCCGGTGCCGGGCGACGGGCGCTACGAGTGGTCGGGCTTTCGCAACGGCGACGAACTGCCTTCGGAGTTCAACCCCGCGCGCGGCTATGTCGTGACGGCCAACGAAAACAACATCCCGCCCGACCACCCCGCCGCGAAGAAGGGCGTGGGCTATGAGTGGAGCGACGCGGCCCGCGCGCGCCGCCTCAAGGAGCTGTTCGCGGCCAAGGTGGCTGCGGGCTCGCGCTTCACGGTGGAAGACTCGGAGCGCATGCAGAACGACATCGTCGCCACGCCCGCGCAGCGGCTGCTCAAGCTGCTGGCCGGCCTGCGCAGCGACGACGCGCAGACCGCCGCGGCCCTGCGCATGCTGCAAGGCTGGGACGGCAGCATGGACCGCGACAGCGGCGCCGCCGCACTGTATGAAGTCTGGAGCAGCAAGAGCCTGCGCTCGGCCGTGCTCAAGGCCGGGGCGGGCGACGCCGGCGCGGTGCTGGCCACGCCCGGCGACAACACCCGCATGGTGCTGCTGCTGGAGAACCCCTCGGGCTGGGTCACGAACGAGCAGCGCGATGCGCTGCTGCTCAAGACACTGCCTCTGGCCATGCAGGAGCTGAGCGCCAAGCTGGGGCCCGACACCGCCGCATGGAAGTGGGGCACCCTGCATCGCGCCGAGTTCCGCCATCCGTTGGGCGGCGTGGTCGATGCGGCCACGCGCAAGAAGCTCGACGTGGGCGACTGGCCCATGTCCGGCTCGGCCTTCACGCCGATGGCCGCCACGTATCGGCCCAGCGACTACAAGCTGACTGCGGGCGCGTCGTTCCGCATGGTGCTGGACGTGGGCAACTGGGACGCGTCGCGCGTCATCAACACGCCGGGCCAGTCGGGCAACCCCGACAGCCCGAACTACCGCGACCTTGCGCCGCTCTGGCTGGAGGGCAAGTACGTGCCGCTGGTCTACACACGCGCGGCGGTCGAGAAGGAAACTGTGGAGCGCATCCAGCTGACGCCGGGGAAGTAAAACTTTCTCGAGCTCGACGATGAAAGATCCCCGATCCTGGGGATTTTTCATTCCGGGTGCCAAAGCTAGAGTCGGTTGTCGAAGACGCCGAGGAACAAGCTTCCATGCAATCACTTGCTCGCATCCTGGACCCGAACAACAATGGCTTGATGGGGCTTGCTACGCCCGCGGAGGAACTGGCCGCACTCTTGGAGCAAGCCGACGAAGTGGATCAGGTCCCAGCGATCAGCCAGATCTTCGCTTTTGTCAGGATGCTCAGGAGCTACTGGACACCCGACGCCCGCGAACAGCTGGCGCTGGACCGGGTGATCGGTGAACACCTACCCTTGTTGGGCGTCTACCACGGCGGTTTTCTGCAGGCGCAGGCCCCACTTCCCTGGCGCCACTTCTCCCGTGAACTGATCGCGCTGCAACTGATCGTCAGGATCGCCGACTACAAGTTCATCGACCAGAAGGACCATCCGCTGTGCGGGCCCGTCACATTCATGCACGGCATCGCGCGGCGCAATATCGAGGAGTACACGCTGTATGTCATAGGTCTGGCCGAAAACCGCAGAGGTGACCTCGGCACCCATACGGTGAAGGTCAAGTCGAGCTCGAACCTGCTGGGCAGGCACGCCCGGCCTCAGAATTCGGACCAGATCCGCGAGGCCGACTACATCGCGCTGACCAGCCTGCGCGAAGGCAGCAACATCTTCGCCTATCGCTCGGCCAGCACCAACAGGACGCTCGAGGGCATGTCTTCGCCGGCTTCCATGATGCAGTGGATGCGCGATGCAGGCTTCAGCAACGTGGAGGATCATGTTCATTCCGGATGGCGCGTGCATGGCCTGCGCATGAAAGCCGACCGTACCAACCTGGGCTACAACCTCATGCGGCCGCATCTGCTGAAGATGCACCAGCGGCTGACCAACGGCTACACCGTCATGCTGGTCGCCGCCGACAGCCTTGCCAACATGGCGCGGGAGAAGGACCACGGTCAGTCCGCGTTGATGCGTATTCTCGGCGGCCATTTCATGCTGGCGCTTTCCGTCGATGTACGGCAGGACGGCGCGGCATTCGGTCTCGTCACCTGGGGCGAGAAGATCGAGCCGACGGTCGAGATTCCGTGGAGCAAGATCGCGAGCTGGTACCGGGGCTTCGTCTGCGGACAGCCTTGAGAAACAGGCTTCGTCGGCCTACCAGTCTTCCTTCACCGCCAGCACCACGTCCCGCCCCGCCGCGGCCCGCCCCGCGAGCCACGCGGTCACGGTCCCCGCCACCACCACCGCACCGCACAGTCCCAGCAGACGCAGCCACGGCACCAGCAGGTCCATGCTCCAGTGGAAGCTCTGCGGGTTCACCACCTTCACCAGCACCACCGACACCGCGAGCCCCAGCCCCAGCCCTGCGACGGCGCCGATGGCGGTCCATGCCGCGCCTTCGCCCGCCACCACCGCCAGCACCTGGCGCCGCGTGAAGCCCAGGTGCGCGAGCAGGCCGAATTCCTTGCGCCGTGCCAGCACCTGCGCGCTGAAGCTGGCGGCAATGCCGAACAGGCCGATGGCGATGGCCACCGCCTGCAGCCAATAGGTCACGGCAAAACTGCGGTCGAAGATGCGCAGCGAGGTGGTGCGGATCTGGCCCACCGACGCGATCTCCACCGCGTCGGCGGAGCCGCCGCCCTGGCGCGCCGCCAGTTGGCGCACCTGCGCCTGCACCGCGCCTTCGGACGCGCCGGGCGCGAGCCACAGCGCCACGTCGCTCACGTTGCGCTCGCCGGTGATGCGCTCGAAGTCTCGCGCGTCCATCGTGATCGCGCCGAACTGCCGGGCGTAGTCACGCCACACGCCGGCCACGAAGAAGGCCTGTGCCTTCCCTTGCACGCCGACCGCCGAGCCCATCGCGGCCGATAGCGGCGCGAACACCGTGCCCGGCTTCGCACCGTACAGCTCGACCATCGGTTCGCTCACGTAGATGCCGACCTGTCCCTCGGGCACCGGCAGCGCGGCGCCCACCAGCGGCAGCGACTGGGTGGCGCCGCCTTCGAGGCTGCGCGCGATCAGCGTGACGGCGGGGCGTGTCGCGTCGAGCTGCAGCGTCTGCGTGCGCAGCGTGCCGGTGCGCGCCACGCCGGGCAGTTGCGCCAGCGCCTGCACGAAGGCGGGCGGGAAGGTCGCGGTGTCGGTGCTGTTGCCGTTGCCCGCGTTGCCGCCGCGTCCGCCCGAAGTGGCGCGCACGTACAGGTCGGCCGGCAGCACCACGTCGAGCCAGTGCGTGACCGAATCGCGGAAGCTCGCGACCATCACGGTGAGCGCCACGGCCAGGCTCAGGCTGGCCACCACGCCGCTCACCGCCACGGCGGCGGTGCCGCGCATGCGGCGTGCGCGCTCGACGGCCAGCATCGGCAGCAGACGCTGCGCGAACACCGGTGCTATGCGGTCGTACAGCAGCGCGATGAGCCAGGGCAGGGCGGTGATGCCACCCACCAGCAGGCAGGCCACCGACAGGTAAGCCGCCACCGGAATGCCGCCGATGGCCGGCACATTGGCCAGCACCGCGCCGAGCGCGATCAGCCCCAGCGCCAGCCAGTGGCTGTTGCCGCGCGTGGGCGCCGCGCCCAGGCCCTTGAGCGTCTGCGCCTCGGGCAGCGCCTGTGCCGCGCGCGCGGGCCACCAGCCGCCGACCAGCGCGGCCAGCACGCCGAGCCCGCCGTAGAGCGCCGCCGCGCCGGCGCTCCAGTGCAGCTTGGGCGCGACGCCTTCGAAGTAGCCGCCGCCCAGGTCGCCGCCGAGCACCCGCAGCGCGAAGGCCGCGAGCGCGGTGCCGAGTGCCAACCCCGCCGCGCTGCCGATCAAGCCCAGCACCAGCGATTCGGCCAGCACCAGCCGCAGCCGTTCGCGCGGCGTGAGGCCCAGCACACCCAGCAGCGCGAACTGCTGCGCGCGCTTGGCCACGCTGAGCGCCAGCACCGAGAACACCAGGAAGGCGCCGGTGAACAGCGCGACCAGCGCCAGCACCGTGAGGTTCACGCGGTAGGCGCGCGAGAGGTTGCTCACGCGCTCCGCCGCGTCGCCCGGCTCCGCGAACTGCACGCCCGCCGGCCAGCCCGGCGACTGCCGCAGCGAGGCCATGAAGGCGGCCCGGTCGGTGCCGGGCGCGAGCCGCAGGTCGATGCGGCTCAACTGGCCGATCTGGCCGAACAGTTCTTGTGCGGCGGCGATGTCCATCACCGCGAGCGCCGTGCCGCCGGCCGCCACGTGGCCGGCCACGTCGAGCCGCCGCCATGCGTCGCCGCTGCGCAGTTGCACCGTCTCGGCCGCGCCGCCGGCTGCTTGCGCCGGCAGGCCCAGCGCGCTGCGGGCCGCGTTGTTGAGGAACACATGGCCGGGCGCGAACAGCGCGAAGCGGTCGGCGCCGGCCGAGGCCTGCGGCATCAGCGCGGGCGCGATGGTGGGCAGCACCAGCGCATCGACGCCGATCACGCGCATCGGCACCTGGCGCTCGCCGGCGGCCAGCGCCAGGCCCTGGAACTCCAGCACCGGGCTCGCGAGCGTGACCTGCGGGTGCTGCGCGATGCGCGCGAACACTGCTTCGTCGAAGCCGCCTTGCACGGCGCGCACTTCGAGGTCGGGCTGGCCGTTGACCGAGCGCACCGCGCTGGAGAACTCGTCGAGCGCCGACGCGTTGATCAGCTGCACCGAGAACGCCAGCGCCACGCCAAGCATCACCGCCAGCACGGCCGCCGCGTTGCGCCAGGGGTGGTGGCGGAGTTCCTGCCAGGAGAAGGTCGTGAGCAATGCGCGCATGCGCCGATTGTCGCGGTGCGCACGTTGTTACACAGGCGTGGCACGATGGGGCTTCTTCGACGACGCCTGAGGAATCCGACGATGCGGCTCCTGCCCCGCGCCATGATCCGCGCCACGACCCGCGCCACGATCCGCTCTATTCCCCGCCGCTGGCTTGTGGCCTGGCTTCTCGCACCGCTGCTGGCCGGCACCGCCGCCGCGCAACTGCAGCCGCTGACCCTGGCCAGCGACCCGGCCTTCATCGCCAAGGCCGCGCTCGGCGCGGAGCGCGGCACGCTGGTGGTCGGCACGCTGCGCAACGGCAAGCCCGCCTACGGGGCGGCCTACAACCCCGAACCGCCGTCGGCGCCGCGCGCCATCGAGCCCAGCAGCGCCGAGCAGCCAATGTTCGAGATCGGCTCCATCACCAAGGTCTTCACCGGCCTGCTGCTGGCTCAGGCGGTCGAGCGCGGCGACCTCAAGCTCGACGACACAGTGGGCAAGCTGCTCGCGGGCAAGGTCGAGGGGCTGTCGGCCCCCGTTGCCTCTGTCACGCTGCGCCAGCTGGTCACGCACACCGGCTGCATGCCCGTGATGGCCGACGGCGTGGGCGGCGGCGCGCCGCTGGCGGAGCAGTTCCGCAGCTTCGACAAGCCGATGTTCTGGGCCGCGCTCGCACGCATCAAGCTCACGGCCGCGGCGCCGCCGTGCGAGGGCGCGTACAGCAACTTCGGCATGGCGCTGCTCGGCCAGTTGCTGGCCGAGCACTACGGCACTTCGTGGGGCGAGCTGGTGCGCGCGCGCATCACCGAGCCGCTGGGCATGAACGACACCGTCATCACGCTCGGCGACAAGGCCTCGCGCATGGCGCCGGCCTTTGCCGGCGACCGCCGCCAGCCGCTGTTCGACATGCAGGCCTATGCGCCGGCCAGTGCGCTGCGCTCCACTGCCGCCGACATGATGACCTTCAGCCGCGCGATCATCGCGGGCGCCGGCGGCCCGCTGGGACCGGCCGCCGCACGCATGCTCACCCCGCTGGCGCACTACGAGGGCGCCTGGATCGGCTACGCGGTGATGGTGCGCGGCCCCGAGGGCGGGCGCCGCACCTATTGGCACGCGGGCCTCACCGAGGGCTACCGCACGCTGTGGCTGATCGCGCCAGACACCAACGAGGCGATCGTCGTGCTCAGCAGCAACGCGCGCGCGCCGCTGCAGCCGGTGATGCTGGCCATCGGCAAGAGCCGCTACCCGGTGCCGACGACCGAAGTGCCGATCGATCCGCAGCGGCTGGACGACTACAGGGGCGAGTTCCGCATCAACAAGACCAAGGCGCTGAGCTTCACCGTGCGCGGCTCGAAGCTGCTGGTGCGCGAGACCGGCCGCGGCTACAACGCGCTGACGCCGACGGGCACCGATCGCTTCGCCGTGGTGGGCATCGGCGCGCAGTTCGTGTTCAGGCGCGACGCGGCGAACGCGGTGGTAGCCGTGTCGCTCACGCAAGGGGGCAGCCAGCTCGATGCGCGGCGCGAAGGGGTCGCTGCTGCTGCGGTGCCGCTGCAGCAGTGACCGTGCGGGGCGTTCAGCCAGCCAGCGCCAGCAATTGGTCGGCCATCTGTTCGATCTCTTCGCGCATCACCAAAGGCCGCAGCCAGTCCGCCGGAATGCTGCCGGCGCCATAAAAGGCGCCCGCCAGCTGGCCGCAGATCGCTGCGGTGGTGTCGGCGTCGTCGCCCAGGTTGGCGGCGGCGAGCACGGCTTCCTCGAAGGATTGCGTGCGCGCGAAGCACCAGAGCGCCGCTTCGAGCGACTCGACGCAGTAGCCCGATCCCTTGATGCGTTCGATGGGCTTCGATGCGTAGTCGCCGCGCGCGAGCGCCATGACCTTGTCGCTCAGGGGCGCCAGCGGCGCGGTCGAAAGAATCGCTTCCTTGCCTTCGCCCCGCAGCGCCGCGCGCAGCTGCAGCGCGAAGAGTTGCGAGCACTCGATGGCCTCATGGGCGCCGTGCGTGGTGCGCGTGCTTTCTCCGGCCTGTTTCCAGACGGCTTGCGCGCTGGCCGCGTAGAACATCGGCACAGGGGCAAGGCGCATCAACGCGCCGTTGCCGGCGGTGCGCGGATCGGGGTCGCCCGCGAACGGATCGCCCGAGGCCAGATAGCGGGTGAGGGCGCCCGACACCGTGAGGCCGATGTCGAAGCAGTTGCCGGTGCTGCTCATGTAGCCCACGCTGCGCCAGTTGCAGTAGCGGTTCATCTGGTCGACCGCGTCGAAGCCCTTGCAGTGGAGCAGGCTCGCAGCCAGGCATAGCGCCATCGAGGTGTCGTCGGTCCATTCGCCGGGAATCAGCCCGAACGGGCCGCCACCCTGCATGCCCGTGACGGGCTCGAAGCTGCCGCGCGCGCGGAACTCGACCGTGGTGCCCACGGCGTCTCCGCAAGCCAGGCCGAGCAGGCAGCCCCTGTAGCGTTCCGCGTTCATGGCCGCGGGCTCCTCAATGCCTCGCGCGCGGCCATGAGCGCGAAGCCCAGCAGGTTGAGGCCCTTCCATTCGCGCGGGTCCTGCGCGGCCGGGTCGGTCGCGGCGCGGCCGATGCCCCAGATGGGGTCCACCGGGCTGGCTTCCACCAGCACCTGATGGCCCGTGCCCAGCAGGAAGGCGCCGAGCGCCGGGTTCTGCGCGAACTTTTCGATGTTGCCGCGCGTCACGATGTCCAGGCGCGCGGCCACCCATGCGGCTTCGTCGAAATCGCGGATCTCACGGCCGAGCTTCTTGGCTTCGCCGGGCGTGCGTGCCGCGAGGATGCGCTCGCAGGTTTCGTCGTCGCCGAACAGGCGCGCCTTGCCGGCCATCATGAAATGCTCGGCCGTGCGGTAGCGGATGCCGTCGACGGTGAATTCCGCCTCGAACCACTGGCTGAAGCAGCTCTTGTTCACGCCGCTCTTCGGGGACTGATGGCCCCAGAAGAGCAGGTACTCGGGGCGATGGCCCTGCGCGAAGTACGCGAGCAGATCCTGGATGCGGCGAGGTGTCGTGGTCATTTTTCTTCTCTCCTCAGGTGCCGATGACGAGCGGATGCTCCACCGGCAATTGCAGATCGGGGTTGTCGTTTTGCGCCAGGGGGCGCTGCGCATCGACGAAGGCGCGCATGTCGATCACCTCCAGCAGCTCCTCGTGCGCGAAAGCCGCGAGCGTGCGGCCGCGCAGGCCCAGCTGGATCGCACGGCGCTCCAGCTTGTGGCCGCTGGGCGAATGGTCCGGGTCCCACTGCAGGCGCACGTCGGAGTGCCCGACGGCCTCCTGCCACGCCTCGCGGCTCGTGTAGCCGGCATTGAAGGTCGACGGCACCGCTTCGCGCACCACGCGCTCGAAGAACGCACGGCGCAGCCGCAGGCCGAGCGTGACCTCCTGGCCTTCCTTGGTGCCCCAGCCGCTGCGGTACATCATCCAGAGGAAGTTGGGCTTGATCCAGCTCATGCGCGAAAGACTGAAGTCCGGGTCGTCGAGCCGGCCGTGGCGGATCGCGTATTCGCCGATGGCAGGGCGGTAGGCCTGGTAGACGATGACGGATCCGGCGTCGTGGTGGGCGAGGATGTGCTCGCCGCTTTGCGGCCAGCGCGCGCGCTGCGCGATGTGCCGCTCGGTGGGAAGGGGTGTGACAGCAAGGTTCATTTTTTCTCTTCTTCTTTTGGAGTTGCTCTGTACAACTAATTGAGGGTTGTATAGTACAACTAACAAATCCGGCGTCAAGCCTTTCCTGTGAACACTTCCAAGCTGAACTTCCCGCCGCTGACTTTTCCCCGCCCGCTGGTCACGGTCGACGTGGTGATGTTCACCGTGCTGGACGATGCCCTGCAGGTCCTGCTGGTGAAACGGCCTGCCGACAGTGACGAGCCTTTCCCCGGCAAGTGGGCGCTACCGGGCGGCTTCGTGAACATCGACGAAGACGCCACGCTGCTCGACTGCGCCTTGCGCAAGCTGCGCGAGAAAACCGGCGTGGTCACGCCCTACCTCGAGCAGCTCGGCAGCTGGGGCGGGGCGCAGCGCGATCCGCGGGGCTGGTCGGCCACGCACTGCTTCTATGCGCTGGTTCCTGCGCAGGCGATGCAATTGCGCAGCGGCGCCAACGCGGCGGAGGTGGCGTGGTTCGAGGTCGATGCCGCTTCGCGCAAGCGCCTGGCCTTCGATCACGGCGAATTGCTCGAGGCGGCCGTGGCCCGGCTGCGCAGCAAGGTCGAATACACCTCGCTGCCGGCCTTCCTGCTCGAAGAGCCCTTCACGCTGCCGGCCTTGCAGCAGACCTACGAGGTGGTGCTGGGTCGCGACATCGACAAGAGCGCGTTCCGCAAGCGCATGCTCGACGGGGAATTCATGGAAGAGGCCGGCATGGTCACCGGCAGCCTCGGCAGGCCGGCCATGAGCTACCGGCTGCGCGATCGCTCGCGGGCCGCGCTGTTTCCGCGCACCTTCAACAGCGCGAAGTAGGCCTGTCAGAGCCGCTGCGACATCGCATTGAGATAGGCCCGCACCACGGCGCTGGTGCTCAGGCCGATCGCCCGGTCGTAGGCCTGCCGCGACGCCGCGCGTGCGCCGCCCGCGGCCAGCAGATGGGCGCGGGCCGCCCAGAACGGCTGGTAGTTCGTGACATCCGCAGCAGGAATCGCGTCGAGTGCCTGCAATCCGGTTTCCGGCCCGCGTGCGTTGGCCAGCGCGCAAGCCAGGCTGACCTGCGCGCCGATGCTGTGGCGCAGCGCCAGCAGGCCCTCGTAGAGCGACACCAGGGTCTCGGCCGGCACGGACGCGCCGGCCCGGCGTTCGCAGTGGGCCGACTGGATGGCGGCCTCCAGCTGGTAGGCGCCCAGCGCCTGCATCGACGAGGCGTGCCGCAGGTGGTGCTCGGCCTCGGCCAGCAACTGGTGGTTCCAGCGCGTGATGTCCTGCTGGTCGAGCGGCACGTACGCGCCCGCGTCGTTGCGGCGCGCGGCGGTGCGTGCCTCGCAGAACAGCATGAGCGCGAGCAGGCCCAGCGGCTCGGGCTCGCGCGGCATCAGGTTGCACAAGATGCGGCCGAGATCGATGGCCTCGGCCGTGAGATTGCGCGGAATGGCGTCGGCGCCGTCGACGTCGTCCCAGCCGGTGCCGTAGGCGGCGTAGATGCCGTCGAGCACGTCCTGCAGCCGCTGCGGCAGCTCGCGCGCCTGCGGGTATTCGAAGGGAATGCCGGCGGCGCGGATGCGTGCCTTGGCGCGCACCAGCCGCTGGCCGAGCGTCGATGGCGATGTCAGGAAGGCGCTGGCCATGCGCGCCGCATCGAGGCCGAGCACGGTCTGGAGCATCAGCGGCGCGCGGGCCGGCGCGTCGATGGCTGGGTGCGCGCAGACGAAGAGCAGGCGCAGCCGCTCGTCGGGCACGGCCGCGCCGTCGGCGTCGCTGCCGTCGACCTCGCCGGCCAGCAGCATCAGCGCCTGCGTGGCCTCGTCCTGCACGCGGGTGTGGCGCCAGGCGTCGAGCTTGCGGTGCCGCGCGACGCTCAGCAGCCAGGCATCGGGCCTGTCCGGGATGCCGTCGGCCGGCCAGCGTTCCAGAGCGCGGGCGAAGGCGTCGGCCAGGGCGTCTTCCGACGCCGCGATGTCGTGCGTGCGGGCCGACAGGATGGCCAGCAGCCGCCCGTACGAGTCCCGCGCCGCGCGCTCGGCGGCCTGATGAGCCGCCGGGTCCTGCGTCATGCGGCGACGGCGGTGGCCACGAACACCGGCCTCACTTCGGCGCCGCCGCTGGTCGCGCAGGGCGCGCGTTCCGCCCATTCCAGTGCCGCGTCGAGGTCGGGCACGTCGATCACGAAGTAGCCGCCGAGCTGTTCCTTGGTGTCGGCGAAGGGTCCGTCCTGCACCTGGCGCTTGTCGCCGCGCACGCGCAGGGTGGTGCCGGTCATGGGCGGGAACAGGCCGTGGCCGCCGAGCGAGATGCCGGCCTGGCGCACGGCGTCGGCATAGGCGACCCAGCTGGCGCGGTAGGCCTGGGAGGAGGCGTCGTCGCGCTGTTCGAATTCGGCCGCGGGTTGGTAGAACATCAACATGTATTGCATGGTGTCTCTCCGTCATGGAAAAGCTTGTCGAGCAGGATCGCTCACCACAATGACGGCCCGCGTGCGGCCATTTCGACACGCGGCTGCGTGTCGGGCCGAATATTTTTTCCGTTATGGCGCCCGGGTGCAATGCATCATTTCGCATTCACCCGCTGCCGGTGCCGATGTTCAGGCCACTCGCGCTTGCATTGCGGGTGCGAACATGCCTTCCATTTCGCCGCGAAGCTTGTACGCAGCGGTCGAGGTGTCGATCGCCACGTCGGCCCAGCTCAGGCTCTGGCCCTTCTTCACCGGCCGCAGCAGCTTGATGCCGTGCGCCAGCCCCAGCGGCAGGCCGCCCAGGCGCAGCGACCGGTCGGCCGGCAGCAGCTTGCCCCAGACCGTGTAGCCGCCTTCGCCGTCGAGCACTTCGCCCGCGGCGAGGTCGCGCTTGGCGGTGGCCACCACGTCGGCGTTCCAGCAGGTGGCCGCGCCGGTGGGCTCGCCGCGCAGCGCCACGCTGGCCACCGACATGCCGACCTCCAGGCCGATCAGGTGCCAGCGCTTGTAGAGCGTGAAGTAGCGCCCGCTGGGGTCGGTGTGGGCGTTGTATTCCTCGAAGCAGTTCTTGATGTAGTCGGTCTCGGCCTCGACCGTGACCCACACGCCCATGCGGATGTCGTAGGGGATCTTCCGCCCGTCGGCCTCGAGCGAGGAGACCACCTCGACCATGCCCTTGCGTTCCAGCACGCCGCCTTCGCTCCTGGGCCGGGTGACGAAGGGAATGTCTTCCACGCTCGCGGGCGGATAGAGCAGGCCGTCGGAAGGCACCGTGAGGCCGGTGGCGTTGGCCACCGCCGAGCTTTCGATGGACGGCTTCGATCCATCGAGGAAGCTGTTGAACATCTTCGGGTTGAGCCCGCCGCGCTTCGCCTGTTCGGGCGTGAGGCCGTAGTTGCCCCACACCGTTTCGGGCGTCGATTCGGTGAAGTGCGGCAGCCACTTGTGGCCGCGCCCGGCAGCCACCACCGGAAAGCCGCAGGTGCGGGCCCAGTCCACCAGATCGCAGATCAGCGCGGGCTGGTCTCCGAAGGCCAGCGAATAGACCACGCCGGCCTGCCGGGCCCTGCGCGCGAGCAGCGGGCCGCAGAAGGCGTCGGCCTCCACGGTCACGTTCACCACGTGCTTGCCGTGCGCGAAGGCGTCCAGGCAGTGGTCCACCGCCGCGATGGGGTTGCCGGTGCACTCGACCACGATGTCGATGTTCGGCTCGCGCGTCACGGCCTGCCAGTCGTCGGTGATCCAGGTGGTGCCGTGCTTCAGCGCTTCCTGCACCGATGAGGCCGCGGCGCCCTCGCGCTGCCAGCCCACGCGTTCGAGGTTGACGCGGGCCGCGTCCGGCGAGAGGTCGGCTATCGCCACCAGTTGCACGCCGGGCGTGCGCGGAATCTGCGCGAGGTACATGGCGCCGAACTTGCCGGCTCCGATGAGGCCGATGCGCACGGGGCGGCCTTCGGCGGCGCGCTGTTGCAGGCGGGAGTGCAGGCTCATGGGGTCAGGCCTCCGCGGTGTCGAGGATGTCCAGCGAGGTGCGCAGCGCGCTCTCGGGCAGGCCGTTCTTCCACGGCACTTCCACCGGATAGGGCTTCAGCAGGCAGTCGTCGGGCAGCATCTCGATGGGCGTGAAGTCGCGGTGCGCGATGTATTCGGGCCGCTTGTGGCGCAGGATGTGGTTGCTGACCGCGCACAGGCTCAGGTACACCGCCACGCGGTTGAAGGGCGACAGGTTGCTGCCCGAGGCATGCACCAGGCAACTGTGGAAAAGAATCATCGAGCCGGCCGGTCCCTTGGGCGAGACGATGCCGCCGTGCTTGCCGCCGGCGCGATCCACCAGCTGGCGGATCAGGTCGTTGTCGACCGTCCACAGAGGGTAGCTGGTGGTGGTCAGGTCATGCTTCGCATCGACCACGCCCTTGCGGTGGCTGCCCGGTATGAACATCAGCGGGCCGTTGTGCTCGTTCACGTCGTCCAGGAAGATGGCGACGTTCATCGCGCGCTCGGTGGGCATCAGGTCGTCGTTGAGCCAGGTGCCGTAGTCCTGGTGCCACTGCCACACGTCGCCTTCGAAGGCCATCTTGCCGTTGATCTTGAACTGGTGCATGTAGACCTCTTCCTCGAAGAGGTCGGTCACCGGGCCCACCATGCGCGGGTGGCGCGCCAGCCGCGCGAAGGGCTCGCTGATGAGGTGCGCGGCGAAGTTCGTGCGCACGGCATCGGAGCCTTTCTCGCGCACGTTGAAGGCTTCGCGCCTGCTGTAGAGGTCGGGCACCGCGTCGGTCAGTGCCTTCGTCTCTTCGGCCGAGAAATGGCCGGGGAAGAACAGATAGCCGTCGCGCTCGAACTGCGCGCGTTGCTCCGGGGTCAGCTTCATGCCTTGTCTCCTTTTTTGGTCGGTGGGGTCATGGATGCGGCGCGCGCCTGTTGCTGCGCGAGCCGCTCGCTCAGTGCCTCGCTGGCCCGCGAGACGTGTTCTTCGCTCAGGCGCGCCGCGCGGTCGGCGTTGCCGGCGGCGATGGCTTCGGCAATCGCCTCGTGTTCGTCCCAGAGCGATTCGCGCTGAGGCTCGGCCTGCAGCACCGCGCCCATCGCGCGGCGCAGGTGGCGCCAGTGCGGATCGGCGCTCTGGCCGATCAGCGGATTGCCCGAGGCTTCGTAGATGGCCTGGTGGAAAGCCACGTCGGCGTCGAGCATGGCCTCCACATTGCGCCCGCGCGCGGCGCGACGGCCGCGCTCGATGAGCCTGGGGTCGATGCGAAAGCGCTGCTGCGCCGCCAGCCGCGCGGCCAGCGCGTCGAGCGCGCCGCGCACCTGGTAGACCTTGCGCATCGCCTCGGCTTCCAGCGGCGCCACCAGCACGCCCCGGCCGGGCGCATCGAGCACGAAGCCGTCTTTCTTGAGCAGCCGCAGCGCCTGCAGCACCGGCTGGCGCGACACCGACAGGCGCTGCGCGATGTCTTCCTGCGTGATGCGCTCGCCCGGCGCGAGCGTGCCGCTGCTGATGGCGCCGAGCAGGGCGCGGTAGACCTGGTCGACGAGGTCGGGGGCGACCTCGATGCTGACGAGCTGGGCTGGCATGGGCGGGCTCCGGATCTGAACTCTGTATACAGAGTACGAAATTCGGCGTTCCGTGTATCCCGGGTTTTTACCCATGGGGCTGCAAAAGAGCGCGAGCCGCCGCTAAGCTCGATCCCATGCAACTACCTACCTACGACGACGTCATCGCCGCGGCCAAGCGGCTCGAGGGCCATGCTCATCGCACGCCCGTGCTGCGCTCGACCACCGCCGACGAGCGCTGGGGCGCCAGCTTCTTCTTCAAGTGCGAGAACTTCCAGCGCATGGGCGCCTTCAAGTTCCGCGGAGCGTTCAACGCGCTGTCGAAGTTCGACGCCGAGCAGCGCAAGGGCGGCGTGATCGCTTTCTCGTCGGGCAACCATGCGCAGGCCATCGCGCTGTCGGCGCGCCTGCTGTCGATGCCCGCCGTGATCGTGATGCCCAAGGACGCGCCCGCCGCCAAGGTTGCGGCCACGCAGGGCTACGGCGCCGAAGTCGTGATGTACGACCGCTTCACCGAAGATCGCGAGGCGCTGACGAAGCGGCTCGCGCAGGAGCGCGGCATGACGATGATTCCGCCCTACGACCACCCCGACGTGCTCACGGGCCAGGGCACGGCGGTGAAGGAGCTGATCGAGGAGACCGGCCCGCTCGACCACCTGTTCGTGTGCCTGGGCGGCGGCGGGCTGCTGTCGGGCTCCGCGCTGTCGGCGCGCGCGCTGTCGCCGAACTGCAAGGTCTACGGCGTCGAGCCCGAGGCGGGCAACGACGGCCAGCAGTCGTTCCGCGCGGGCAGGATCGTGCACATCGAAACGCCCAAGACCATCGCCGACGGTGCGCAGACGCAGCATCTGGGCGAGTACACCTTCGGCATCATCCGCCGCGACGTGGACGACATCTTCACTGTGACCGACGCGCAGCTGGTCGACGCAATGCGCTTCTTCGCCGAGCGCATGAAGATGGTGGTGGAGCCGACCGGCTGCCTCGCCTTCGCGGGCGCCATTGCCGCTGGCAAGGCCATCGAGGGCCAGCGCGTGGGCATTCTCATCAGCGGCGGCAACGTCGATCTGTCGCGCTACGCGACCTTCCTCGCGCCCTGATCTTTTCCTGAAGAACGGCCCGTCAGGCGCGGATGCCGCTGGCCGTGAGGTGCAGCAGGCGGTCCGCGCGGGCTGCGGCGCTTTCGGAGTGCGTGACCAGCACCAGCGAGGCACCATGCTCGCGGGTCTGGCCGATCAGCAGTTCCATCACCTTCGCTGCGGTGGCCGGATCGAGGTTGCCGGTGGGCTCGTCGGCCAGGAGCAGGGCGGGGCGGTGCACCAAAGCGCGTGCGATGGCCACGCGCTGCAACTGGCCGCCCGACAGCGTCTGCGGCAGCCGCGCGCCCATGCCGGACAGGCCGACCGCTTCGAGCATGTGCGCCACGCGGCCATCGTCGCGCTGCTGGCCCAGCAGCATCAGCGGCAGCGACACGTTCTGCGCCACGTCCAGGTGCGGCAGCACGTGGAAGGCCTGGAACACGAAGCCCACGTGGCGGCGGCGCCAGAGCGCGCAGGCTTCGCCGCCCAGCGCGCCGATGTCGGTGCCGTCATGCGTGACCGTGCCCTGGTCCCAGCTGTCGAGACCGGCCATGCAGTTGAGCAGCGTCGACTTGCCGACACCCGACTCGCCCACGATGGCGACGAACTCGCCGGGCTCGACGGCGAGCGTCACGTTCTCGAAGACAGGGGACTCGCCGTAGTGCTTGCCGAGGTTTGAAATGCGCAGCGTCATCCGGGGCTCGTGGCTTTTGCAATCAGTTGAATGGCGTTCTGCACCGCGTAGGGTGCGTCGCATGCGATCACGGTGCGCTGCGGCATGCTGCGCAGCCAGGTGACCTGCCGCTTGGCGAGCTGGCGCGTGGCGGCGATGCCGCGTTCGCGCAGGTCGGCCATGGCGCGGGCGTCGGGCTGCGAGGTGCCGCAGGCGTCTAGCGTTTCCCAGGCCTGGCGGTAGCCGACGCAGCGCATCGAGGGCAATTCGGTCGACAGGTCGCCGCGCGCGCGCAGCGCCTTCACTTCATCGAGGAAGCCGGCGGCCAGCATCGCGTCGAAGCGTTCGGCGATGCGCGCGTGCAGCCACGCGCGGTTGTTCGGCTCCAGCGAGAACAGCAAGCCGCCTTCGACGGGCTTGGCCGTCTTGTTGTCGCTCGCATGAAAGCTCGACAGCGGCTGCCCGCTGCTCTCCCAAACCTCCAGCGCGCGCTGGATGCGCTGGCTGTCCTGCGGCGCGAGCCGCGCGGCGGTGACAGGGTCGACCTGCGCGAGCCGCGCATGCATGGCGGGCCAGCCGAGCGCGGCCGCTTCGGCATCGATGCGCGCGCGCACGGCGGCATCGGCCGCCGGCATGGCGTCGATGCCGTCGAACAGCGCCTTGAAGTACAGCATGGTGCCGCCTACCAGCAGCGGCAGCGCGCCGCGCGCACGGATCTCGCCGATGAGCCGGGTGGCGTCGGCCACGAAGGCGGCGGCGCTGTAGCTTTCGCGCGGGTCGAGGATGTCGATCAGGTGGTGCGGCACGGCAGCCCGCTCTTCGGCGGTGGGCTTGGCGGTGCCGATGTCCATGCCGCGGTAGACCAGCGCGGAATCGACGCTGACGATTTCCACGCGGCGGACCATCGACATGGCCAGTGCCACGGCGGTCTTGCCGGACGCGGTGGGGCCGGCGAGTGCGACATAGCGCGGTGAATCTGGAAGGGGCGCGGCGCCCGGCGATGCCGGGGAGGCTGCCGCATTGCCCGCGGCGGCCGTTGGGAAGCTGGGAGACATGATGCGCCGAGGGTAGCAAATGGCGCGAGGCCGTCGGCGCCCCGGGGCTTGACCGCCGGACGCCGTGGCGCGGATTCGTCGCTCAGATAGCCGCGGGCACCTGCGAGGGCGCCGCGCCGCGCACGTCCTGCGCGGCGGGAGCGTTGGCCGGCGGCGCGAGCCGCGGCGTCGGCCGGGCCGGGCCGCCGTTGCTCGCGAGCGTGGCCTCCGGTTTCATGCGGAACAGCTGCGCCAGCGCCGCGCGGTATTGCGCCTCGCCGACCGAGTTGGTGTCGTGGTGCGAACCGCCCTCGACCAGTACGAACAGCTTGGGCACCGTGGCCGCGTCATACAGCTTGCGGCCCAGCGTGGGGTTGATCAGGCTGTCGGCCGTGCCGTGCACCACGAGCAGGGGCGCGGTGATGTTCTTGACCGTGTTGATCGCCTCGAAGCGCTGGGTGATGAAGGGGCCGAAGGGCAGCCAGCCCCACTTGAAGCCGCTCACCACGTCGGCGATCGAGGTGAAGGTGCTTTCCACGATCACGCCGCTTTCGTCGTTCACGTGCGCCGCCAGGTCGATGCCGATGGCGCCGCCGAGCGAGTGGCCGAAGATGTAACGATGCTGTTTGGGATGGCGCGCGGCCAGCCAGGTCCAGGCGGCGCGGGCGTCTTCGCGGGCCGATTCCTCGGAGGGCAGGCCCTTGGAGCTCTTCCCGAAGCCGCGATAGTCGATGGCCAGCACAGAAAAGCCCAGCTCATGCATGCGCTGGATGCGCGGCGCCGAGCCGGCGACGTTGTAGCGGGCGCCGTGCAGGTACAGCAGCACGGGCGTGTCGGTCGTTTCGGGCTTGCCGCCCAGCCACAGGCCGTGTAGGCGCGCGGGCTCGCCGGTGAGGGAGGACTGGAAGTCGATCCACACGTCTTCCATGCCCTGAGCCATGGAGGCGGTGTTGCCCCAGCTGCGGTCGCTGGGCTGGAAGATCCATTGGCGCTGCTGTTCGTCGAGCGTCGAGCAACCGGCTGCCAGCAGTGCGCAGAGCGAAAAGACAGACGCGAGGAGGGTCCAGCGTTTCATCATGGGGTTGAGGGACAGCGAAGTCGGCGTAAAAGTTCACCTGCTCTGGCCGCGGCGCGCCGACATTGCGCCGTGGTTTACCCCCTGAAACAACGCTCGCAGGCGCTTTGCGGAACCTATGCAACGTGCGTGCCCGCGACGCGGATGACCGTGAAAACCCCTCGAAAACCCTCTAAAAGGCGCTTTTCGGGCTATCGGCCGCGCATGAAAAGCGAATCCAGCTCCCGGATGGAGAGCTGTCGCCAGGTCGGCCGGCCATGGTTGCACTGGTCGGAACGCTCGGTCGCCTCCATCTGGCGTAACAGTGCGTTCATTTCGTCGATGGTGAGCTTGCGGTTGGCCCGCACGGCGCCGTGGCAGGCCATGGTGGAGAGCAATTCGTTCTGGGCGCGCTGCACCACGGTGCTCGCGTCGTGCTGGCCCAGCTCGGCCAGCACGCTGCGCGCCAGCTCCACCGGATCGCCGTCCGCCAGCGTTCCGGGCACGGCGCGCACCGCGAGCGTGCGCGGCGAGAACGGGGTGATCTCCAGCCCCAGCGTCGGCAGCACCGCCGCGCAGGCCTCGGCGGTGGCCACTTCCTGCGGCGTGGCCGCGAAGGTAGCGGGAATCAGCAGCGGCTGGCTGGTGATGGACGCGCCGTCGAGCTGGGTCTTCAGCCGCTCGTAGACGATGCGCTCGTGCGCCGCGTGCATGTCGACCACCACGAGGCCCTGGCTGTTCTCGGCCAGGATGTAGATGCCCTGCAGCTGCGCCAGTGCCCGGCCCAGCGGCCAGGCCTCGTCGTTTGTGGCGAGGGCGGCGGGGGCCGTGGTGGGGCTTGCCGGCAGGCCGGGGCCGGTGGGCGGGCGGAAGGCCAGTGGCGCTGTCGAGCCGCCCAGGGGCCAGTTCGACGGCAAATGCTCGAAGGCCGTTTCATTCCGTTGCGCCTGCTCATCGACGCGTTCGGCGCGCTGTTGCGGCCAGAGCGCCTCGAAATCGCCGGCGCCGCGCTCCTGGGCTACGAAATTGATAGCAGGCTGCGCCCAACTGGCGTTCGGCGGCAGCGGTGTCTGCTTGAAGAAGGGTTGCGGCGTACCCGAAGCGGCCACGGCGTCGCCCGCGCGGGGTGCAGCCAGGGCGTCCTCGATGGCATGGCGCACGGCCTGGTGGATCTCGCGTCCGTCGCGAAAGCGCACCTCGATCTTGGTCGGGTGCACGTTCACGTCGACCCGCGACGGATCGATCTCGAGGTACAGCGCGTAGATCGGCTGGCGATGGCCGTGCAGCACGTCTTCGTAAGCGCTGCGCACCGCGTGCGACAGCACCTTGTCGCGCACGAAGCGGCCGTTGACATAGAAGAACTGCTGGTCGCCGCGCGAGCGGGCGGCATCGGGAATGCCGGCACGGCCGACCACCCGCACCGGTCCGCCGACACGGTCGACGGCCACGCTCTGCGCCACGAACTCGTCGCTGAGCGCATCGGCCAGCCGCTGCTCGCGGACCTCGGCGGCGCGCCACTGCTCGACCAGCTTGCCGTCGTGCCAGATCGAAAAGCCCACCTCGGGCCGCGCCAGCGCGTGGCGGCGCACCGCCTCGATGCAATGGGCCAGTTCGGTGGCGTCGGTCTTCAGGAACTTGCGGCGCGCGGGCGTCGCGAAGAACAGCTCGCGCACCTCGACCGTGGTGCCGGTGGAGCGAGCCACCGGCCGCAGTTCGCCGGTGCGGCCGTCGAGCGCGAAGGCCGTGTCGGCGCCGGCGAAGCGCGAAAGAATGCTGAGCTCGGCAATCGCGTTGATGGCCGCCAGCGCCTCGCCGCGAAAGCCCATCGTGCCGACCGTCTCGAGGTCGTTGAGGCTCGCGATCTTGCTGGTGGCGTGGCGGCGCAGCGCCACGGTGAGTTCTTCGCGCGGAATACCCAGCCCGTCGTCCTCGACGGAGATCAGCCGCACGCCGCCCGAGGCCAGCCGCACCGTGATCTGACGGGCGCCCGCGTCGAGCGCGTTGTCCAGCAGTTCGCGCACCACCGAGGCGGGCCGCTCGACCACTTCGCCGGCGGCGATCTGGCTGATCAGCTCGTCGGGCAGTTCGCGGATGGGGCGGCGTTCGGTGGGGGAGGGGAAGGTCGGGAGGGCGCTCACCAGGGCATTTTAGAAGGCGAGCCGCGGAGACTGATGTTGGGGTGATTCAGGGTGCGTTCGGCTTCAGCAAGGATAATCCGCGCCCATGGAAATCATCAGCTTTCTCGTCGACTTCATCCTGCATGTCGACAAGCACCTCGAGCAATTCGTCATCGCCTACGGCCCGTGGGTCTATGCGCTGCTCTTCCTTATTGTCTTCGTGGAGACGGGCGCGGTCGTGATGCCGTTCCTGCCCGGCGACTCGCTGCTCTTCATCGTCGGCGCGCTGTGCGGCGCGGGGCTCATGAGCTATCCGCTGGCATGCGGCATTCTGATAGCGGCCGCCATCCTGGGCGACCAGTGCAACTATTCGATCGGCCGCTACTTCGGACCGAAGGTGTTCCAGTGGGAGAGCTCACGCTTCTTCAACCGCAAGGCCTTCGACCAGGCGCACGGCTTCTACGAGCGCTATGGCGGGATCACCATCGTGCTCGCGCGCTTCATGCCCTTCATTCGCACCTTCGCGCCTTTCGTAGCCGGTGTGGCGGAAATGAACCGTGCCAAGTTCACGGCGTACAACGTCGGGGGGGCGCTGATCTGGGTGCTGGGCATCGCCACGGCCGGCTACTTCTTCGGCAATCTGCCGCTGGTCCGCCAGCATCTCGACAAGATCATCTGGGCGCTGATCTTCATTCCGGGCCTGCTTGCGATCTACGGTGCGTGGCGTGCCTCAAAGGCAGAGAAGGCGCGCGCGGCGCAAATGCCCGCAGGCTGAGTTTCCGCCCCTTCACCCGACATGAAAAAGCGCGCCAAGAGGGCGCGCTTTTTTCATCCCTGTGCCTGCCTGATCAAAGAGATCAGTAGTTCGGGCCGTTGCTCGGGTAGTAGCCGCTGCCTTGCGGGTAGCGCTGCTGGTTGTAGTAGTTGCGCTCGTCGGCATTGCGGCCGACCTGGTTGCCGATGATGCCGCCGATGACAGCGCCACCCAGCGTCGCACCGGTGCTCTTGCCGATGGCATTACCCACCAGCGCGCCGCCTACCGCACCCACGCCGGTGCCGAGGTTCTGGTTGGGACCGCTTGCGCAACCGGCGATAGCCATGACGGAAGTGGCTGCCGCTGCTGCGACCCAGAGTCGTGTGTTCATGATGTCCACCTTTCGAGGAGTGATGAGTCATCATGTCCAGAATGCCCTCTAGCCCGGTGTAGGAGCCTGCCGCGCCTCCCTGTGCGGTGTCACGGGCCGCCCCGCGTGGGACAGCAGGGCATGCTTTGGCTTTACAAACGCGCCGCTGCAGGCTCAGAGCTGGCGGCTGCGCGCCAGCGGCGGGTTCTGCGCGAAGTAGCGCTGGATGCCGCGCATCAGCGCATCGGCCAGGCTTTCCTGGTAGTCGACGCGGCGCAGGTTCGCTTCTTCTTCAGGGTTGCTGATGAAGGCCGTTTCGACCAGCACGCTGGGAATGTCGGGCGCCTTCAGCACCGCGAAGCCCGCCTGCTCGACCTGCCCCTTGTGCAGCCGCGCGCCGATGTTCTTGATCTCGCCGAGCATCGCGCCGCCGAGCTTGAGGCTGTCGTTGATCTGCGCGGTCGTGCTCATGTCGAGCAGGGCGCGCTGCACCTGCGCCTCGTGGCCGCCCACGTTGACGCCGCCGACCTTGTCGGCCTCGTTCTCCTTGTTGGCCATCCAGCGCGCCGCGCTGCTCGACGCGCCGCTCTGGCTCAGCGCGAACACGCTGGCGCCGCGCGCGGCGGGCGTGGTGAATGCGTCGGCATGGATGCTCACGAACAGGTCTGCCTGCACGCGGCGGGCCTTCTGCACGCGCACGCCCAGCGGCACGAAGAAGTCGGCATCGCGCGTGAGAAAGGCGCGCATCGGGCTGCCGTTGACGCTGCCCGCGTTGATGCGCTCGCGCAGCCGGTGCGCGACCTGCAGCACGATGTCTTTCTCGCGCGTGCCGTTGGGGCCGATGGCGCCCGGGTCTTCGCCGCCATGGCCGGGGTCGAGCGCCACGATGATGATGCGGTCGGTGCGACTCGCCGTGGCGGGGCCGCCGCGCGGGGCGGCCACCGGCGGCGGAGGCGAGGGCGCAATAGGCCTGACGGGCGCGGTGCCCACGACGGGCGGCGGCGGCGCGACGATCACTGGCGCAGTGGGGCGATCGATGCCGGCCACCACGGGTGGCGGTGGCGTCTGCGGGCCGGGCCGCATCGACTGCTGCGCCATCAGGTCGCCCAGCGGGTCGCCCGCCGGGGCTGTAGGCGTCGAGGGCACGATGCCGGCCACAGCCGGGTTGCCGCCTTGCTGCGGCGTGCGGGGCGCGTCGCGCAAGCGCTCGGCGATCAGCGCTTCCATCGGGTCGACGGCCTGCTCCGGGTACAGGTCGAGCACCAGCCGGTGCTTGTACGCCGCCACGGGTGCGAGCGAGAACACCTGCGGCACCACGGCCTGCTTCAGGTCGAACACGATGCGCACCACCTTCGGCGCATTCTGTCCGACGCGCAGGCCGTTGATGTACGGGTCGCCCGGCTTGATTTTGCCGACCAGTTCGCGCAGCTCGGGGTTGAGGTCGATGCCTTCAATGTCCACCGCGAGCCGCGGCGGGCTGCCCACCACGAGCTGCTGCGAATTGAGGCGCGCGTCGGACTCGATGGTGACGCGGGTGTAGTCGGCGGCGGGCCATACGCGCACCGCGAGGATGGTCGCGCCGCGCGCGATCTGGTGCACGCCGAGCATCAGCGCGATGCTGCCGCCCTGCAGCAGCACGCGCCGTTTCAGGCCGACCGCCTTCATGCGGCGATGCGCGCCAGCAGATCGCTGCCGCGAGGGGTGTTCGCGAGGAGGGTCACGCTGCGTGTGTCGTCAGTCATTGCTTCTATTTTAATAGCGAGGTCGGCAATTGGTGTGCGGCCCGCCGCGTTTTCCGGCCACTCGGCCAGCTTGAGGCCCGGTCCCGCGAAGATGTCGCGGAAGCCGGCGTCGTCCCATTCGCGCGGGTCGGCGAAGCGATAGAAGTCGAAATGGAAGATCTGCAAGCCGTCGGGCGCGTCGTGCGGCTCGACCACCGCATAGGTGGGGCTCTTGATGCGCCCGGCGATGCCGAGGGCGCGCAGCAGGTGTCGAACGAAAGTCGTCTTGCCGGCACCGAGGTCGCCATGCAGCGCGATGAAGGCGTCGCGCAATGCGGGCGATGCGGCGAGCGCCTGCGCGAAAGCGGCGGTGTCGTCTTCGCTGCGCCAGCGCAGGATGCGGGTGCTCGTTTGCGTTTCTACAATCGGCAAGTGATCGTCAGCCATCCACTCGTTGTTCGTATTCAGGCTTTGGCCCGGGAACTCGGATTCTCCCAAATCGGAATCGCGGGCGTCGATTTATCGAGCGCCGAGGACGGTCTGATGCAGTGGCTGGCCCATGGGTTCCATGGCGAGATGCAATACATGGAAACACACGGCACCCGCCGCGCCCGCCCGGCCGACCTGGTGCCGGGCACGGTGAGCGTGATCACCGCGCGCATGAACTACCTGCCGCGCGACACCGGCCCCGAGTGGCAGGCCACGGAGTTCGACCGCCTCACGCGGCCCGGCGAAGCCATCGTGTCGGTCTATGCGCGGGGCAGGGACTATCACAAGGTGCTGCGCAACCGGCTCGCGAAGCTGGCCGAGCGCATCGCCGAAGAGGTCGGGCCCTTCGGGCACCGCGCCTTCACCGACTCCGCCCCGGTGCTCGAAGCCGAGCTGGCCTCGCGCAGCGGGCAGGGCTGGCGCGGCAAGCACACGCTCGTGCTCGACCGCGACGCGGGCTCGATGTTCTTCCTGGGCGAGATCTACGTCGACATGGCGCTGCCGCCGAGCGAACCCGTGACGGCGCATTGCGGCAGCTGCAGCGCATGCATCGACGTGTGCCCGACGCAGGCCATCGTCGCGCCGAAGCGGCTCGATGCGCGGCGCTGCATTTCCTACCTCACCATCGAGCACGGCGGTGCCATTCCGCTGGAGCTGCGCACGCTGATGGGCAACCGCATCTACGGCTGCGACGACTGCCAGCTGATCTGCCCGTGGAACAAGTTCGCGAAGAAGAGCGAGCTGCCCGACTTCGATGCGCGCGAAGGGCTCACCGGGCGCTCGCTGGCGGAGCTTTTCGCGTGGACCGAGGCCGACTTTTTGCGCCGCACAGAGGGCAGCCCGATCCGCCGAATCGGCCATGAGCGCTGGCTGCGCAACATCGCGGTGGCGCTGGGCAATGCGGTTCGCGCGGGCGAAGCCGGTGCGAAAGAAGCGCTTGCCACGCGCGCTGAGCACCCCAGCGAGCTCGTGCGCGAGCACGTTGCGTGGGGCCTCGAGCAGGAAACGCCGGCCTAGCTGGCTGCCTGGCTTTTCTTCGCAGGCAGGATCTCTTCCACGCGCTGCCACGGCCGGCACATCAGCGTGCCGCGCGGCGACACAACGATGGGCCGCTGCAGCAGGATGGGGTGTGCCACGATGGCGTCGAACAGCTGGTCGTCGCTCAATTTCTCGTCGGCCAAGCCGAGCTCTTCATACGGCGCTTCCTTCGCGCGCAGCAGGTCGCGCGCGCCCAGGCCCATGGCCTTGGCCAGTTCGCGCAGCTTCTTCTTGCTCGGGGGCGTTTCCAGGTAGAGAACGATCTCCGGCTCCACGCCGCTTTCGCGGATCAACTGCAGCACGTTGCGCGACGTGCTGCAGTTGGGCTTGTGGTAGATCGTCATCGGGTAGTCGGTGGTGGGCGTGCGTGCGGTCATGGCGTCGATTATGAAAAGAACAGGGCACTACGCTCCCGTGGTCTCCCAGCCGGGCGTGAACGGAAAGCGCGCGGCCCAGAAGTCGGCCAGGCGCGGATCGGCGTCGACACGCTTCACCACCGGCGCCATGCGCGGCGCCTCGCGATAGAAGCGCGCGCGCCGCGGCGTCCAGCGCGACATCACGGTCACGTACAGGTCGAGCATGCCGAGCCTGTCGCCGAGCAGGTAGGGCGCGGGCTCGCCGATCTGCGTGTCCATCAGGTGCCAGCAGTGCGCCATGCGCTCGGCCGAACGCTCGAGCATCGCGCTCTGGCTGGCGGTGTCGGGCACGAGCCGCGCGGGATCGTCGCGCACCCAGTGCAGCGAATAGATGGCGGCCGGCAGGTAGACCATCCAGCGCAGGTAGCGCGCGCGCAGCGGGCTGTCGGGCGGCGGGCAGAGGCCGGCTTCCGGATAGCGGTCGCCCAGCCAGATCAGGATGGCCGCGCTCTCGGTCATCACCTCGCCCGAAGGCAGCACTAGCGCGGGCACCTGGCGCATCGGGTTGACGCCGGAGACGCGTTCGCGCTCCGCCTCGCCTTCCCACGTGGCGATGTCGACGGTGTCGACCTGCGCGCCGATCAGCGTCAGCGCGGCATGGATCGGCGTGGCGCCCGAGCCGGGCGCGCCATAGAGGGTGTAGCGGTCGTTAGAGGCGGACGGTGAAGAACTCATCCGCCCAGATTACTTCAGCCTCGCGGCCATTGTCACGCGGCCAGCAGCGCGTCGACCTGCTTGAGCGCCTCGAGCGTCTTGACGCAGGCCTCGGCCACTTCCGTGCCCTTGACCGCGAAGTGGCGGTGGAAGTACTTGCGATGCTCCACGTGCTCGTGGAAGTGGTGCGGCGTGAGCACGGCCGAGAAGATCGGCACATCGGTCTCCAGCTGCAGCGACATCAGCGTGCTGACCACCGTGTTCGCGACGAACTCGTGGCGGTAGATGCCGCCGTCCACCACCAGCGCGCAGCCCACGATGGCCGCGTACTTGCCCGAGTTGGCGAGCCGCTTGGCATGCAGCGGGATCTCGAAGGCACCGGGCACGTCGAAGATGTCGATGAGATCGCGCGCCACGCCGAGCCGCGTCATTTCCTCGAGGAAGGCGTCGCGGGCCTGGTGGACGATGTCGGAATGCCACTGCGCCTCGACGAATGCGATGCGCGTGCCGCGCGGCGAATCCGACGCGGCAATGGCGGAGAGGGGAAGGTCGTTGATCTGACTCATGGTGTGCCTCTTGAAAGCAGGTTTCCTGAATCAGGGCGCACGAAACCACGAGGCCACCCGCGCGCCTGCATGGCAGGGCACGCGGGTCGTCCCGCATTTCGCGCTCTCTTTCATCCGGACTGTGACCGTCGGCTTCGGAATCGCACCGAATCTGCTGACCCTGGTGCCCGTGGAAGGCACCAGGCGCTCGCGGGCTCGTGCGGCATCCCTTTCGAGAAAAGCCGCCATCACCGCCGGTGGGGAATTGCACCCCGCCCTGAGAACGCTTGCCGTCCGGCTGGCCGGACGACGGCGCGATTCTAGGAGCGCGCCGAGGCCGGGCTTGTCGCCCGCGCGCCAGACCTTCGGCCGCGCGGGGATTTTCTTCAGAAGCGATACGTGGCGGACGCGGTCACTGTACGGCGCTGCCCATAGAAGCAGTCGCCGCGCGCCAGGCAGGTGGTGAGTTGCACCCTGTCGGTAAGGTTGGCCACGTTGAGCGACAACCGCAGCGGCCCGTTGTCCCAGGCGAACATCGCATCCAGCAGCGTGACTGCGGGCACCGGGTGTGCGTCCATGCCGTCCCAGGACTTGCCGATGTAGCGCAGGCCCGCGCCGGCCGAGAAGCCCGGCACGCCGCCGATCGAGAAGCGGTGCGTCACCCACGCCGACGCTGCATGCGTGGGCACGCCCGAAATGCGCTTGCCCAGGTCGGCGGCGTTGCTGCGCGAGACGCGCGCGTCGGTATAGGCGTAGGTGGCGATCCAGTCCCAGTCGCGCGCGATGCTGCGTTTGTACTCGAGCTCCAGACCCTTCACGTGCACCTCGCCGAGCTGCACGCTGTTCAGCGGATTGGTCGGGTCGGTGGTCTTGCGGTTGGTGTCGCGCAGGTCGTACACCGCCGCCATGAACGAGCTGCGCTGGCCTTCGGGCTCCCACTTGACGCCGGCCTCCCACTGTTTGCCGCGCTGCGGCTTGAAGGGCGTGTTGTTCAGGTCGACGCCGCCTAGCGGCAGGAACGACTCCGCATAGCTCAGGTAGGGTGCCCAGCCGCCATCGGCCAGGTACACGATGCCCGCGCGCTTGGTCGTGGCCTTGTCGTCGGCCGCCGCCGCGGGGCGGCCCTGGGTGTCGGTGGTGGCCTTGTCGTGGCGAAGGCCCAGCACGCCGATCCAGCGGCCGTACTTGACCTGGTCCTGCACGTAGATGCCGGCCTGTTTCTGCACCACCTCGGGCGAGCGCGTGTAGCTGGTGGGCGGCGTGTAGTTGCCGTACACCGGCGCGTACACGTCGAGCGCGCCGGCGGTGCCACGACCCGAGAGCTTGGAGGTGGTGTTGCGCTGGAAGTCGGCGCCCAGCAGCACCGTGTGCTCGACCTCGCCGGTCTTGAAATGCGCCTCCGCCTGGTTGTCGAGCAGCAGCATCTTGCCGCCGTTGATGTCGCTGCTCAGGTCGCGCTCGATGGTGCGCTGGTCGGCGTTGAACACCGGCCGCGCCGGGCGGCCCGTGAGCCGGTTGGCCGTGAAGCTGGTGTAGGAGGTGTTGTAGACCACCTTGGTCTCGGTCGAGCGCAGGTTCTGCCGGAAGGTCCAGGTGTCGTTCAGGCGATGGCTGAACAGGTAGCCCAGCGAAGTGTTGCGCGAGTCGTAGCGGTCGAAGCCCGGCTCGCCCATGAAGGTCGAGGTGGGAATCTGTCCGTAGAGCGAAGGCAGCAGCGTGCCCTGCCACGGGAAGAAGCCGATCAGCGAGCCGCTCTTGTCCTTCTGGTAGAGCGCCTGCAGCGTGAGCGAGGTGTCCGCGTTCGGGCGCCAGGTGAGCGAGGGCGCCACCAGGATGCGGTCGTCCGGCGCGTGGTCGACCTGCGTGCCGCTGTCGCGGTTCACCGCCACCAGCCTGTAGAGCCACTTGCCTTCGGTGTCGATCGGCCCGGTGAAGTCCGCCGCCACCTGCTTGCGGGCATTGCTGCCCAGTTGCAACTGCACTTCGCGCTGGGTCTCGGACTGCGGCCGCTTCGACACCATGTTCAGCACGCCGCCGATGCCGCCTTGGCCGTAAAGCACCGACGACGGGCCGCGCAGCAGCTCGACGCGCTCGAGCATGTACGGGTCGAGCTTGGTGGAGTTGTAGGTGCCGTAGGTGCGCTGCAGCCCGTCGAGGTACTGCACCGCGTCGCCGCCGCGCACCTTGAACGAGTCGACGCGGCTGTCGAAGTAGCTCGACACCACGCCGGCCGTGTAGTTGGTGGTCTCGCGCAGCGTGAGCGCGCCTTGTGCCTCCATCTGGTCGCGCGTGACCACCGAGATGGCCTGCGGCGTCTCGATCAGCGGGGTGTCGGTCTTGGTGGCGGTGCCGCCGCGCCTGGCGACGAAGCCGGTGACCGGGCCGGTCGCGGTCTCGCCGGCATCGCCCGACACGGTGACGGTGGGCAGCGCGCGGCGGTGCTCGGCGGTTGCTTCTTCCTTGCCGTCTTCGGCATAGGCCGGCGCGGCGGCGCTCAGTGCCACGGCGGTGGCCGCGAGCGTGGCGCGGCGGCCGTGCGAAAGGCGCCACTTCGGGCGGCGGGTCTTGAATGTCATGTGCAGCTTCTCCTTGTGTCCTGCGTGAAATGAGCGACGGGGAGTGGCTGCGGCACGTGCTGGGCGTGCCATGGCTTCTCTTCTCTGATCCTGTTCGGCAAACGCGAGCGCTACCGACTGCGCGCCGAAGCTGCGGCCGGTGATTTCTGTGGGTTTTTTGCGCTGTGGGCAACCGTTGCGGTTGCGGTCTTCGTTCCTTCGAAGACGGCTGGCGCGCCCGTGTCGGGCGGCTGGCTGGGCGCCGGATTATAGAAGCGAGTGCATCAGCGTCCCGCGAGGAACTGCGTCATGCGCTGCAGTTCGTCGTCGAGCGCCGCGCGGAAGGCCGCGTCGCGCGGCTTCTTGCCGACGTAGCCGAAGATCGGCTGCAGCCTGCCCTCGGGCGCCGTCACGTTGGCCCAGCCGATCACCTGGTCGTGCCACAGCATCGGCAGCGCGTAGTAGCCGAACTGCCGCTTGGGCGCTGGCGTGTAGGCCTCGAACTTGTAGGTCCAGTCCCAGAGCAACTCGAAGCGGCGGCGGTCCCACACCACCGGATCGAAAGGCGCGAGCAGGCGCACCGCGTCGTCGGGCGCGTGGCGGCGCGAGGCGGGGTTCTCGCCGGCGGGCCAGTACCAGGTGGTGCCGTCGATGCTGCAGCTCGCGAGTTCTTCACGCGCGAGGCGCAGGGCGGCCTGTGTCTGGGCCGAGAGATGCGGCGCGCCGTAGCCGAGCAGACGCACGAGGTAGGTGAGGCTCGCGGCCGGCAGCGGCGCGTATTTGCGCACCACCAGTTCGATGAGTGCCGCGGCGCGTCGTGCGCGGCCGGCGGGGCTGTCATCGGCGGGCTGGTGCGTGACGGCCTCGTAGACGCGCGTGCCGCTGTCGCGCCGCACCACGCGCAGCATGCCGCGATAGTGCATGTCGTCGAGCAGATGTGTGGTCGCGTTGCTCGAGCCGCCCCAGTAGTTCTTGATGCGGCCATGCGCGAAGTGCTGTTCGATCTGTCGCGGATGCACCGGGCCATGTTCCTGCACATAGGCCAGCACGTCGGCGGCCTTGCGCCGCGTGTCGGCGTCCCACACGCGGTTGGCTTCGCGCGGATGCATCAGCGCAAGGTGCTCGCGCGGCAGGAAGCCGTAGTTGACGAGGCAGTCTTCCTCGATGGCGAGCCGCGTGTAGCGGCTCTCGAGATCGCCCGCGCGGTAGTCCTTCACGCGGTGGCGCAGGGTGAGGTCTTGCGCGCGCGCAGGTGCGCGAATCGGATCGGCCTGCACGAAGCCGAGCTGGCGGATCGCACCTGGCAGGGTGGTGGGCTTGAAGAGGGTGCGCGCGACTGCGTAGCGGCGCAGGTCGTCCAGGGTCGGGGCGGGCATTCGCGGATTGCAGCACAGGTGGTGGGTTTTCGCTTTTCTGCTTCGTTGTTCCGGGCTCGCTCACGCCGACGGGGTGCCTTGCTCCGCGAATGTCCCCCGGCCTTCGGCCTCCTCCTTTATTTCGCTGCGCAAGGCACCCCATCGACGTGATCGTGAAGCGCCGTCGTGGAAGCTGCATTTGTTGGCGCTCTGCGGGACTTCATGTCGCATGGCGCGGCTATTTCGGCGGGTTCTTCTCTAGAGTGAATGCCCCTGTCACTCAGCACCCCACCAAGGGGAGAAGGAAGGCGCGACACCCCCACCACCCAGATGTTTGAAGGCTGCTTGCCTCGCGGCAGGTCGTCGGTGCGAAAGCAGCGATGCGGATGCGAGGTATCAAAAGGCGACGGCCGGGGTGTTACTAGCACCCCGACCGTCTAACCAAGTTCGTGCACCAACCTTGGAAGGGACGCACAAAAATGGCTACCAAGACTATAGCCCGGCCTCGCACGCCGGTAGCTTCCGCAGAAACCGCCCAAGACCCGGCGGATCTTCTCGAAAACACCCTCTCTCAACTCGAAGCACTCCTGTGGGTCTGCCACGGGGAAGACATCGACTGGTGCGGTGGGGATGGGCCTCGACGATTGGATAACCTGCTTTGGCTTGCGGCGGATCTCGCTCGCAAGGCTGGGGAGTTGTTTCAGATGAGCGAGAAGGCGCGACGTGGGGCGCTTGAGACCTGCGGGTAGTGGCTGGTCCGCGGGTCGCGGATCTCGCGGCCTGCCTCAGGAACGGGATCTTTGAGACGGAACGACTGAAGCCTTCGTGACGAAAAGAGTTCCGCTCGGCTGAGGTTTGCATCGTGGATCGGGACCAAATCGCCACGTAGTGACGTTGGGCCAGGACCACGACCATGCAGAATTCGACCACCTTTACGCTCTAAGCAATAAAACCGCATGACATTGACCAGTTTGCTCGGCAAGAAGCTGAAAGACGAAGAGATTCTTCAACTCATAGAGGACTATCAGGTCGGCGATGTCGTCTATGACTTCGACCGTCTACGCGAGGGCACAGAGGACGAGTACTGGGCCGAAGCGAAGGTGGCTGGATTTGCGGTCCGGTTTGACCAGAACCAAGTGCTCAAGACGGTCTTCTGCTATGCGTCCTCAATTGAGGGGTTCACGCCCATCTCAGCAAGCGACGTTGGGGTGCCGTTTTTTAGTTCTTTTGAGGACGCAGCGGGTGCAGCCAAGGCCGCGGGAGTTCGTCATTCCACCGGGCATGTTGACGATGCTCTACTGGGGTTAAAGTTATCTTGGGTCCGACATGAGCGCCCTGAAGCCTGGGTGCACTACGAGTTCCGTGATGGTGAGCTTGCTCTGGTCACGCTTTCGCGTCCAAGGCCGTAGTTCGGCCAAGAGCAGACCATTCAGCCCAGCCCAGCCCCCTCAATGACACGCCCTCTTTCACCAGACCGCGAGCGCGAATTCCAAGAGCTGCTGGCGTTCGTATCCTTCTATACGACCCATGTCTCGGGCGTGACCCCAACCTCAACCTTCAGTATCCAAACCGTGTGTGCGGGCATCATCGAGCAGCACGGCAAGTCACGGGCACTGGAGGGGCTTCGCCAAGCGGCGAACGACATCATCGAGGAGTTGAGCGACAAGCAGGCAACTGGCGTCGCGGCCCTTGACGAAGCCCTTCGCGCTTCCGGATTGATAACTGCGTCAGAGGTCCGTCGCCGATACGCTTCAGCGTACAAGCGCATCCTCAAGCGAGGGACCATTCGAAACGACACCGAGTACTACCTCATCAACGGTATCGTCGTTGACCTCGGCAACGGAATTTCAGACGAGGAGCGTGTGACTCTCCAACGGCTTTTGGACAGCTACGAGGTCGCAGCCAGGAGGAATCCGTAGTCGACTTCGCAAGCATTGCAATGTCTGCTTTGGCGAAGCCGCTATGTCGGCGTCGGGCACGAAGCAGCCCCTCAAACGCCATGTCCGAAAGATCGCGCTCAGCCTGAAGCGAGCGTCAAGCGCAGTCGTCCCGATGTCGACCGTGTTGGCAACACCAGCCGTTCGGATTTCTGCTCGTCTTCGCATGGCCATCCGCAATCCGCAGCAGCGGTCAAACCGCAAGCGCAACAGCCGCGCCCATCGTGCACAGGGCGCCGGGTGCTCCCCGCAGCGAAATAAAGGAGGAGGCCGCAGGCCGGGGGACATTCGCGGAGGGGAGTACCCGGTGGCCTGTGCACGAGCCCCGAACAAAGATCGGCTTTAGACAGCCTTCTTGTGCCGCTCGATGCAGACGTCCAAAGTCTCGTGACCAGGCCGCCGCCACCAGTCGAGATTCGAAAAAATCTCCACTTCGCTGAAGCCAGAGAACCCCGCGTCCTCGACCCACCCGCGAATCTTCTTCAACTCGACCACGCCATCACCCATCATCCCGCGATCACTCAGCAGGTCGCGCGTAGGCGTAAGCCAGTCGCAGACGTGATACGCCAGCAACCGCTCCCGGCCCGCGCGGGCGATCTGCTGCTGCAGCTTCGGGTCCCACCACACGTGATAGATGTCGAGCGCCACGCCCAGCATGCCGCTCTTGCCCGCGTCGAGTTCGTCGCACAGGTCGAGCGCATGCTCCAGCGTGTTGATGCATGCGCGGTCGGCCGCCTGCATCGGGTGCAGGGGCTCGATGGCCAGCGGCATGCCGACCTCGCGGGCGTACTCGAGCGATGCGGCGATGCCGTCGCGTACTTCGCCGCGCGCGCGGCCGATGTCCTTGTAGGCCGCTTTGCCGTCGAGCGCGCCGGGCAGGGCGCCGACCACCAGCACGAGGCAGGGCGCATCGAGCGTCTTCGCTTCGTCGATGGCACGGCGGTTGTCGTCGAGCGCCGCCTTCAGGCAGGCTGCATCGGGCGCGGGGAAGAATCCGCCGCGGCAGTAGCCCGAGAGGCCGATGCCGTGCGCCTTCAATTGCTTCGCCACCTTGTCGAGGCCGACAGCCGCCACCTGGTCGCGCCATGGGCTGATCGCACGGATGCCGCGTTCGGCGCACTGGTCGATGATGCGGTCCAGCGGCACCTCGGCGCCCGACTGCTTGCGCACCGTGGCGGTGTTGATCGACAGCCAGTCGTGATCTTGCGAGAAATCGCGCATGCTCGTCTTCAACCTTCCACGCCGTGCAGGGCCAGCAGCGTCTTCATGCGCCGCACCGCCAGCTCCGGCTGCTCCAGCAGGTTGGCCGCATCGGCCAGCCGGAACAGTTCGGCGAAGTGCTGCAGCGAGCGCGTGCTCTGCTGGCCGCCGACCATGGTGAAGTGCTTCTGGTGGCCGTTGAGCCAGGCCATGAACACCACGCCGGTCTTGTAGAAGCGCGTGGGCGCGGCAAAGATGTGGCGCGACAGCGGCACGGTGGGGCCGAGGATGTCGTGGAACTTCTTTTCGTCACCCTGCGCCAATGCGCCCAGGGCCGCGCTGGCGGCCGGCGCGATCGCGTCGAAGATGCCCAGCAGCGCATCGCTCTTGCCGTGCGTGGGCTCGCTGCCGAAGCCGTCGCCCGCGATCAGCTCGGCGTAGTTGAAGTCGTCGCCCGTGTACATGCGCACGCCGGCCGGCAGGCGGCGGCGCATCGCGATTTCCTTGTCCTTGTCGAGCAGGGAGATCTTGATGCCGTCCACTTTGTCCGGATGCGCCGCGATGATGCCCAGCGCCGTGTCCATGGCCGCGTCGACATCGCTGGTGCCCCAGTAGCCTGCCAGCGCGGGGTCGAACATGTCGCCCAGCCAGTGCAGCACCACGGGCTGCTTCGCCTGGCTCAGGATGCGGTCGTACACGCGCTCGTAGTCGGCCGGGCTCTTGGCCACGCGGGCCAGCGCGCGGCTGGCCATCACGATCAGCTTGCCGCCGAGCGCCTCGATGGCGGCCATCTGCTCTTCGTAGCCGCGGATCACGTCGTCGACGCTCTTCACGCTGTCGATGTCCAGGTGGTCGGTGCCGCAGCCCGAAGCCACCAGAGCGCCTGGAACGTCCTTCGCGGCGTCGAGCGAGCGGCGGATCAGCTCCAGCGAGGTGGGCCAGTCCAGGCCCATGCCGCGCTGCGCGGTGTCCATGGCCTCGGCCACGCCCAGGCCCAGCGAGAACAGGTGGCGGCGATAGGCGATGGTGGTGTCCCAGTCGACCGCGCATTGCAGCCAAGGGTCGACGGCCGCAAGCGGGTCGGCCACCACGTGCGCGGCCGAGTAGGCGATGCGGTTGAACTTCACGCCCGCGTCGGGCCTGGCCGGCGCGGTGCCGCGCAGCGCGTAGGGCGCCAGCGCGCCGCCGGCGGTGGGGAGGGCAAGAGAAAGCGCCATGGCTGCCTCAGACCTTCAGCACCGGCACGTCGACCCAGCGGCGGTCTTTCCACGATTCGAGCGCGGCCTCGACCAGCTGCACGCCCTTGGCGCCTTCGGGCAGCGTCCACTTGTAGGGCGCGTCTTCCACCACGTGGCGGATGAAGTGTTCCCACTGGATCTTGAAGCCGTTGTCGTAGACCTGCGAGTCCGGAATCTCCTGCCACTGGTCGAAGAAGTTCATGGTCTGCTTCTCGTCGGGGTTCCACACCGGGCGAGGCGTGGCCACGCGCGACTGGGCGCGGCAGCTCGACAGGCCGGCCACGGCGGAGCCGTCAGTGCCGTCGACGTGGAAGGTCACCAGGTCGTCGCGGCGCACGCGCGTGACCCAGCTCATGTTGATCTGCGCGATGACCGGCTCGCCGTTGTGGCCGGTGAGCTCGCAGGTGGCATAGGCGGCGTCGTCGGCCGTGGCTTCATAGGCGTTGCCGGCTTCGTCCCAGCGCTTGGGGATGTGGGTGGTGCCCAGGCAGCTCACGGACTTCACTTCGCCGAACAGGTTGTCCAGCACGTAGCGCCAGTGGCACATCATGTCCAGGATCATGCCGCCGCCGTCTTCCTTGCGGTAGTTCCAGCTCGGGCGCTGGATGGGCTGCAGGTCGCCCTCGAACACCCAGTAGCCGAACTCCAGGCGCACGCTGAGCATGCGGCCGAAGAAACCGGCGCGGCGCAGCATGTCGAGCTTGCGCAGGCCGGGCAGGAAGAGCTTGTCCTGCACGGCGCCGTGTTTGAGGCCCTTGGTCTTCGTGGCCTCTTCCGCCAGGCGCGCGATCTCGACGGCTTCGTTCAGGTTGGTGGCAATCGGCTTTTCGCAGTACACGTGCTTGCCGGCGCGGATGGCCTTGGCCAGCAGCGTGGGGCGCATCTGCGTGGTGCCGGCGTCGAAGAAGATGGTGTCGTCCTTGTTCTCCAGCGCCTTGTCGAGGTCGGTGCCCCAGCGCGGGATGTTGTGCGCCTTGGCCAGCGCTTCCATCTTCTCGGCGTTGCGGCCGATGAGGATCGGGTCGGGCATGACCTTGTCGCCGTTCGACAGCGTGACACCGCCTTGCGCGCGGATCGCGCAGATCGAGCGGATCAGATGCTGGTTCATGCCCATGCGGCCGGTGACGCCGTGCATGATGATTCCGAGACGTTGGGTGGCCATCGTTTTCTTCCTTGAGAGATGCGAGAGAGAGTGAGGTGGAGAGAAGCGTCTGCTTCAGTAGACGGAACGCATGGCGTCCCACGAGATGCCGGCGCCGGGCTTGCCGGTGGCAAAGCCGGGCGCGGTGGCGAGCGAGGACAGGGAAAGCCGTCCTTCGCGGATGGCGAGGCGCACTGCGCCGTCGCTCAGTTCGTACAGGCCCGGGTGGGCGCGCAGCAGTGCCTGCTGTTCGGCCCCCGGCGCGGCGGCCAGGCCGTTGACGTAGTGGTGGCCGTTGCGCTCGACATGCGAGAGCCCGAGCCACGCGACCAGCGCCAGGTCTTGCTGCACGCCGAGGCCGGCCTGCATGGTGAGGTCTTCGCCGGACAGGAAGTAGCGCGCCGTGCCGCCGGCCGCGTTCCATTGCGCGCAGCGCGCGGCGTTGACGATCGATTTGTAGAAGCCCTTGCAGCTCTTGCTGGACACGCCGGTGTAGCCGAGCGCGCGGGCCTGCACGAAGGCGTCGAGCGTGCTGTCGGATTCGTCGATGAGCAGCGCAATGCGCTTGCCCAATGCCGACACGTCGCGCTGCAGGGCTGCGTCGCGGCGGATCGGCTGCTCGACGAACACCGTCTTCTGCACCAGCGTGTGCAGCGCGGGCGTGGAGAGCATGCGGTCCAGGAATGCGCCGAAGGCGTCCGCGTCGGCGTACTGCTCGTTGCCGTCCAGCGTCACCAGGTGGGCGTGCCCGTCTATCACGCCGGCGATGCGCTCGAGGCGCTCGATGTCTTGCGCGGTGTCGCCGCAGAGCTTGAGCTTGAAATGCGTGAGGCCGTAGCGGCGCACCGCCGCCGCGAGCGTGGCGGGCAGGCCGTCGGCGGGCGCGTCGGGCAGGGCGTCTTTGTCGTCGATGGCATCGGCCAGGCCCACGGTGTGGCGCGCGGCGATGTGGGTTCGCGGCGATTGCCTTGCCAGGAAGCCCGGCATGTCGAAGCCGGCAAGGTCGTCGGCCAAGCCGCTGCCCACGATGTCGATGCCGGCGAGGTTGCCGCTCATCGCGGCGCCGAAGCTCACGCCGCTGTGCAGGCACAGTGCGTCGAGCACGGCGCGGTCGATCAGCGCCGGGCCGTAGCTCGCCACCAGCGGCTGCAGGCCCTTGGCCTTGGCGCGGCCCTGCAGCGCGGCGTAGTTGGAAGCGAAGTGCGTCCACGCGGTCTGCGCGTCGGGCTCGGCGGTGTAGGCCTCGCGCGCGTCGCGCAGGGCGAAGCGCAACTGCTCGAAGTTCTGTTCGTTGGTGAGCGCAGGGTTCTTGTCGAACCACTTGGGCACCATCATCTCGGCGGCGCAGCCTTCGGCCGTGCGGCCGTCCGCGAAGCGGATGCGGGCCTTCACGTAGACCTGCGGGCACGCCGTGACGGTGGCCGCGCCGAAGCGGAACGGCAGCCGCAGCGCCACGTTGCGCTCGGCGAAGCGGATCTCCTCGACATGAAAACGGATCGCGTCCATGGCTGTCGCCTTCAGTGGTCCAGGATGCCCTGCGAGAAGAAATGCGCGCGCACCAGCTTCGTGTATGCGCCGAACTCGGGCGAGGCCATCATGTCCAGCGTGCGGGCGCGCGGCAGGTCGATGTCGTACACCGCGGCAATGGAGCCGGGCCGCTCGCTCATCACGATCACGCGGTCCGACAGGAAGATGGCCTCGGGAATGCTGTGGGTGATGAGCATCACCGTCTTCTTCGACGCCATCCAGATGCGCTGCAGCTCCAGGTTCATCTTCTCGCGCGTCATGGCGTCGAGCGCGCCGAAGGGTTCGTCCATCAGCAGCACCGACGGGTCGTGCAGCAGTGCGCGGCAGATCGACGCGCGCTGCTGCATGCCGCCCGACAGCTGCCACGGGTACTTGCCCCCGAAGCCTTTCAGGCCGGCCATCTCCATCAGCTCGCGGGCGCGCGCCCTGGCGGCGTCCATGGGCAGATGGCGCATCTCGGCCTGCAGCAGGATGTTGTCTTCCACGCTGCGCCAGGGCAGCAGCACCGCGCTCTGGAACACGATGCCCACGTCCTTCTGCGGCCCTTTGATGGGCTTGCCGGCCAGCGTGAGGCTGCCGCCGCTGATGGGCAGCAGGCCCGCCACCATCTTCAGCAAGGTGCTCTTGCCGCAGCCCGAAGGGCCGACGACGGAGACGAACTCGCCTTCCTTGATGGCAAAGTCGATCGGCTTGAGCGATTCGACCGGGCCATCCTTGCTTTGGTAGATCTTCGAGACGCCGCGCGCTTCGATCAGGTTGACTTGGGACATGGAATGCGTGAGAGGTGGCGGCAACGAAAAGCGCGCGGGTTCAGGGGCGGAGTCGGGTCAGGGCAGGAAGTCGAGAGTCACGTAGTCCTCGGGCTTGCCGCGCGTGGACGCATCCATGCCGCCGTACTGCACCAGCAGGTCGAGCGAGTCGCTGACGTTCTTCATGGTCACGCGGAACGGGCGCTGGTTGGCCGTTTCCTTCGTGTGATAGAGCGCCACGCTCTGCTTCATGCCGACGATGAGCGTGTCGCGCACGCCGGCCTTGGCGTTGGCCTTGAGCATCGCGTCGACGGCGGCCTCGGGGCTCTTCTCGGCGGCTTCGGCGGCCTTGGTGGAGGCGCGCATGAAGCGCTTCACCAGGTCGGGGTTCTCGGTCAGCAGGTTCTTGTTGGTGATGATCCCGGAGCTGATCTGGTTCACGCCGGAGTCGGCGAAGCGGATCGGCGTCACGGGCTTGCCGGTGGCGTCCTGCAGCTTGATGGCCTGGTCCATCA
The DNA here is from genome assembly GCF_022009635.1 of Variovorax paradoxus. NCBI lineage: Bacteria > Pseudomonadati > Pseudomonadota > Betaproteobacteria > Burkholderiales > Comamonadaceae > Variovorax > Variovorax paradoxus. Next base: position 3,081,184 of record NZ_CP091716.1, read on the forward strand.
CGTAGCCCAGCAGCAGGTCGGCCTGGCCGTTGGTCACTGCATTGAGCTTGGTCTGGCCGTCGCCCGAGACGATCTTCACCTGGTCGGGCTTGATGTCGTTGACCTTCAGGAACAGGGGCCACATCTGCGACATCGAGTCGCCGGGCGTCACGGCCACGGTCTTGCCGATGATGTCCTTGGGCGTCTTGATGTTCTTCTCGCTGAAGCCCATGACCGACATCGGGCTCACCTGGAAGAGCACGCCGGTGGACTTCAGCGGCGCGCCCTTGGCGGCGGCCTTGATCATGGTGGTGACGTCGATGTAGCCGAAGGTGGCCGACTTGGCGGCCACCGCCTGCGCGGTGACTGCGGAGCCGCGGCCTTCCTGGATGTCGAGATCGATGCCTTCGTCGGCGTAGAAGCCCTTTTCCTTGCCGAGGAAGAAGGGCGCGTGCTCGCTGTAGAGATACCAGTTGAGCATCAGCGTGACCTTGTCCTTGGGCTTGTCGCCCTGCGCTTGGGCAGGGGCGATGGCGAAGGTGGCGAGCGCTGCCGCGGCGAGCAGCGAGGGAAGCAGTTTCTTCATGGTGTTGTCTCCGGAGTTGTTGGCTTTTGCGAAAGAACTCAGTGCGCGTGGCGCTGCGAGGCGTGCCACGGAATCATCACGCGCTCGACCAGGTCGACCGCGACGAAAAGGATCACGCCGATGCTCGACAGCACCACCAGCGCGGCGAACATCAGCGGCAGGTCGAAGTTGCCGTTGGCCACCTGCAGCACGTAGCCGATGCCCGAGTTGGAGCCGACGAACTCGCCGACCACCGCACCCACCACGGCCAGCGTGACCGACACCTTCAGGCCGCTGAATATTTGCGGCAGCGCCTGCGGCAGGCTGATCTTGAAGAAGGTCTGCAGGCGGCTCGCACCCATTGAGCGCGAGAGGTCCAGCATGTCGGGTTCGACCGACTTGAAGCCCATCACCGTGGACACCACCACCGGGAAGAAGCCCAGCAGGAAGGCGCTGATCACCTTGGGGAAGATGCCGAAGCCGAACCACACCACGAACAGCGGCGCGATCGCCACCTTGGGAATGCTCTGCGAGAACACCAGCAGCGGGTACACGTAGGACTCCACCACGCGGGAGTAGGCGATGACCATCGCAATCGGAATGCCGATGAGGATGGTCAGGCCGAAGCCGCCCAGCGTGGCGAGCGTGGTCTTCCAGCTCTCGGCGAGCAGGTGCGGCCATTCGGCGACGAGCTGTTTCACCACCTCCCAGGGCGGTGGAATCAGGTAGGCGGGAATCTTGAAGAGGCGGATCGCCAGGTCCCACAGCACCAGCAGCATCAGGATCAGCAGAAAAGGGCGCAGGGCGGGGGAGAGCAGGAGCTTGCGGAACATGGACGGGCCGGGACTTTCTGGCGTGCTTGTTGACTGACTGGCGTGCTTACTGTTGGACCGACAGGCCGGCGGCCTTCACGAGTTCCGCGTTGCTGGCGATCTCTTCCTTGATGTAGGCGTCGAACTGCGCGGGCTTGAGCGTCCATGGGTCGGCGCCGAGCTTGGCGAAGCGCTCTTTCACCTCGGGCGTGGCCAAGGCCTTGGTCACTTCGGCGTGCAGCCGCTCGACGATGTCGCGCGGGGTCTTGGCCGGCGCCATCATTCCGATCCAGAAGTTGAATTCGGAGCCAGGTACGCCGGCCTCGGTGGTGGTGGGCACGTCGGGCAGGGCGGCGGCGCGCTTGGGCGAACCCACGGCGAGCGCCAGCAGTTGCCCTTCCTTGATCTGGCCGATGACCGGCGCGATGGGCGAGAAGTAGTAGTCGACGCGGCCCGAGAGCACCTCGGTCACGGCTTCGCCCGATCCCTTGAACGGGATGTTGGTCGCGTCGATCTTCGCGGCCAGCTTGAATTTCTCGGCGTTCAGGTGCGTGGCGCTGCCCTGGCCGGCAGAAGCGAAGTTCATGCTGCCAGGCTTGGCGCGCGCGGCGGCCAGAAGCTGCGGCAGCGTCTTGATGTTCTTCGAGGGCGCGATCACCAGTGCGTTGGGCAGCGAAGAGATCGGCGTGACGCCTGCGAAGTCGTGCACCGTGTCGAAGGGCAGCTTGGCGAAGGTGGAGGGGCTGACCGTGTGCGACGACGAATGAATCATCAGCGTGTAGCCGTCGGGCGCGGCCGTGGCCACTGCCTGCTGGCCGATGGTGCCGCTGGCGCCGCCGCGGTTGTCGATGACCAGCACCTGGCCCATGCTCGCGCCCATCTTGTCGGCGATGGCGCGGGCAATGATGTCGGTGGTGCTTCCGGCCGCGAAGGGCACGATCACGCGGATCGGCTTGGCCGGATAGCCGTTCTGCGCGAAGGCCATGCCCGGCAGCAGGGCGGCGATGCATGTCAGCGAGGCAAGGACGGTGGTGCGTGCAGTGCTGGCAAAGAACTTCATGGATGTCTCCGCGCGGTCGGGCCGCTTCTTGAATCGATCAATTCACCATTGAGTGAATTAGCGATTGTAGAAATGGCTCCGCCGCAGCGTCAACGGTCGCTGCCTAGTGAATACCCGGAGAGTCGGAGGGCGCGCCGCGGTCGGGCGCGCCCGGTGCGTCAGTGCAGGACGTAGCCCAGGACCAGGTCGGTCATGTGCGAGAGGCGTTGCGCCATCGCTTTGGGTGCGCGCAGGTCACGGCCGAAGATGGCCGAGAGCGTGTGGTTGTTCGACAGGTAGAAGTAGCACAGCGACGCGATCGAGATGTAGAGCTGCACCGGGTCCACGCCTGCGCGGAAAAGGTTGTCGCGGCGGCCGCGCTCGAGCACGGTGTCTAGCAGTTGCACCAGCGGCGAGTTCATTTCCTGGATGCGCTCGGAGCGCTTCAGGTGCGCCGCGCAGTGCAGGTTCTCGCTGTTGAGCAGCGTGATGAACTCCGGGTGCTCCAGGTAGTAGTGCCAGGTGAAGGACACCAGCTGGCGGATGGCCTCCACGGGGTCGATCTCGTCGAGGTGCAGGCGCTGCTCGGCCGAGCGGATGTCGGCGTACACGCGCTCCAGCACGGCCAGGAACAGGTCGTCCTTGCTGCCGAAGTAGTAGTAGATGAGGCGCTTGTTGAGCCCGGCGCGCTCGGCGATGCTGTCCATGCGCGCGCCGGCGAGGCCGCGCGCGGAGAACTCGTCGCGCGCCGATGCGAGGATGGCGAGCTGCGAGCGGTCGGCGTCGCGCGAGCGAGGCTCCAGCGCTTCGGCCGGATCGAGCATGTCGGGCGTGGAGTCCTTGGGGGCCTTCATGCAGCGAATTTAACCAATTGGGGAATTAACGCAAGGCGTCTGTAGGGGGCGCACATAATTGCCGGAGACATTCGTAGCGAGGTTCTTTCTTCACATGAGTACATCACAACCCGCGGGCCACCTGATCGTCGAGTGCCTGGTCGAACAAGGGATGAATATCGCGTTCGGCGTGCCGGGCGAGAGCTTTCTCGCGGTGCTCGACGGCTTCCATGCCTACCGCGACCGCGCGCGTTTCATCGTCAACCGGCAGGAGGGCGGCGCGGCCTTCATGGCCGAGGCGCACGGAAAGCTTACGGGGAGGCCGGGTGTGTGTTTCGTGACCCGCGGCCCGGGCGCGACCAATGCATCGATCGGCGTGCACAACGCCTTCCAGGACTCGACGCCGATGGTGCTGTTCGTGGGCGATGTCGGCAGCGACTTCCGCGACCGCGAAGCCTTTCAGGAGGTCGACTACGGCAGCTTCTTCGGGCCGAGTACCAAGGGCTTTGCCAAGCGGGTGGAACGCATCGACGACGCCGACCGCATTCCGGAGTACATCGCGCGCGCCTTTGCCACCGCGATGAACGGGCGGCCGGGGCCGGTGGTGCTGGTGCTGCCGGAGGACATGCTGCGCAGCGAGACCAGTGCGCGGCCGCTGGCGCGCGTGGAGGCTGTCGAGCCGTGGAGCGACCCCGGGGCCTTGCGTACGCTGCGCGAGCTGTTGCTGAAGTCGCAGCGCCCGCTGGTCATCGCGGGTGGCGGCGGCTGGACGGCGCAGGCTGCGCAGGCGCTGCAGCGCTTTGCCGAGAACTGGCGGCTGCCGGTGGCGAATGCCTTCCGCTTCCAGGACACCTTCGACAACCACCATCCGCTGTATGCGGGCGATGTCGGCATTGCGATCAACCCGAAGCTCGCGCAGCGCGTGAAGGACGCCGACCTCATTCTGGCGATCGGCCCGCGCCTGGGCGAGATGACCACCGGCGGCTACACGCTGCTCGAAGCGCCCAAGGCGAAGCAGACGCTGGTGCACATCCATGCGAGCGCGGAGGAACTCAACCGCGTCTACCAGGCCGACCTGGCCATCAACGCCGGCATGAGCGCCGCGGCGCGCAGCCTCGAGGTGCTGAGCGCGCCGCCGACGCTGCCGTGGGAGGAGTGGACGCTGCAGGCCCATGCCGACTACGAAGCCAACCTCGTGCCACAGGCGCTGGCCGGCATGCCCGCCGAGACGCCGCGCGGGCCGGTCGACATGGCGGAAGTCGTCGCGCTGCTGCAGAAGCACCTGCCGGCGGACGCCGCCATCACCAACGGCGCGGGCAACTTCGCGAGCTGGGTGCACCGCTACTTCCGCTACCAGGGGCTCGCCAAGGGCACGAAGACCCAACTGGCGCCGACCAGCGGAGCGATGGGCTACGGCGTGCCGGCCGGCATCGCGGCCAACCTGGCGACGGGACGGGTGGCATTCACCATCGCGGGCGACGGCGATTTCCTGATGACGGGGCAGGAGCTGGCGACGGCTTCACAGCACGGCGGCAAGAGCATCATCGTGCTGCTGAACAACGGCATGTTCGGCACCATCCGCATGCACCAGGAGCGTGAATATCCGGAGCGCACGAGCGGCACCGCCTTGCGCAACCCCGACTTCTGCGGCCTCGCGCGCGCCTACGGCTATGCGGCCGAGCGCGTGACGGAGACGGCGCAGTTCGAGGCCGCGTTGCTGCGCGCGCTGGCGGCCGACACCGGCACGCTGATCGAGATTCCGCTCGACCCCGAAGTGATCACCACGCGCGGCACGCTGGCCTCGATCACGCGCGCTGCGAAGCAGCAGCACCAGGCGCGCAACTGAGCGCGGCGCGATGACTTTCCACGCGGGCGCGCAGGGCGGGCGAGCGCAGTTCGAACACGTCGAACAGGCCCAGCGCATCGAGCGTGGGGATCAGCGAAATCATGTCCTGCTCGGCCGACTGCCTGTCGGCCGCCGAAGCGCTGGCGTCTTCGAGGATGCGCACGTTGGCGAGAAACGCGCCGACCGATCCCTTGCGCAGGGTCTGGCCGTTGATGACGGTGAAGTCCTGGCCGTCGGGCAATACGTCTTGGGCTCTCATCTTTGTTCCTTTGAAGGGGTAGTGCGGATGAGACCGATGCTAGGCAGCAGCGGGCTTGCAGGCTTGCTGCGCGGGGCCAATCGATACCGCTGGCGGGCCACCCGTGGCTGCTGATGCCTCCGTGAGGCTCTGGATCAACGCCTACGAGGCGCCGCGCGTCACGGGCTACCACGCCCATGAGGACGGCCAGTTGTTCGCCTTGCGCGAGGGTTTGCAGGTCATAGAGACGCCCTCGGGCCGCTGGGTGCAGCCGCCGGGGTGGATCGGATGGATCGCGCCGCGATGCGCTCATGCTGCGCAGAGCTTCGGTCCGACGGCGGGCTGGAGCCTGCATATCGATTCGCAAGCCGCGGCTGTCTTGCCCGATGGGCCGCATGTGTTTGCGGTGACGCCGCTCGTGCTGGGGCTGGTCGACCGGTTGACGTCGCTCGATGCTTCCGCCGGTTCGCTCGATGCGCGTCGCGCCCGGCTGGTCGGCGTGCTGATCGACGAACTCGCGGCGAGCGAGCGGCTGTCGCTGCACCTGCCCATGCCTCAGGACAAGCGCCTTGCCATGATGGCCGCGGCGTTGGCCAACGATCCGTCGTTGCCCGACACCATCGACGATTGGGCTGATCGCATCGGCGTGGCCCGCAGGACGCTGACACGCCGCTTCGCTGCAGAAACGGGACTGAGCTTTGCGCAGTGGAGGCAGCAGGCGCGGCTGCTCAAGGCGGTGGAGCTTCTGAGCTTGAAGGAGCCGGTGACGGTGGTGGCGCTGACCGTGGGCTACAACTCGGTCAGCGCCTTCATAGAGGCCTTCCGCAAGCACTTCGGGCGAACGCCATCGCGTTTCTTCGAGCCGTGAAAGGCGCTTGAAAGGGCTTGTGCGCAGGCGAAAAAAAGCCGGCTGTGAAGCCGGCTTTTTGATTCAGGAGCGCGAGGCCCCCGAGCGCTTACTTGACGTGCTTGCCGATCAGCGCGGCCAGTTCGAACATTGACACTTGGGCCTTGCCGAAGATTTCCTTCAGCTTGGCGTCGGCGTTGATGTTGCGCTTGTTGGCCTTGTCTTGAAGGTTGTTCTTCTTGATGTAGTCCCACAGCTTGCTCACGACGGCGGTACGCGGCAGCGGCGTGGAGCCGACCACAGCGGCGAGTGCCGGGCTGGGGGTCAGTGCCTTCATGAACGCTGCGTTGGGCGTGCGCTTCTTGGCGGGAGCAGCCTTCTTTGCGGGTGCGGCCTTCTTTGCAGGAGCAGCCTTCTTCGCCGGTGCGGCAGCCTTCTTGGCGGGAGCAGCAGCCTTCTTTGCCGGTGCAGCAGCCTTCTTCGCGGGAGCGGCGGCCTTCTTTGCGGGAGCCGCAGCCTTCTTTGCCGGAGCTTTCTTGGCCGGAGCCTTCTTTGCAGTTGCCATGGTTGATTTCCTTTTTTGGTTGAACACTCACCAATGAAAAACTTGCGTCTCCAGTGGCATTGCGGATGCTAAATGAGAAAAAACGCGTTTCCAAGGGAAAAAGCGCTTTTTTCATTGGGAGTTGTTGTTTTTTCAGAGGGGAGAAGCCTCGTTTTCACCTTCGGCGCCCGGGCCATGTCGCAAGCACCACGCCCACGAGTGCGATCACGAAGGCAAGCAGCTGTGTCGTGGAGAGGCTTTCACCCAGCACGAGCACGCCCACGAGGGCCGCGCTGACCGGCAGCAGCACGGCGAAAACACCCGCTTGTGCGGCTGGTACGTTGCGAAGTCCGGTCATCCAGAGCCACACCGTCCAGATGCTCGCGGCGAGCGCATAGGCCACGAGCAGCGCCCACGTGCCGAAGCGCACGGCGGTGAAGTCGAACTGCAGCGCGAACCAGATGCCGAAGGGCATCGACAGCACGAAGCCCCAGAGGTTGATGAGCGATGCGATGCGCTTGGGGCCGAGGCGCCCCGTGAGCGACTTGCCGATCACCGCGTAGGCCGTCTCGCAGAGCACCGCGCAGAACACCAGCAGGTTGCCCAGCCAGGGCATCGACGCCGGCGAGGCCGAGGGCGTTGCCGACGCATGCGCGGGCGAGAGCGCCAGCAGGCCGATGCCGAGCGCGGCACATGCAATGGCCAGGCCGATCCGCACCGTGATGCGTTCGCGCAGGAAGAGCCAGCTTGCAACGGCCACGCACGCGGGGATCGACGCCATGATCACGCCGGCCGACACCGCGCTGGTCAGGCTCACGCCGAACAGCATGCAGATGGAAAACAGGAAGTTGCCGAGGAACGACTCGAGGAACACCAGCCAGCGCGTATGCGCCGTCATGGGTGGCTCGTCGGGCGTGCGCTTGAGCCAGTGCGGCATGGCCAGCGCGGCGATGCCGAAGCGCAGCCATGCGAGCAGCAGCACCGGGAAGGCAGCCACAAGGGGCTTGGAGAGGGCGACGTAGCCGCCGACGAGCGACATGCTCAGGGCGAGGCAGCCATAGGCCACGAGACGGCCTGGTGTGGGGGCGGCGGAGTTCAATAGACTGGAATTCTTGTAGTTGCGGAGAAGGCGGTTCGATGATGCCCCACGTTTTTGTTTACGGCACGCTGCGCTGCGGCGGACGCAACGACATCGCGCGCTACCGTCCTTCGCCTGTGCTGGTGGGGGAGGCGACCATCGGCGGCACGCTTTACGACCTGGGCGCATATCCGGGCGTCGTGCTTGGTGGCGCAGGGAGCGTGAAAGGCGAGGTCTATGCGATCGAACCGTCTGTGGAGGCGGCGCTCGATCGGCTCGAGGAGGTGGCCGACGACGACACCGGTGAATACATCAAGCGGCGGGTGCGCGTGCAGACCGGCGGGCAGTGGATCGATTGCCTCGTGTACGAGATCCACCCGTCGCGCATCGAGGGCCGGTGTGTGATCGAAAGCGGGGATTGGATCGCTCATGCGGCAGGGCGTGCCGAGGGCCCCTTTTCACCACCGAAAGATTGATTGCGTATTACGAAATCCATGGCTGCTGCGGCGCAATATTTTTTCTCGATATGAGAAAAATAATTTTGCATTGAGAAATATGAATGTAAGTTGTTGATTTTGCTGATTGAAAAATATGTCTTCTATAAGACATAAGAGTCTGCCGCCGGATTACAGTAACTCCACGGCCGCAGCGCCCAACCTTCAATCAACCTCACGGAGTGACCATGCCCCAGACCCTCACAGAACAACTCAGCCGCGAACAACAGATCGCCGCCCTCGAAAAAGAGTGGGCCACCGATCCCCGCTGGAAGGGCGTCAAGCGCGGCTACAGCGCGGCCGACGTGGTTCGCCTGCGCGGTTCGTTCCCGATCGAGCACACGCTGGCCAAGCGCGGTGCGGAGAAGCTCTGGGACAAGATCAACGGTGGCGCCAAGAAGGGCTACGTGAACGCCTTCGGCGCGATCTCCGCCGGCCAGGCGATGCAACAGGCCAAGGCCGGCCTGGAAGCCGTGTACCTGTCGGGCTGGCAAGTCGCCGCCGACGGCAACACGTCGGAAACGATGTACCCCGACCAGTCGCTCTATGCGTACGACTCGGTGCCGACGATGGTCCGTCGCATCAACAACACCTTCCGCCGCGCCGATGAAATCCAGTGGGGCCGCGGCATCAACCCGGGCGACAAGGAGTTCATCGACTACTTCCTGCCGATCGTGGCCGATGCGGAAGCCGGTTTCGGCGGCGTGCTGAACGCCTTCGAGCTGATGAAGAACATGATCGCTTCCGGCGCCGCCGGCGTGCACTTCGAAGACCAGCTGGCTGCCGTGAAGAAGTGCGGCCACATGGGCGGCAAGGTGCTCGTGCCCACGCAGGAAGCCTGCGAAAAGCTGATCTCGGCCCGCTTTGCCGCCGACGTGATGGGCGTGCCCACCATCGTGCTGGCCCGCACCGACGCCGAAGCCGCGAACCTGATCACGTCCGACCACGACGCCAACGACAAGCCCTTCCTGACGGGCGAGCGCACGCAGGAAGGCTTCTACCGCGTCAAGAACGGCCTGGAGCAAGCCATCAGCCGCGGCGTCGCCTACGCGCCCTATGCCGACCTGGTGTGGTGCGAAACCGGCGTGCCGGACATCGGCTTCGCCCGTGAATTCGCGCAGGCCGTGCACGCCGCATGCCCCGGCAAGCTGCTGTCGTACAACTGCTCGCCTTCGTTCAACTGGAAGAAGAACCTCGACGACAAGCAGATCGCCTCGTTCCAGGAAGACCTGTCGGCGCTGGGCTACAAGTACCAGTTCATCACGCTGGCCGGCATCCACGTCAACTGGTTCAACACCTTCCAGTTCGCCCACGCCTATGCCCGCGGCGAAGGCATGAAGCACTACGTCAACATGGTGCAGGAACCCGAATTCGCGGCGCGCGACAAGGGCTACACCTTCGTGTCGCACCAGCAGGAAGTGGGCGCGGGTTACTTCGACGACGTGACCACCGTGATCCAGGGCGGTTCGTCCAGCGTGAAGGCGCTGTCGGGCTCGACCGAGGAAGAGCAGTTCCACTGATCCGCACGGATCGGTCTTTCGAGAGATAGACAGACAGGTATTCGCTGTCACCTTCAGCCCGGCCGCGTGCCGGGCTTTTTTGCGCCTGCGGCAGGCTCAGGCTTCGAGTCGAACCTCGCGCACGCCGCGGCCCAGCCGTTGGCGAAGCAGGGTGCGCAGCGTGACGCCGTCGGCGTAGCCCACCATGCCGGCGATCTGCTCGAGGCTTTTGTCGCTGGTCTTGAGCAGGTGCACCGCGCGCTCCACGCGCAGGTCCTGCACGTAGGAGAGGGGGCTCTTGCCCAGCACCTGCTGCATGCGGCGCGCCAGCGTGCGCTTGCTGGTGCCCGCGGCCTGCGCGGCCTCGTCGAGCGAAAAGCCAAGGGCCAGTCGGCCACGCGCCCAGCGTTCGAAGCGCTCCACCAGCGGGTCGGAGTGCGAGAGGTGGTCCGAGATCACGTAGGCCGATTGCGACGGACGTGAATCGACGATGAGGTAGCGCGCGACCAGCGTGGCGAGTTCGGGGCTTGCCTGTCGAACGATCCACAGCGCCATGTCGACATGGCTCAGCGCCGCGCCGGCCGTGACGAGGTGGCTGGAGCTGACGAGCATGCGCGAATCTTCCAGTTGCACGGCGGGATAGCGCTGGCGGAACAGCGTGGCGAGCCACCAGGTCGTGGTCGCCTTTTGGTGGTCGAGCACGCCGGCTTCGGCGAGCACGAAGGTGCCGATGCAGGCTGCAGCGATGTGGGCGCCCTTGCTCGTGCGCTCCCGCAGTGCGCTGCAAGCATCGCGCACGTCGGCGCGCTGCAATGCGGGCTCCAGTGTTTCTGGCATCTTGCAGCCGAGTGCGGGCACGATGAGCCAATCAGCGGCGCCGGCCTCCAGTGTTCGGGCCACCGGCACTGCGAAGCCTTGAGCTGTTCGCACGCGCTTGCGCATGCCCGCCACCACGACTTCGAACGGCGCCACGTCGAGCTGCAGCATGGCCGCCAGTTCATTGGCGGTAGTGAACACGTCGAGCACCGTGGACAAGCCGGTGTCGAACACGCCGTCGAGCGCGAGTACGTCGATCTTCATGGCCATAACGATATCAAAGATGTCAAAAATGCCAATGGCTGAAGGGGCGGCCGTTGCCTAGAGTCAGTGCCAACGCCGCGCAATGCCGCGCGCCGTTCAACTCAGGAGATGACTCATGATCAAGTACGCACTGTTCGCCCGCCTCGAAGCCAAGCCGGGCAAGGAAAGCGATGTCGCGAAGTTCCTCGAAGCCGGCCTTGCGATGGCGCGCGACGAGAAGACCACGCCGATCTGGTTTGCGCTGCGGCTGTCGCCAACCACTTTCGGCGTGTTCGATGCGTTCGAAGACGAGGCGGGGCGCCAGGCCCATCTGAACGGTTCGATCGCGCAGGCGTTGATGGCCAAGGCGCCCGAGCTTTTCGCCAAGCCGCCGTCGATCGAACCCATCGAAGTGTTGGGCCTCAAGAATGCGGCGCCCGCATCCTGAGCAAGCAGCGGCTAGAATCGCGAACTCTGTACTCAACAAGAGCGAGAAAGGCACCTTGGTTATGACACCGCGAACTACTCCGCAAGGATTCAGCGGCTTTTTCTTCACTGAAGGAAAAGGCCGGTAGCCCCGCGCACGCTGGTTCTTGCCAGCTCTACAACCAAGCAAAGCGCGGTCTTCCACCGCGCTTTTTTGTTTTTCTCCCCGAGGTTTTCACATGATCCAGATCACGCTCCCCGACAACTCGCGCCGCGAGTTCCCCGGCCCGGTTTCGGTGGCCCAGGTTGCCCAGTCCATCGGCCCCGGCCTTGCCAAGATGACGGTGGCCGGCAAAGTCGACGGCAGGCTCGTCGATGCCAGCGACGTCATCGACCATGACGCCAAGCTCCAGATCATCACGCCCAAGGACGACGAGGGCCTGGAGATCATCCGCCACTCGACGGCTCACCTGGTCGGTCATGCGGTGAAGCAGCTCTACCCGACGGCCAAGATGGTGATCGGGCCCGTGATCGACGAGGGCTTCTACTACGACATCTCGTTCGAACGCCCATTCACGCCGGAAGACATGGCTGCCATCGAGGCGCGCATGCGCGAGCTGATTGCGCAGGACTACGACGTGATCAAGAAGATGACGCCGCGCGCGGAAGTCATCGAAGTCTTCCAGTCGCGTGGCGAGGACTACAAGCTGCGCCTCGTCGAGGACATGCCCGACGAGCAGGCCATGGGCCTGTACTACCACCAGGAATACGTGGACATGTGCCGCGGCCCGCACGTGCCGAACACGCGCTTCCTGAAGGTCTTCAAGCTCACGAAGCTGGCCGGTGCCTACTGGCGCGGTGACGCCAAGAACGAGCAGCTGCAGCGTATTTACGGCACGGCCTGGGCCGACAAGAAGCAGCTCGACCAGTACATCCAGCGCATCGAGGAAGCCGAGAAGCGCGACCACCGCCGCCTGGGCAAGGAACTCGACCTGTTCCACATCGACGAAGTGGCGCCTGGCGTTGTGTTCTGGCACCCCAAAGGTTGGGCGATCTGGCAGCAGGTCGAGCAGTACATGCGCGGCATCTACCGCGACACGGGCTACTGGGAAGTGAAGGGCCCGCAGATTCTCGACAAGAGCCTGTGGGAGAAAACGGGCCACTGGCAGAACTACCGCGACAACATGTTCACGACGGAGTCGGAGAAGCGCGAGTACGCGCTGAAGCCGATGAACTGCCCGGGCCATGTGCTGATCTTCAAGAGCGACCTGCGCAGCTACCGCGACCTGCCGCTGCGCTACGGCGAATTCGGCCAGTGCCATCGCAACGAGCCCAGCGGCGCGCTGCACGGCATCATGCGCGTGCGCGGTTTCACGCAGGACGATGGCCACATCTTCTGCACGGAAGACCAGATCCTCGACGAGTGCATCGCGTACACGGCACAGCTGCAGAAGGTCTATGCCGACTTCGGCTTCACGGACATCCTCTACAAGGTCGCCACGCGCCCGGAGAACCGCGTGGGCTCCGATGAGCTGTGGGACAAGGCCGAGCATGCGGTGATGGAATCGCTGCGCCGTTCGGGCGTCGACTTCGTCATCTCGCCGGGCGATGGCGCCTTCTACGGCCCGAAGATCGAGTACACGCTGCGCGATGCCATCGGCCGTCATTGGCAGTGCGGCACGATGCAGGTCGACTTCAACACGGCGGAGCGCCTGGGCGGCGAATACGTGACGGAATCGAGCGGCCGTGCGCACCCGGTGATGCTGCACCGCGCTATCGTCGGCAGCCTGGAGCGCTTCATCGGCATGCTGATCGAACACCACTCGGGCGCGATGCCTGCATGGCTCGCTCCGGTGCAGGTTGCGGTGCTCAATATCAGCGAAGGACAGGCCGACTACGCTGCGCAAGTTGCGAAAACGCTGCAAAATCAAGGGCTTAGGGTTCAGCTAGATCTGCACAACGAAAAGATTACGTATAAAATACGGAAGCATTCGTTGCAAAAGCTCCCTTACATCGTTGTCGTGGGCGACAAGGAAAAGGAAGCAGGTGCCGTCGCAGTGCGCGCCCGGGGAAATCAAGACCTCGGTGCAATGTCCCTCGAATCGTTCGCGCAACGGCTCGTCCAGGATGTTGCTGACAAGCGTTGATTTGTCTCTGAAACACCCTATATGTTTCCCTGCCAAGTCGTGCCGCTTGTCCGCGAGGACTGAGCGGCGTTCGCTACAGATTTTGTAGCAAATTTTGAAGGATTCTGACCATCGCTACTGCATTTCGCGACCGCCGCCACCGCGAGGAACGCCAACACCGCCTGAACCGGGAAATCATGGCCCCGGAAGTCCGCCTGATCGGCCCGGATAACGAGCAATTGGGTGTCGTGAGTCTTGCCGAGGCCTTGCGCCTTGCCGGTGAGCAGGACGTGGATCTGGTGGAGGTCGTTGCTGCGGCCAACCCACCGGTGTGCCGCCTGATCGAGTACGGCAAGTTCAAGTACCACGAGCAGAAGAAGGCGGCCGAGGCGAAGTCGAAGCAGAAGGTCATCGAGGTCAAGGAAATCAAGTTCCGGCCCGGTACCGACGATGGCGACTACAACATCAAGATGCGCAACATCAAGCGCTTTCTTGAGGACGGCGACAAATGCAAGATCACGCTGCGCTTCCGTGGCCGCGAGATCACGCACCAGGAGCTGGGTCTGGCACTGCTGCAGCGCATTCGCGACGAACTGGGCGACCTGATCATGGTCGAGCAGTTCCCGAAGCTCGAAGGCCGGCAGATGATCATGATGATCGCGCCGGGGCGCAAGAAGGCCGGTGGCGGTGCGCCGAAGCCCGCGGCAGACGCGGCGCCGGCGGCAACGCCCGCCACGGCCTGAGGGCTGCGGTAGAGAGGTTTTGAAGGGATTTCGCCTTTGCCGGCGCTTCGCAAGAAGGGCAGGCAAGGGCGGGATAAAGAAGTGTCTCGGGGCCAACAAGTCCGTGGAGCATCCATGGCGCCTCACGAGCACAAACTAAAGGAGCATTCACATGCCCAAAATGAAGACCAAGAGCAGCGCGAAAAAACGTTTCCGCGTTCGTCCCGGTGGCACCGTCAAGCGCGGTCAAGCCTTCAAGCGTCACATCTTGACGAAGAAGACCACCAAGAACAAGCGTCACCTGCGTGGTGCAGTCGCAGTGCACGAAACCAACATGGTTTCTGTCGCCGCCATGCTGCCCGGTCGTGGCATTTAACTCAGACGAACAAGGAGTACACACATGCCTCGCGTCAAACGTGGTGTAACGGCTCGCGCCCGCCACAAGAAAGTTCTCGCACTCGCCAAGGGTTTCCGCGGTCGCCGCGGCAATGTCTTCCGCATCGCCAAACAGGCGGTGATGAAGGCAGGCCAATACGCCTACCGTGACCGCCGTACCAAGAAGCGCGTGTTCCGTCAGCTGTGGATCGCGCGTATCAACGCCGCCTCGCGTGAACTGGGCCTGACCTACAGCCAGTTCGCCAACGGTATCCGCAAGGCCGGTATCGAGATCGACCGCAAGATGCTTGCGGACATCGCCGTGCACGACAAGGCCGCATTTGCCGGCATCGTGGAGCAGGTCAAGGCCAAGCTGGCTGCTTGATTCTGCACAGCAGGCTGCCGCCTTCGGGCGGCCTCCTGCGCCCACGGCTCAAGGGCTGGCGCTTGAAAAGGCTCCAGCTCTTTTTTATTTCCCCTCGAAGATTTTTGTTGCTATGAACGAGTTGGACTCCCTTGTCGACACCGCACGCGCCGCCTTCGCCGAAGCGAAAACGCCCGCAGAGCTCGAAAACGCCAAGGCCCAGTTCCTCGGCAAGTCGGGCCGCATCACCGAGCTGATGAAGGGCATGGCCGCGCTGAGTGTCGAAGAGAAGAAGTCCCGCGGCGCCGCGATCAACGTGGCCAAGCAGGCCATCGAGGCCGCACTGACCGACCGCCGCCAGCAATTGGCCGACGAAGAGCTCTCCCTGCAGCTGCGCGCCGAGGCCCTCGACGTGAGCCTGCCGGGCCGCCGCCGCATCCCGGGCGGCCTGCACCCCGTGAGCCGCACGCTTGAGCGCATCGAGGAAATCTTCTCGAGCATGGGTTTCGACGTGGCCGACGGCCCCGAAGTCGAGAGCGACTGGCACAGCTTCACCTCGCTCAACAACCCGCCGAACCATCCTGCGCGCTCGATGCAGGACACCTTCTACGTCGACATCAACGGCGACGACGGCATTCCCTACAACCTGCGTCCGCACACCAGCCCGATGCAGGTGCGCTATGCGCATCAGCACATCAAAAAGTACGCCGCCGAATTCGCGGCCGCCGCGGCCGACACCACCGGCACCTTGAAGGCGCCCGAGATCCGCGTGATCGCGCCGGGCCGCACGTACCGCGTGGACAGCGATGCCACCCATTCGCCCATGTTCCACCAGTGCGAAGGCCTCTGGCTTGGCGAGAACGTGAGCTTCAAGGACCTGAAGGTCGTCTTCACCGACTTCTGCCGCACGTTCTTCGAGCGCGACGACCTCGTGCTGCGCTTCCGCCCGAGCTTCTTCCCGTTCACCGAACCCAGCGCCGAGATCGACATCCAGTTCGCGAGCGGCCCGCTGGCCGGCCGCTGGCTCGAAGTTTCGGGCTCCGGCCAGGTGCACCCGAACGTGGTGCGCAACATGGGGCTCGACCCGGAGCGCTACATCGGCTTCGCCTTCGGCATGGGCCCCGACCGGCTCACCATGCTGCGCTACGGCGTGAACGACCTGCGCCTGTTCTTCGACGGCGACCTGCGTTTCCTCTCGCAGTTCCAGTGAGCCCCCTCCATACATAGAAAAACCAGATCGAGATCGAAGAGATGCAATTCCCGGAATCCTGGCTGCGCGAGTTCTGCAACCCGCCCCTCGGCAGCGCCGAACTGGCCGAAACGCTCACCATGGGCGGCTTCGAGGTCGAAGAGCGCCGCCCGGTCGCGCCGCCTTTCACGCGCATCGTGGTCGGAGAAATCAAGGAAGCAGTGCAGCACCCGAACGCCGACCGCCTGCGCGTATGCCAGGTCGACGCGGGGCAGGGCGCTTTGCTCAATATCGTATGCGGCGCGCCCAATGCGCGCGTCGGCATCAAGGTGCCTTGCGCGCTCGTCGGCGCTGAACTGCCGCCGGGTGAAGACGGCAAGCCCTTCCTCATCAAGTTGGGCAAGCTGCGCGGCGTCGAGAGCCAGGGCATGCTGTGCTCGGCGCGCGAACTGCACCTGAGCGAAGACCACGGCGGCCTGCTCGAGCTCGCGGCCGATGCGCCGATCGGCGCCGACGTGCGTGATGTGCTCAAGCTCGACGATGCGCTGCTCACCCTCAAGCTCACGCCCAACCTGGCGCACGGCCTGAGCGTCTACGGCGTGGCGCGCGAACTCGCGGCGCTCACCGGCGCGCCGCTCAAGACGCCGGCCATCGCGCCGGTGGCCACCTCGTTCAGCGACGTGTTGCCAGTGAAGGTCGAAGCGCCCGAGCTTTGCGGCCGTTTCTCGGGCCGTATCGTGCGCGGCGTCGACACCAAGGTCGCCACGCCGGCATGGATGGTCGAGCGCCTTGCGCGCTGCGGCCAGCGCAGCGTGACGCCGCTGGTCGACATCTCGAACTACGTGATGTTCGAGTACGGCCAGCCCAGCCACATCTTCGACCTCGACAAGATCCACGGCGGCCTCACGGTGCGCTGGGGCAAGGCGGGCGAACAGCTCAAGCTGCTCAATGGCACGACCATCACGGTGGACGACAAGGTCGGCGTGATCGCCGACGACCGCGAAGTCGAATCGCTCGCCGGCATCATGGGCGGCGACGCCACGTCCGTCTCGGACGACACGCGCAACATCTACGTCGAGGCTGCGTTCTGGTGGCCCGCCGCGGTGCAGGGGCGTTCGCGCCGCTTCAATTTCTCGACCGACGCAGGCCATCGCTACGAGCGCGGCGTCGATCCGAGCCGCACGGTGCAGATCATCGAGCGCATCACGCAGCTGATCGTCGAAATCTGCGGCGGCCAGGCCGGTGCGATGGACGACCAGAAGCTGGACGTGCCCGAGGCCGTGCCCGTCACGCTGCGCGTGGCGCGCGCAGCTCGCGTGATCGGCATGCCGCTCACGCAGGCGCAATGCGCCGACGCGCTGAACCGGCTGGGCTTTGCCATCACCGAAGGCGAAGGCACGCTGACCGTGACCCCGCCGCCGCACCGCTTCGACCTGCTCATCGAAGAAGACCTGATCGAAGAGGTCGCGCGCCTGATCGGCTTCAACAACCTGCCGACCACCGCGCCGCTCGCGCCCATCACGGCCCGCGTGCGGCCCGAGGCGCAACGCGGCCGCTTCGCTGTGCGCCGCGCCGTCGCGGCGCTGGGCTACCAGGAGACGATCAACTTCAGTTTCGTCGAGGCGCACTGGGAGCAGGACCTTGCCGGCAATGCCAACCCGATCAAGCTGCTGAACCCGATCGCCAGCCAGATGAGCATGATGCGCTCGTCGCTGCTGGGTTCGCTGCTGCAGGTGCTCAAGTTCAACCTCGACCGGAAGGCGCCGCGCGTGCGCGTGTTCGAGCTGGGGCGCGTCTATCTGCGCGACGACAGCGTTGCCACCACCGACAGCACCGTGCGCGGCGTTCACCAGCCGATGCGCGTGGCGGGCCTCGCCTGGGGTGACGCCGATGAATCGCGCTGGGATGGCAAGCCCGAGCGCATCGACTTCTATGACGTCAAGGGCGACGTCGAGGCGCTGCTCGCGCCGCTGGTGCCGAGCTTCGAGGCGGCAGAGCATCCCGCACTGCACCCGGGCCGTTCGGCGCGCGTGCTGGTCGACGGCAAGGCCGTCGGCTTCGTCGGCGAACTGCATCCGCGCTGGCGCCAGAAGTGGGACTTCGCCCAGGCGCCGGTTCTGTTCGAGCTCGATCTCGATGCCGTGACCGCGCGCCCCGTGCCCGTGGCGCAGTCGGTGCCCAAGCACCAGGCCGTCGAGCGCGATATTGCCGTCGTCGTGGCTGAAGCCGTCACGCACGACGCGCTGATGCAGACCATCCGCGCGGCCACGGCTGCGCAGGGCCTGTTGCGCGATGCGACGCTGTTCGACATCTACCGTCCTCAACCGCTGCGCGATGGCGCGGTGGCCGCGCCCGGTGCGCTGGCACAGGGCGAGAAGAGCATGGCGGTGCGCCTGAGCTTCCAGAGCGACAGCGCCACGCTGACGGACGAGCAGGTCGAGCCTGCTGTGCGCGCCATCGTCGAACAATTGGGCGCCAAGCTCGGCGGCCGCTTGAGGGGGTGATGAGAATGAATGCTGCCGATTTCACGCTCGAGGCTCTAGAAACGCCTGCGCTGACCAAGGCGCATCTGGCCGACCTGCTGTTCGAGCAGATCGGCCTGAACAAGCGTGAGTCCAAGGACATGGTCGAGGCGTTCTTCGAGCTCGTGGCGAACAGCCTGATCGAAGGCACGGACGTGAAGATCTCGGGCTTCGGCAACTTCCAGATCCGCGTGAAGGCGCCGCGCCCTGGTCGCAATCCGCGCACCGGCGAAGCCATTCCGATCGGCGAGCGCCGCGTGGCCACGTTCCACGCGAGCGCCAAGCTCAAGGAGCAGATTCACGGCAACATCGACCCGCAGGCCGCTGGTACGACCGAGGTCGAGTGGAGCCTTGGCACCGAGTGAATGAATAGTGCTTGGTGCTGTGCGCTTGCGTAGAGTAATCTCTAAGGTTTCCCGCGCACAGTCTTGATTTCAATGGAGAAAACGCTCCCGCCGATTCCTGTCAAACGCTACTTCACCATCGGTGAGGTCGGCGAACTTTGCGGCGTCAAGCCGCACGTGCTGCGCTATTGGGAGCAGGAGTTCACGCAACTGCGGCCCATGAAGCGGCGCGGCAACCGTCGCTACTACCAGCACCACGAAGTGCTGATGATTCGCCGCATCCGCGACCTGCTCTACGACCAGGGCTTCACCATCAGCGGTGCGCGCAACAAGCTGCAGGAACTGGTGCAGGGCGAGCGTGACCGGCGCAAGGCCGGTGAGTTGCCGCTCGAGGGCATGGAAGCGATCGAGATCGAGCAGGAAGAATTCGACGCGGCCGTGCAAGATGCGCCGGCAACTGTGGCGGCCGTCTCTGCCCCGAAATCGGTCGATCTGTCGCAGCTGCTGAACCTTCGGCGCGAACTCTTTGAAATTCGTGAGCTGCTGACCGTCGGACACTGAATTTTCATAGCTATAATCGAGAGCTTCGGTGTGTGGCGCAGCCTGGTAGCGCACTTGCATGGGGTGCAAGGGGTCGAAGGTTCGAATCCTTTCACACCGACCAAAAACAGTAGTTAGATCAACGGGTCAGAGCCACAAGCTCTGACCCGTTTTTCTTTGTGCCTGACAAATGAAATGGGCTTCTGGCAAGCCCATCTGTTTCCGGCTTTCGTTGCGCCGTGCGCATGCCTATTTCGAATGGGCTACGACCTCGACTTTTGACGGCAAGCCGAACCGAGTGGGTACCGGCTTTCCAGCAGGCATGAAAAATGTCCGCTGTCAAGTCTTCCATGCAGACATGCAGCGGGGCAAAAGGTCTTATGGGGTAGTAGGTTAGGCTAGATTTCAGCCGTTGTGTGCTCTTGCTGCTTTTCGAGCTAGGTGTCGCATAGGCGCTTCGCGGTGGTAAGCGCAAGGGCACCGCAGCAGGCAAGGTCGCATCGGTCGTCATAGTCCTGCACTCCCAGAAAGCTCCTCAAAAGCGAAAGCGCAGCCAGTGGGCTGCGCCTTCTTGGTGAGTGGATGGCGGATACGCCCGCATCGTCAACCCGACTTCGGCGGTGCGGCCTTGCTCCCGCTTCCCTTCCTGAATCCCCGATCCCCCGCCATGAACGCCTCCAGCATGTGCGGAATCAACGTCGTCGCATCGACCGCTTTGCCGTATGCCTGCGCGTGCAACGCGGCGTAGCGGTCGAGGTCGGCTTTCAGGCTGGCCGGGCAAGCGAAGGTCAGCTTCACATTCTCGGTCTTGGGCAGCGGCCCGAGCCGCAGCCTCTTGGTCGCGCTCATCGCATTGCACCCCGATTGAAGAACAGTGGCTGGTACGGCCGCAACACCAGATCGCGATTGACGATGATCCGCACCGGCAGGCCCGGCCGTTCGGTCAGCGTCGGCTGGATGTTCATGTTGCGCCGGATCATCTCCTGGCCGACCTGGTTGATGCTGTCCTGCGCGCTGTCGCGTCCGGCGATCACGATCCGGTTGCCGTTCTGCCGGTTCTCCGGCGCGGCCAACTCGGCACCCACGCCCAGCAACGTGGTCAACGCCGCACCCGCGAAGACGCGATCCCAGTGCCAATCGACGCCATCCTCCAGGCCGGCGTAACCGGCCGGGTCGGTGCCCGCGAGGTTGTCGAGCTTCAGCGAAGACGTGTCCGGCAGGATGACGCGGTTCCACACCACCTGCACGCGGCTCTGCCCGTAGCTCACCTGGCTGTTGTATTTGCCCAGGATGCGCGAGCCTTGGGGGATCAGCAGAAACTTGCCCGTGGCCGTGTCGTAGACCGGCTCCGTCACCGTGACGATCACGTCGCCCGGCAAGTCCGACTTGATGCCCGTCACCAGCGCCCCGGCGATCACCGTTCCCGCCATGACCTGATACGGCGAGACCGGCATTTGCAGATTGCCGGAGTTGCGGGTTTCCGTAGAACCGCCTTTCAGGAACGCCTCTTTCTGGTCTTGCCGGTTCTGCACCGCGGTGGGGTCGGCAGGCTGGGCCGCCGTCGAGGCTGGCCCGGCGGCCAGCGGGTCGAAGCCGGCCAAGGCGCTGCCAGGCGCAACCGCAGCGGCTTGCGCTGTTCCCGGTGCGGCGGCCTTGCCCTGGTTGCCCGAGCGGAAGAACACCGACGAACCCGCCGCCGCATCAGCCTCCTTGCGCCGTGCATCCTCCGGGTCGTGCCCCGGTGGCGCATACGTCGGCGTCACCGGCTGCTGCGACTTCACGATGGCCGGGCCGAGATCGCCCGGCAGCGGCGGCCCCAGCTCGGGCACCTTCGGCGGCAGCTTCGAGTAGTCGGCCGGCAGGCCATCCAGCCCTTCGGACTTCGACACGCGATCGACGTTGTACAGCTCGGTCTGCTCGCCCGCGCCACGCCGATGCGGCTGCAATGACCAGATCGTGGCCCCCAGCACGGCGACCGACAGGCCGCCGACGAGGATGGCCAGCGTGCGCCGGTTCAAGCGTGTGACCGGACGCGGCTGGGCGCGCAGCGCCACCGCCTCGGGTGCTACCTTGCCCGCCTGCGGCGCGGCGAGGTCAGGAGTGTCGTCCTGGCTCATGGTCAGTTCCTCCGCGCCACGCCATCCGTGCGCTCGATCCGCACCACGTCACCGCCATCACCGCCCAGGCGCAGTTCGGCCGCGCCGAACAGCCGATCCACGATGTAGTACGGCGGGCGGAAACGGTAGTTCACCAGTTGCCCGTCGCCCTGCGCGCCGATCACGAACAAGGGCGGCAACTCGCCTTGCGCGATGCCCGGCGGGAACTGGATATAGACCTTCTCGCCGTCATCGAAGGCGCGCAGCGGCTTCCACGGCGGATTGCTGCCCGACACGGCGTAGCGGAAGCGGATCTTCTCCAGCGACAGGCCGGTATCGACCGGCGCGGCGGCGCTGGCCGCCTGCGACTGGCGCTGCAAGGCCAGCATCTTGTCCTTGGGATATTCCCAGGACACCGACGCCATCCACGTCTTCTCTGTCGATGTCAGTTCCAGCAGGTAGGTGCGCCGGCTGGTGGTGATGACCAGATTCGTCTTCAACCCCGAGCGGATCGGCTTGACCATCACATTGACGCGCAGCGCATCACCGCTGCCGCTCGATGTGTCCCCGACGATCCAGCGTACCGTGTCGCCCGCCGCCACCGTCACCAGCTCCTCACCGGGCTGGAGCGCGATTACCGTCACGCGGCCTACGGCCGCATAGACCTGATACAGCGCGCCGTCCGTGAAGGGCCAGACTTGAATTGCGTTGACGTAGCCCTCGCGCGTCGGTGCAATGCGCGCTTCGGCATTGGCGCGGGACACGCGCACGGTTTCATCGGCGGGTTCCGGCGTGGGCTTGGCATCCGGCACACTTTTCATCTGCGCCGGCATCGGCAGCACCTGCGGCACGGTCACCACCTCCACAGGCGCAGGCGGCTCTGGCAGCGGCTGGGCCTGTACCGGCTCATCAAGCGAAATGGTCGGCGGCGGCTTGCCCTGCGTGGCGCAGCCAGAGAACAGCACGGTCGAAGCCAGAAGCATCACCGGCAAGACGGATTTACGGAAAAGATCATTCATGGTTTTGCTCCTTCGTTTCCTTCCAGTTCGCGGCTCCACGACAGGCCGTTGACGTAGATGCCCAGGGGGTTCTTGCGCAGGCGCTGCTCGGTGCGCGGCGTCTGCTGCACGATGGAAACCACGGCGTTCCAGCGTTCGGTGCGATCCAGCGCGCCATTGACGAAGCGCGTCTCCGTCCAGCGCACGTTGAAAGACGTGTCACTGGCGCGGGTCACGCTGGTGATCTGCACCGTCACTGACTCCTTGCCGATGCGCGCGAACGGATCGTTCACGCGGGCGTACTCGTTGAGCACAACAGCGCCCTTGTCGGTCGTGTAGTCGTAGGCATCGAGCCAGTTCTGCCGCACCACGATGGGGTCGATGGACAGGCTGCGCACCAGGCCGATGAAGCGGCCCAGGTGGTAGGCGATCTGCGCATCGCTGGGCCGGTACGGCGTGGCGGCCTCGCCGACCGCGCGCACCTGGCCCGCGTTATCCACCTCGATGACGTAGGGCGTGACGATGGATTGCGCGGAGCGCCAGACCAGACCACCGGCCATCAGCACGGCCAAGGTGAGGCAGCCAAAGGCCATGAAACGCCAGTTTCTAGCCTGCACGCGGGCCGAGCCGATGCGCTCGTCCCAGACTTGCGCGGCGGATTGGTACGGGGTGGCAGGCTGCGGCGTGTCGGCGTAGCGCACCTGCGGTCGTTTGAATCGCATGGGAGTTCTCCTTGAAGATCAGGATTCGGAATCGCGCAGGCTTGGCCCCTGGCTGGAGCTGCCGCCATCGCCGCCGCGCAGCGTGTGGGCGGCGGTCGTAGCGGCATGGGTGAGTTGCTGCCTGCGGTGCAGGCGCTTGGCCCAGGCGGGTTGTTCGGTGGATGGGGTTGGCTCGTTTGCCGCCTGGGCGGCACCGGCCCCAGACGCCGATCCGGCGTCGTCGGGTCGAAAGGCCGCCGCCATGCGCTCCTTCATCGAACGCGCGCCATAGGCCACCTTCTGCCCGGCCGCCTGCGCGCCGGTCTTGGCGACATTGCCCACGCCGGCGGCAGCGCCCTTGAGGCCACCGCCGGCGGATGCAGAACCTGCCTGAAACGCTGACCGGGCGCTGCTCGCGGCTCCGGTGGCGGCACGCGCTCCGCTACCGGCCAGCTTGGCGGCTGCGGGCGCCATGCGCGCCCCGGCGGCGACTGCGCCGCCGACGCCCGTGGCCGCAGCGCCCACGGCAACGGCAGCGCCGGCCGCGCCCAGCGCCGCACCGGCCATCGCACCCGCGCCGAGTTGCGGCCCGCCGGACACCAGCCCGGTCGCAATGCCCGGCCCGAAAATGCCCAAGGCCAGCAGCGTCAGCGAGGCCAGCATCACGACCACGGAGTGGTCGATGGATGGCTCGGCGGGCTGTACCTGAAACTCCGCGAACAGCCCCGAACCAATGCCCACGATCACCGCCAGCACCAGCACCTTGATGCCGGACGACACCACATTGCCCAACACCTTCTCGACTAGGAACGCCGTCTTGTTCCAGAGGGCGAACGGCACGAGCACGAAGCCCGCGAGCGTGGTCAGCTTGAACTCGATCAGCGTGACGAAGAGCTGCACCGCCAGCACGAAGAAGCTGACGATGACCACCAGCCACGCGAGGAACAGCACGACGATGGGCGCGATATTGATGAACACCTCGGGGAAGCCCGCCATCTCCCGGATCTGGTCGAGGATGGGCGCCGCCGCGTCGATGCCGGCCTTGGCCAGCCGTCCCGGCTGCAGGAAGTTGCCCATGCTCAAGGTCGAGCCGCTGGCCGTCAGGCCCAGCCCGGCGAAGGAACGGAACAGGATGCCCGCCAGGGTGTTGAAGTTGCCGATGATGTAGGCGAAAGCACCCACGTATAGCACCTTGCGGATCAGCTTGGCGATCACGTCCTCGCCCTGGCCGGTGGCATGCCCCATCGCCCAGAACAGCCCGGCCAACGTCATGTCGATGACGATCAACGTTGCGGTCAGGAACGCCACCTCGCCCTGCACCAGGCCGAATCCCGAGTCGATGTAGCGCGAGAAAACGTCGAGGAAGCGGTCGATGACCGAAACGTCGTTCATGGCCCGGCTCCGTCAGCGGCTGTAGAAGTTCACGGGCTGCGGCGTGTACGGCGTGCCAGTGCCCACGAAGCGCCGATTCACCTCGCGGCCACGCTCCACTGCGGCGGCCTGCCGCGCCAGCTCCAGCGAGGCCGCGCGGTCCTGCGTGATCTGCAAGCGCTGGGTCTGAATGGACTGCTTGGCCTGCAGGGCCAGCAACTGGTTCATGGCCTGCATCGCCTGGAGAGCGCCCACGGCGGACTGGCTCTTGCCCACGAGGTCGGCCAGCACGCCCTCGTCATCGCTCAGGTTCTGCGAAGCCTGGGCCTGCATCTGCATGGTGGTCTGAAGGCCAGTGAGCGTGTTCTTCCAGCGCTCCTGCGCATCGCGGTACATCTGATTGCCGCTGACGGTGGCGGAGTACTGTTCGGGGTACAGACGCTGGAACATCTGGTCCATGTTCGCCACGTCGTAGGCCATGCCCTTGGCCTGGGCGATGAGCCGCTGGGTGGTCGCCAGGTTGGCGCGCAGCTGGCCCACCACGCTGGACGGCAGGCTGGCCAGGTTGCGCGCCTGGTTGATGAGCATCTGCGCTTCGTTTTGGAGCTGGCGGATCTGGTTGTTGATCTGCTCCAGCGTGCGAACGGCGGTGAGCGTGTTCTGCACCAAATTGGTCGGATCGAACACGATGTCGCCAACGCCGAACAGTGCATGCGCGGGCTGCGCAATGCCGAAGGCGAGCACGCAGGCGGTGGTCAGCGCGGCGAGATTGTGGGCATGGGGTTTCATGGCAGGTTCTCCTGGGAATGGCTGGGGATGGGGGCGGCACCCGGCGCGGGGCCGGGGAAATCGCGCAGCAGATCGGCCGCCCAATCGAGGCTGCGGTGGCGCAGCCATGCGGCTGCGAACGGGGTGGAAGCGGAAGGTGTGGAGGTGCTGGCGGCAGCGAGCACCGCGTCGATGTCGCGCTGGTCCTGCGCCGTGGATGCGCCCGCGAAGGCCAGCGTCGCCGGTCCCAGGTCGAGGTCGAACAGGCGATTGCCGAGGCGGGATTGGTAGTAGTAGTCGCGCTTGGGCTGCGCGGTGGCGACGATCTCGATCTGGCGCAAGTTCAGCCCAAAGCCTTCGTAGATCGTGCGAATCTGCGGCTCGGTCGCCTGCGGGTTCGGCAGGAAGATGCGGCTCGCGCAGCTTTCGATGATCGCGGGCGCGATGCTCGAATCCTTGATGTCGGCCAGGCTCTGCGTGGCGAAGATGACCGACACGTTCTTCTTGCGCAACGTCTTGAGCCACTGGCGAATGCGCGCGGCAAACACCGGGTCATCGAGGAACAGCCAGGCTTCATCGAGGATCAGCAGCGTGGGCGCACCGTCAAAGCGCTCATCGAAGCGCGCAAAGAGGTAGTGCAGCACGGCCATGACGGCGGCCTTGCTGTGCATCAATTCCTCCATCTCGAAGCACTGCACGGAGCCAGCGCCCAGGCGATCCGAATCCGCATCCAGCAGCTTGCCGTGGGCGCCGCCCAGCACGTACGGCGCAAGCGCCTGGCGCAGCGCATTCGATTGCAGCAGTACCGACAGGCCCGTCATCGTGCGCTGTTCCATCGGCGCACCGGCGAGACTGCCGAGCGCCGACCAGATAGCGGCCTTCTCTTCGGGGCCGACGGCCACGCTCTCATGCCGCAAGCGCCCTTCGATCCATTCGGCGGCCCAGGTGCGGTAGCCCTCGCGGTCGATGCGGGCGAGAGGCTGAAACGCGATCTCGCCATCCATCCCGAGGTCGTAGTGCTCACCACCCAGCCCGAGGATGGTGGCGCGCATCGAGCGCCCCATGTCGAAGGCAAAGATGCGCGAGCCGCGATAGCGCCGAAACTGCATCGCCAAGGTGGCGAGCAGCACCGACTTGCCCATGCCCGTAGGGCCAGCCACCAGCGTGTGGCCCACGTCGCCGATGTGCGTCACCAGCCGGAACGGCGTCGCGCCCTCAGTGCGCGTGACGATCAGCGGCGGGCCGTCGAGGTGCGCGTTCTTCTCCGGCCCGGCCCATACCGCCGACACCGGCATCAGGTGCGCCAGGTTCAACGTGGAGACGATGGGCTGGCGGACGTTGGCGTAGGCATGGCCCGGAATGGACGACAGCCACGCATCCACGGCGTTGAGCGTTTCGGGGATGGTGACGAAGCCACGCCCCTGGATGACGCGCTCCACCCTGCGCAGCTTCTCGTTGGCCACGGCGGCATCCGCGTCCATGACGGTGACGGTCGCTGTCACGTAGCCGAAGGCCACTTGATCGCTGCCCAGCTCCTGCAAGGCGGCATCGGCATCGGTGGCCTTGTTGCTGGCGTCGGTATCGACCAGCGGGCTTTCCTGCTGGAAGATCGTCTCGCGCAGCAGCGCGATGACGTTCTTGCGTTTGGCGAACCACTGACGGCGCAGGCGGGCGAGTTCTTTTTCCGCCTCGGCTTTGTCCAGGCAGAGAAAGCGCGTACTCCAGCGATACGCGAAGCCCAGACGGTTGAGGTCGTCCAGAATCCCCGGCCAAGTCGAGATCGGAAAACCGCGCACCGACACCACGCGCAGGTGCTGGTCGCCCAGCATCGGCGCCAAGCCACCGATCAGCGGCGCGTCGGCCAGCAGCGCATCGAGGTGGAATGGCACCTCGGGCACGCCCACGCGGTAACGCCGTGTAGACACGGTGGCGTGCAGGTAGGTCAGCGTCTGGCTATCGTCGAGCCAGGCGATCTCCGGCATCACGCCGTCGAGCAGGTCAAAGATGCGTTCCGTCTCCGCGATGAAGGCAGTCAGGCGCTCGCGCCAATCGACGCCTTCGGTCAGCCGGTTCTCGTACAGCAGGCCCGCGGCACGGGCACGGGCCTCCTCGGGCGGCAGGTACACCAGCGTGAGGTGGTAGCCGCTCTCGAAGTGATTGCCCAAGTCCTCAAAGGCGGCCCGTCGCTCCTCGTCCACCAGCCACGACAGCGGCTCGGGAAACTCCGAGTGCGGGTAGTTGGCGGCGGGCCGGCGCTCGGCTTCGATGAACAAGGCCCAGCCCGAACCCAGCCTGCGCAGCGCGTTGTTCAACCGTGCTGACGTAGAGATCAGCTCGCCCTGCGTGGCACTGTCGAGGTCTGGCCCCCGAAAGCGCGCCGTGCGCTGGAAGGAGCCATCCTTATTCAGCACGACGCCCGGAGCGATCAGCCCGGCCCAAGGCAGCCAGTCAGCCAGCAAGGCCGGGCGCTGGCGGTATTCGGCAAGGTTCAGCATGCGATATCTCCCTTTGCCCCTACACGTCCAGCAGCGGCCGGTGCTTGATATGGCGCGCGAAGACTTGCATGAACCGCGGATCGACACGCGCGCCCCAGACCGCCAACGCATGGCCGGCGATCCAGAGCACCAGGCCCGGAATCCACAGTTGCAGGCCCAAGCCCACGGCCGCGGCCAAGGTGCCATTGGCAATCGCCACCGTGCGCGGCGCGCCGCCCAGCAGGATCGGCTCGGTCAGCGAGCGGTGCAGTGGCACTTCGAACCCCGGAGCGAACCCCTGCACGCCATCGTGGGCCGCGCTCATACGACAGCCCCGCCCGAGAAGCTGAAGAACGACAGGAAGAACGAGGACGCGGCAAACGCGATCGACAGACCGAAGACGATCTGGATCAGCTTGCGAAAACCGCCCGAGGTATCGCCGAAGGCCAGCGCCAGGCCCGTGGCGATGATGATGATGACCGCGATGATCCGGGCCACCGGACCCTGGATCGACTCCAGGATGGATTGCAGCGGCCCCTCCCAAGGCATCGAGGAACCGGCGGCCTGCGCGGTGCCTGCGAGCAGCAGCATCAGCGCCGCGAGCATCAGGCCCTGCAGGGCTGGGCGTGCCAAGCCATCCAGCCGCGCGGGACGGCAGCGCAGGGCAAGCGGGTTTGCAGAAATACGGAAAGCAGGAACGATCATCTGCGTCATGGCAGTTCTCCAGGTTGGTCAGGGGACAGGGAAGAAAGGTCGGACTGCGACAGCAGCTCCGGGAATGGAGCCTCCAGCGCATCCGCCAGTTGGTAGCCCGCGCCATCGAAGCCGACGACGCGGGCGATGCTCTCGATGCGGCGCTTGCGTCCGCGCCCGGCGATGTGGATGACCACGTTGACCGCTTCCGCGATCAGCGCACGGGGCGGGTTCTCCGCCACTTCGAGAATCAGTTGCTCCAGGCGCAGCAGCGCGCCCAGCGCGGAGCCGGCGTGGATGGTGGCGATGCCGCCGGGGTGGCCCGTGCCCCATACCTTGATGAGATCCAGCGCCTCGGCACCACGCACTTCGCCAACGATCACGCGATCCGGGCGCAGGCGCATGGAAGAGCGCACCAGCTCGGTCATCGACACCACGCCCTGGCGCGTGCGCAGCGGTACGTGATCGCGCGCCGCGCATTGCAGCTCCACCGTGTCTTCAAGCACCAGCACGCGGTCACCGGTAGCGGCAATCTCGGCGAGCAAGGCATTGGCGAGCGTGGTCTTGCCCGTGCTGGTGCCGCCTGCGATCAGGATGTTCTGGCGCTCGCGCACGGCGCGCACCAGCAGGCCCGCCTGCGCGGCGGTCATCATTCCGTCCTCGATGTAGCGCGACAGTGGGATCACGCCAAAGGCGCGCTTGCGCAAGGCGAAGGCCGGCCCCGGCGCGGCGGGCGGCAGGATGCCCTCGAAGCGTTCGCCCGTCTCGGGCAGCTCTGCCGTCAACAACGGCTGGCCCCGATGAACTTCCGTGCCAACGTGAGCTGCAACGAGGCGGATGATGCGTTCGCCATCGGCCTCGGACAGTTCCACGCCCATCGGCGCGCGGCCCGTGGACAGACGATCCACCCAGAGCGTGCGATCGGGGTTGAGCATGATTTCCACCACGTCCGGGTCTTCGAGCGCGGCAGCGATCAGCGGCCCCATGGCCGTGCGCAGCATCTGGATGCGGCGATCCAGCGAGGTGGCCGTGAAGGAGGAAGGAACGGCGCTCATAAGGCACGCTCCTGGGCATCCGCGACGGCCGCAGCGCCCTCCGGTCGCGTCGGATCGGTGTGCAGTTCCTCCACCACATCCCGCACCAGGCTGCGCCCGCGCAGCAAATGGCGACCGAGCTGCTCGACGAACTGCTCGAAGCGGGCCTTGCCCTGGGCGCGAGCGGCATCCTGATGGGCCTCGGGCACGGGTGTGCTCACCGTGAGGAAATAGCGGATGAACAGCGCCAATGTTTCGATGGCAATGTTCTGGTCGCGCTCCAGGCGCTCGGCGTGGCGCGACAGGCGGTCCAGCCGCTTGGCAATTGCCGCCTCGCGCTGGTCGGCCGCATCGGGCGACAGCCAGGAGGCCAGGGCCGCCGCGACGATGCTGGACTTGGACACGCCCTTCTTGGCGGCCAGTTCATCGAGCCGCTTGCTGTGCTCCGGCTGGATGAACACATTGAGGCGGTGTTGGGTCATAGGTCGATTCCGTCGTCAGGGTCGAGGGAAGCCAGCCGGGCCGTGCGCTGCAGGGCCGGATCGAGCTGGCGAGGAAGGGGATGCGGCATGTCGTCGTCATCGAGCAGCCCGAGGTCGGCTGCGGGCGCAACCAGGTCGGGGTCGTAGGTGACGGCTTCGGAAAGTTCGGGCTGGCGGCGTGGGCCGCTGTCGTCGGCCGAACCCAGGTTCTCCAGCCCATCGGCGGCGTCGGCCGTCGGTGCGACCGGCATGGCGGGAATCGCCAGCCCGCTCCAGTCGTCGGCGCGTTCCGGTGGCACATCGGCATAGCGCCCCTGCATGGACAGGGTTGCAAGCACCGGCGGCGGAAGCACGCGCCGCTTGAAATTGCTGTCCGCGTAGTAGCGCAGCTTCTTGGCCTTGATGGGCGCCACGCTGGACACCATCACCACGGCCTCGTCGGGCGGAAGCTGCATTACCTCGCCCGGCGTGAGCAGCGGACGTGCCGTCTCCTGGCGCGACACCATCAGATGCCCGAGCCATGGCGCGAGCCGGTGGCCGGCGTAGTTGCGCTGCGCGCGCAGCTCGGTCGCGGTGCCCAGCGTTTCGGAGATGCGCTTGGCGGTGCGCTCGTCGTTGGTGGCGAACGTCACCCGGACATGGCAGTTGTCCAGGATCGAATGGTTCTGGCCGTAGGCTTTGTCAATCTGGTTGAGCGACTGGGCGATGAGGAAGCTGCGGATACCGTAGCCGGCCATGAAGGCCAGGGCCGTCTCGAAGAAGTCGAGCCGTCCGAGCGCGGGGAACTCGTCGAGCATCAATAGCAGCTTGTGGCGGCGCGCGATGCCGTCGCTGCCGTCGAGCGATTCCGTCAGCCGTCGCCCGATCTGGTTGAGGATCAGGCGAATGAGCGGTTTCGTCCGCGAAATGTCCGAAGGCGGCACCACCAGGTACAGCGACACCGGATGCTCGGCCGCGATCAGGTCGGCAATGCGCCAGTCGCAGCGCGAGGTGACTTCGGCCACCGTGGGGTCGCGGTACAGGCCGAGGAATGACATGGCGGTGCTCAACACGCCGGAACGCTCGTTGTCCGATTTGTTCAGGACTTCGCGCGCTGCCGATGCCACCACCAGATGCGGCCCACCACCGATGTGCGGCGTGGTCATCATCCGATGCAGGGTCAGCTCGAAGGGACAGGCCGGGTCGCTGAGGAAGTTGGCGACTCCGCGCAGCGTCTTGTCTTCGCCTGCGTAGAGCACGTGCAGGATGGCCCCAACCAGCAGCGCATGCGAGGTCTTCTCCCAATGGTTGCGCCGCTCCAGTGCTCCTTCGGGATCGACCAGAATGTCTGCGATGTTCTGCACGTCGCGCACTTCGTGCGCGCCGCGCCTCACCTCCAGCAGTGGGTTGTAGGCCGACGACTTCGCATCGGTCGGGTTGAACAGCAGGCAATGCGAGAAGCGCGAGCGCCAGCCGGCGGTGATGCTCCAGTTCTCGCCCTTGATGTCGTGAATGACGGCCGATGCAGGCCAGCTCAACAAGGTGGGAACCACCAGGCCCACGCCTTTGCCCGAGCGGGTGGGCGCGAATGTCAGGACGTGTTCCGGGCCTTCATGGCGCAGGTACTGCTGGCGATGCAGGCCGAGGAACACGCCCGCAGGCTGGTCAAGGCCCGCCTTGTGGATGTCCTCCGCATTGGCCCAGCGGGCCGAGCCGTAGGTCGTGACCAGCTTGGACTGGCGCGAGCGCCAGATCGACATGCCGATGGCAACTACCATCGCGATCAGGCCGCTGCCTGCGGCAATGGCACCGCCCGCGTCGAAGATATGCGGCGCGTAGGCGTCGAAGAAGAACCACCACTCGAACAGGCCCCAGGGGTGGTAGACCGGCGTACCGAAGAAGTCGAACCACGGCGAGCCCAGGCGTAGCTGGTAGCCCAGGGCCGCTGCTGTCCATTGCGTGGCGCTCCATACGCCAGCGATCACGATGCCGAAGACGACGGCAATCTGACCGAACAGCACGTTCGTTCCTTGCATTGGTCAACCTCCCACTACGGCACAGGAACGTGCCGTAGTGCCGAGGATCAAGGCGAGCGTGCAGGCCGGTCAAAGACCGTTATGGCGGGGATTCAGGCCAAAAGAGCCAGACTTCTTGCGGTGGCGAAGACAATAAAAATGCCGCATGCGCGAGCGCGCTGCGGCGTGATGAGGTAACTGCGAGAACTTTGTCGCGGCGCCGCGACGGAAGGTTACCTTATTGGGACTTCTGCTCCGGCCGGTCACCAAAGAAGCGGCGATTCGCGGCCTCGGCGGCACGTCGGCAGAGTTCTTCGCCGGCCTTCGCGCGCTCTTCCTTGCACAGGCGCTGGACTTCCTTGAGACGCTCAGGATGGGCCACGAGGAAGTCCACGGTTTCCGTCGGTTGGGATGGCCCACAGGAGGCTGTCAGTGCAGCGGCCATCAGCAGCGACAGGAATCGGGGCATGGCTTGGGTCCTTTCAGCAGGTGGATCAGGAGTCCTCGGCGGCGCTGGAGCCATCCGCCGAATCAATGGAGTCCACTCGTGCGATGAACCGAGCCAGCATTTCGGAGGGCTCCACGTCACGGTGCAGCAGATACGTGGCCAGCATCTGCGACTTGCCCGCCAAGCGCCGGGCCACAACACCTGGCCCACGGCCGGATGCAATGTGCGCGGCGCCCGCCAAACCAAGTGCCAATCCGGCGGAGACTAAGGTCATCATCACCTCATAGGACGCCACGCGCTGGGCGATCAGTGGCTGTTGCTCGTAGCGCTGCAAAACGCGATCAACTTGGCGTGCATGGCCTTCGCATATCGCCGGATCGCATAGCGCCAGCGGATAGCGCAGCACTTCTTCCAACGGAACGTGCTTGTGGGCCAGCACAGGATGGCGAGCTGGGACCGCCACCATCAGCTCGTCTTCCCACGCAGGCCTGACCACAATGCCGTCGCCCACCTCTTCGGCCATCGAAAAGCCGACGTCATACAGGTCATCGTGCAGACCCTTGATCTGTTGGTCCAACGGCATCTCAAATAACCGAATGTCAATCTCTGGATCTTCCTCTCGGCACCGTGCCAGCAGCGTCGGCATTCGCGAGGGCGTGATGCCATCGGACAAAGCGATGCGCAACTGTCCCTGAAACCCACTGGCGGCGGACTTGACGCCGTCACACGCCTGTTTCAGAGCTTCGAAGATTCGCGGCACCCGCTCCAGGAATGCCATTCCGGCAAAGGTCAGGCGGGTGCTTCGCGTGGTTCGCGTGAACAGTTGCGCCCCGAGCTCTTCCTCTATCTCCTTGATGGTGCGCGACAAAGGGGACTGATCGATGTGCAGCTTTTCCGCTGCGCGGCCAAAGTGAAGTTCTTCGGCCACCGCTATAAAGCAACGCAAATGCCGAAGCTCCATGGTGTATCTCATCCAAGTTAAAAGGCCTTGACGAGTTCCGGCACAGCCGCGAACAGGTCCGCCTCCAGCCCGTAGTCGGCCACGCTGAAGATCGGCGCCTCCGGGTCCTTGTTGATCGCCACGATCACCTTGGAGTCCTTCATGCCCGCCAGGTGCTGGATCGCCCCCGAGATGCCCGCCGCCACGTACAGCTGCGGCGCCACGATCTTGCCGGTCTGGCCCACCTGCAGGTCATTGGGCGCGTAGCCCGCATCCACCGCCGCGCGGCTCGCGCCGATGGCCGCGCCCAGCTTGTCGGCCAGCGGGGTGATGACTTCGTCGAATTTTTCCTTGCTGCCCAGCGCACGGCCGCCGGAGACGATGATCTTGGCCGCCGTCAGTTCGGGCCGGTCGCTCTTGGCGATTTCGCTGCCCACGTAGCTGCTCTTGCCGGTGTCTGCCGCTGCGGTTGCCGTTTCCACTGCTGCGTTGCCTCCGGTCGCCGCTGTGGCGTCGAAGCCGGTGGTGCGCACGGTGATGACTTTGGTGGCGTCGCTGCTTTGCACGGTGGCGATGGCATTGCCGGCGTAGATGGGGCGTTCGAAGGTGTCGGCGCTCACCACCTTGGTGATGTCGCTGATCTGGGCGACGTCGAGCTTGGCGGCCACGCGGGGGGCCACGTTCTTGCCGCCGGCCGTGGCCGGGAACAGGATGTGGCTATAGTTGCCGGCGATGGCCAGCACCTGGGCGGCCACGTTCTCGGCCAGGCCGTGGGCCAAGCCTGCGGCGTCGGCGTGGATGACCTTGGCGACACCGGCGATCTGGGCGGCGGCTTGTGCGGCAGCGCCGGCATTGTGGCCGGCCACCAGCACGTGCACGTCGCCACCGCAAGCGGCTGCAGCCGTCACGGTGTTCAGGGTTGCGCCCTTGATGGATGCGTTGTCGTGTTCAGCAATAACGAGTACCGACATTTAGATCACCTTCGCTTCGTTCTTGAGTTTTTCGACCAGGGCGGCCACGTCAGCCACCTTCACGCCGGCGCCGCGCTTGGCGGGTTCGGTCACCTTCAGGGTCTTCAGGCGCGGGGCGACTTGAACGCCGAGGTCTTCGGGCTTGATGGTGTCCAGCGGCTTTTTCTTGGCCTTCATGATGTTGGGCAAGGTGACGTAGCGCGGTTCGTTCAGACGCAGGTCGGCGGTGATGACCGCGGGCAGCGTGAGGCTAAGGGTTTCCAGGCCGCCGTCCACTTCGCGGGTCACGGCTGCCTTGTCGCTGGCGAGCTCGACCTTGGAGGCGAAGGTGGCTTGCGGCAGACCGGCCAGCGCCGCCAGCATCTGGCCGGTCTGGTTGCAGTCGTCGTCGATGGCCTGCTTGCCCAGGATCACGAGGCCGGGCTGTTCCTTGTCGATCAGGGCCTTAAGCAGCTTAGCCACGGCCAGCGGCTGCAGTTCTTCATTGGTCTCGACTAGGATGCCGCGGTCGGCACCGATGGCCATGGCGGTGCGCAGCGTCTCCTGGCATTGAGACACGCCGCACGAGACGGCGACGATCTCCGTTGCCGCGCCTTTCTCCCTGAGCCGCACAGCCTCTTCGACGGCAATCTCGTCGAAGGGGTTCATGCTCATCTTGACATTGGCGATGTCCACGCCGCTGCCATCGCTCTTGACGCGGACCTTGACGTTGTAGTCAACCACCCGCTTGACGGGAACCAGGATTTTCATGGGAGGGTTTCCTTTCAGGATCATTCAGAGTTGATCGTCCGCCAGGGCCAGCGTGCTGGCGGCGCCGCCCGTGACGATGTCGCGCAGCATCGGCGCCTGCACCAGGACATGCGCCGCGTAATGGCTGGCTGTGGCGCGCTTGGTACCGAGAAAGCCCGCATCGCCCGCGCCCGCCGCGAGTTGCGCGGTAGCGGCTTCGGCCATGCGCGCCGACAGCCAGCCGCCGATCACGGTGCCCGCCAGCCGCAGGAAGGGCACGGCGCCCGCCGCGCACTGCGCGGGTTGACCGTCGTGGGCCAGCAGCCAGTCGACCGCTTCGTCCAGCGCCTGGGCAGCGGCTGCCAACGCGCGGCCGATCTGCGCCAGCACTGCATCGGGCGATTCGACCAACCGGCGCGCATCGCCGTCGATGCGGCCCAGCAGCGCCTTCAGCGTGCGCCCGCCCTCGCGTGCCAGCTTGCGGCCGATCAGGTCGTTGGCCTGGATGCCCGTGGTGCCTTCGTAGATGGTCGTGATGCGCGCGTCGCGCATGTGCTGGGAGGCGCCGGTTTCCTCGACGTAGCCCATGCCGCCATGCACCTGCACGCCGTCGGACGTGATGCCCTGCGCGCTGTCGGTACACCAGCCTTTGACCACCGGTATCAGCAGGCCGACCAGGGCCTGCGCCTGCGCGCGCTCCTGCGCATCGGCGTGGCCCGCGGCGCGGTCCATCTGACCGGCGCAGAAGTAGGCCAGCGCGCGCATGGCCTCGGTGCGGGCCTTCATGTCCATCAGCATGCGCCGCACGTCCGGGTGGCCTGCGATGGCGGTGCTGCCGCTGATCAGCGGCTTGCCCTGCACCCGCTCCAGCGCATAGGCGCGTGCGCGCTGGTAGGCGCGCTCGGAAATGCCCACGCCTTCCAGGCCAACGTTCAGCCGCGCGTGGTTCATCATGGTGAACATGCAGGCCAGCCCCTGGTGCGGCTCGCCGACCAGGTAGCCGATAGCGCCGCCGCTGTCGCCAAAACTCATCGACGCCGTGGGGCTGCCGTGGATGCCCATCTTGTGCTCAATCGACGTGCAGGCCAAGTCGTTGCGTTCGCCCAGGGTGCCATCGTCGTTGACCAGGTACTTCGGGCACAGGAACAGCGAGATGCCTTTCACCCCCGGTGGCGCATCGGGTAGGCGCGCCAGCACCAGGTGCACGATGTTCTCGGCCATGTCGTGCTCGCCCCAGGTGATGAAGATCTTGTTGCCGCTGACGTGGTAGTGGTCGCCCTCGTGTACGGCACGGCTGCGCAGCGCGGCCAGGTCAGAGCCGGCCTGGGGCTCGGTGAGGTTCATGGTGCCCGTCCAGCGGCCCTCGACCATGGGTGCCAGGAAGCGGCGCTGGAGTGCGTCGCTGCCATGGTGCGCAATGGCCTCCACCGCGCCCAGCGTGAGCATCTGGCACAGGCTGAACGCGAGGTTGGACGACTTCCACATCTCCAGCACGGCGGTGGAGACCAGCGTGGGCAGGCCCTGGCCGCCCCATTCGGTGGCAGCGGGCATGCCGTTCCAGCCGTTCTCGCAGAAGCTGGCCCAGGCTTCGCGAAAGCCGTCGGCGGGCGTGACCCGACCATCGTGCCAGCGCGCGCCCTGCACGTCGCCGGGGCGGTTGAGCGGATCCAGCACGCCAGCGGCGTAATTAGCCGCCTCCTGCAGGATGGCCTCGACCAGGTCGGGCGTGGTTTCTTCATGGTCGGGCTGGGCGCAGATCGCGTCCAGGCCGCCGACCTCTTTCATGGCGAACAGCATTTCGCGCAGGGGGGCTATGTAGACAGACACAGCGAATTTCCTTGATGGCTACGATCAGGCGTTTTGCGGCGTCTGTTGCGACGGGCGCAACTCGCGTGCAGCCTCTTGCGGGCCCACCGACGCCGGGCCGCCATGCCTGATGAACGCCAGGGCGATCGAGCCGATGATTCCGAAAGCCCCGATCACCAGGAAGTTCTGCTCCAGCGGCAGCTCAAGCGCAACGATCTGGCCGATTAGCAGCGGCGCCGCGATCGCGCCCAGGCGCCCCACGCCGGAGGCCATGCCGATGCCGGTCGAGCGGATGGACATCGGGTAAAACTGCCCGCAGTAGGCATAGGCCACCAATTGCGCGCCGGTGGTGCAGGCGCCGACCGCGCCGATGATCAGATAACGCAGCTCGGTCGAGGTCTGGAACGTCATCAGGTACAGCAGCACGCCGCCCAGCGCATACATCCCCACCAGCACCCACTTGATGTTGAACTTGTCGGCGAGCCACCCGCCTCCCACGGCACCGATGATGGCGCCAACGTTCAGCGCGATCACGAAGCTGAGGGCAGACCCCAGGCTGTAGCCAGCCATAGCCATCAGCTTGGTCAGCCAGCTGCTGAGCGCATAGACCATGAACAGGCCCGAGAAGAAGGCGATCCAGAACAGCACCGTGCTCGGGCCTCGCCCGTCCTGGAACAGCCGGGAGACCGGCGCACCCGCCACGCGGTCGGCGGTGGGCACGACGAACTGGGCGTCCGCCGGGTGCTTGACTCCCGGCTGGAGATTACGGGCCACTTCGGCCAGTTCGCCGTTGCGGCTGCGCGAGATCAGGTAGGTCATTGATTCCGGCACCAGCTTCAAGATGAACGGAATCAGCAGGACCGGCACACCCGCTGCGATGAAAACGACCTGCCAGCCGTACTCGCCGATCAGCTGCTTGCCGAGCACCGCGGCCAGGATGCCGCCCAGTGCGTAGCCCGAAGTCATCAGCGCCGTCATCAGGCTGCGGATCTTCTTGGGCGAGTACTCGACCATCTGTGCCACGATGACCGGCAGCACACCGCCAATCCCCAGGCCCGCGATGAAGCGCACCACGCTGAAGCTGATGGGATCCTTGGTGAATCCGGCGGCCGCGGTGAACACGCTGAACAGCATGACGCCAATGGAGAGGGCCCAGCGCCGACCAATCCGGTCGGACAGCGTGCCCAGAACCATGGCGCCGAACATCATGCCGAACAGGGCCGAACTGGCCATGAAACCGGCAGTCGATGCGTTCACGCCCATCTGCTGCATGATGGACGGCAGGGCGATGCCCACCACGGCGATGTCATAGCCGTCGATGATGAGAATCAACAGGCACCACAGAAGCACCTTGGCATGAAAGCGGTTGAAGCGAGCGTCGTCGGCGAGCTTCTGCATGTCGATTTGGCACACGTGTTTGTCTCCTTTGAGTTAGGCTCTGGATCGTGGGGCGGCGGTCATCGCCGCTCCGCTACATGTCGTCCAGCGCACACAAGGAATCCTAGGTGCCGGTGCTGCGAGCCGCGATGACGAAGCGCCCCGATCGAATGACAAACGGCCCCTTTCTGAGAGCACTGTTCAAGTGCGCCAAGAGGTCAGGCGTCAAGCTGAATATGGTCGCCGCGTGCGGCTGATATTCCAGCACGAAGGGCGCTTCTGCCTGCTGGGAACACCCCGGCAGTGTTGGGTGCCCAGGGGCTCACGCCCCATCGTCGGCGCACGCCTCAACGCCAGACCCTGTACGCCTTCGCCGCCGTCAGCACGCACGATGGCGTGATTGACTCTCTGGTGCTGCCCTGGGCCAACGCTGAGACGATGCAGGTGTTCCTGGCCGAGATGGCGCGACGCCATGCCGTCGAGTTCATCATGATGGTCATGGATCAGGCGGGTTGGCACATCGCGGGTCACTTGGATGTGCCACAGAATATGCGCCTAGAGTTTCTGCCAGCCTTGAGCTGAACCCGGTCGAGCATCTGTGGAAGGTGCCGTGCCAGGATTGGTTTGCCAACACGGTGTTCAAAGAACTGGAGGCCGTACACGACGCGCTGGTGCAAGGACTCATTGCTCTCGAAACACATCAGCAAAGAACCCAGTCAATGACAGGCTTGATTGGGTTACTTCTATATCCTTGAGGGCAAATTAGTGCATCAGGCGAGCCGATAGCGCATTGCGCCGTCTTCGTCTTCTGCAGACACGATTTCCCCACGCTGGTCGAGATAGTTTAGGTGGGCGAGCGTCTCTCCGGTCGCGAGGTTGAGGTGCATTTGCTCCGCAACAATGGACGAACGGTACAGGGCGCGAACCAGGTCGATGACCCTCAGAGGCTGCGCAAGTTGTTGCCTGACGCGGTCGGTGCCTCTGACGGTGCTCGCACGCAGTTGCTCCAACCGTAGGTGCAGGCCATGGAAAGGTTCGTTGTGGGCAGGCAGAATCAGGGCGCTCCCAGGTACGCGTTGCATCAACCGGTCGATGGAATCGAGCCAACCCTGCAGAGGATTCGCATGCGGCTCGGTGGCGTACACGGAGGTATTGGAACTGATCCTGGGAAGAACCTGATCCCCCGATATCAGCAAATCCAGTTCGCGCGAGTAGAAGCACGCGTGCTCGGGGGAATGTCCTGTGCCGACGATGACTTCCCATTCCTGGTCCCCGATCCGCAACATCTGGCCATCCGTGAGCCGCACAAAGCTGTCAGGCAATGGATGGATCATTTTACCGAAGTCACCGAACCGGGTGCGGTACTCATCCACCTCGGTGTCGCTCCATCCGGCCCTCCGATAGAAGCGAACGCCATCGACTGGCGCTTCCCGCCCCGTATCGGCAAGCATCACCCGACAGCTCAAATACTCGTCTCGTGTCATCCAAAGCGCGCATTCGAAGCGACGTGTCAACCATCCCGCCATGCCCACATGATCCGGGTGCATGTGCGTCGCTATCACACGGGAGATGGGTCGGCCGGCTAGCGGCCCCTGCGGAGCGAGCAAGGCGAGCCACGCGTTCCTGACGTCCACGCTGCGAATGCCCGTGTCCACGACCGCCCAACCAGGACCGTCGCTCAATGCCCAGAGGTTGATGTGATCCAGGGAAAACGGCAGCGGCATGCGCAGCCACAGCACACCAGGCTTGATTTCCGTGGCTTGGCCAGGGAGTGGGAGATCCGAGAACGGATACGAGAGTGCCGGGGCTGCGTCGGTCATGATGCTTGATTTACATTCTGGCAGTGCTGCTCCTAATGGCGCAGAGCCATCACTCCTATGCAGTGCGAGCTCAGTTTTAGCTTAGGAAGCTTAGAAGTCAGCCTCAACGGTGGCAATGACGAATGACCTCGATAGGCTGATGGAAAACGTCTGCTTCCTGGCACAGCCTGTCGCTGCGCTGCCGTCGGTGCAACTGCCCCAACGGCGGCAAACAGTCTCTTGAGCGCACGAGAGCCTCGCTCGAGGTAGGCCAGGGCCCCGGCAGCTATGAAGGCACCGATCTTCTCGGTGGCCGGCTACAGCCTCGTGGCCGAGCCGGAATCCGTCGAATGCCTCTATGTAGGGTTCTACCTGCTGCGCGAGCGGGCACGGTAGGCTCCCGGCGCGCTGCCGGTCCAGACCTTGAAGGCGCGCTGGAAGGCGGTGCTGTCGGTGAAGCCCAGGTCGGCGGCGATGGCGACGAGCGAGGCTTCGCTGCTGGTCAGGCGCACGATCGCCATGTCGCGCCGCAACTGGTCCTTTAGCGCCTGGAAGGAAGTGCCCTCGGAGGCCAGGTGCCGTTGCAACGCGCTCACCGACAAGTGCAGGCGCTGCGCGGTGACGACCAGGTCGGGCCATTCCGGGCTGGCCCGCTGCAGCACCATGCGGACCCGCGCGCTGGCGCTGCGCTCGTTCAGGTAAGGCCCCACCACGTTGCCCGGCGTGGCGCGCAGGAAGGACTGCAGCGCGTCCCGATCGCGCCGCACCGGCTGTTTAAAGGCATCGGCGTCGAACCAGGCGGCCGTGCGCGGCTGCCCGAAGCACAGCGTGCCGGAAAAGATGCGCCCGTAGCTCATCGCATGGAGCGGCAGCGCAAAATTGAAGTCGAATCGCTGCGGCACCAGCCGGCCGCCGTGCAGCCACAGCAACAAGCGCCAGAACACGCGCAGCAGATGTGCATGAAGGAATTCGGCATGTGCGCCCGGGCCGCCGCGCATCTCCAGCGCGAAGCCCCCCAGCGCGCCCTCG
Source organism: Variovorax paradoxus (assembly GCF_022009635.1). NCBI lineage: Bacteria > Pseudomonadati > Pseudomonadota > Betaproteobacteria > Burkholderiales > Comamonadaceae > Variovorax > Variovorax paradoxus. The sequence continues at coordinate 3,122,335 of NZ_CP091716.1, forward strand.
GTCACGGGCACCAGCGTCACGTCGTCCTGCAGCAGGGCGAAGGATTCGCTCAGGCGACGCAGGGCGCATGACAACGAATGGGCAGTGAACGCGCTGCGCACCATTAGCGCGAAGCTGCCCGGGCGCATGGGTCGCTCATGTAGGTAGCCCAGGCACTCGTCGTTCAGGCTGTCCTTGACAGCGATAAATAGCGCGTTGAACTGCTCCACGGTTACGCGCGAATCCTTGAGCTCCAGCAGCGATTCGCTGATGCCGGCGCGCCCCAGCACGCCCTTCAGCCATTCTTGCGTGGCCAGCCCCTTGCCGCGCGCGCCGTCCAGCAGGCCATGCACGGCAAAGATAGGAGCGGTGAAGACGGGTTGCAGCATTGCGTGTGATCGAAGGAGCCAACGCCGGTCGCGCGGGCCAAAAGAAGTTATTTGTCAGTTGATTGAGGCAATCCGCTATCGCCCTCGCAGGGGCCAATTACTACGATTGTCGCATCCCCAAAAACACTTCGGCAGTGGCGCTGTGCGGAACGCCCGGTGCGGGGTCAGAAGCCAACATACAAGGAGACATGCCCATGCTGCCACAGCTGTATCGCCACGCCTGGATGGACCACGAGATCGACGCTTTTCGCGAGCAGGTGCGTCGCTACGTTGCCGCCGAATTCACTCCCCGGCTCGACGAATGGCGCCGCCAGGGCTACATCCCGCGCGAGGTCTGGCGTCCGTTCGGCGGGATGAGCTTTCTGCTGCCCGAGATGCCCGAGACCTATGGTGGTGCCGGCGCCAGCCTCGCCTACCAGCTGGTGGTGCAGGACGAACTGGCCAAGGCCGAGATGCCGGTCAATATCGCGGTGCACACCATCGCTTCGCATTACATCCTGGACTTTGGCACCGAAGCGCAAAAGCAGCGCTGGCTGCCCAAGGTGACGAACGGCGAGATGCTGGCCGCCATCGCGATGACCGAGCCGGGCTGCGGCTCGGATCTGAAGGCCATCTCCACCCGGGCCCGGCGCGACGGCGACTACTACGTGATCGACGGCGCCAAGACCTTCATCACCAACGGCTTCACCGGAAACCTGCTGATCGTCGCGGCGCGCACCAGTGGCGCGGGCAGCAAAGGGGTGTCGCTGTTCGTACTGGAGACCGAGAACCTGCCAGGCTTTCGTGTGGGCCGCCTGCTTGAAAAGATCGGCATGCAGGCCTCGGACACGGCGGAGCTCTTCTTCGACAGCGTGCGCGTTCCAGCCGACCAACTGCTGGGGAGCGTTGAAGGCCAAGGCTTTGGGCAACTGATGGGCGCGCTGCCCTACGAGCGCATGGTCATTGCAGTGCCGGCGGCGGCCGTCATCGACCGGGCGTTGGAGCTCACCATCGAATACACGAAGCAGCGCAAGATATTCGGTGCGCCTCTGTTCGACATGCAGACAACGCGCCAAAAGCTGGCCGAGATGGCGACCATCGCGCATGTGGTGCGCAGCTTCGTCAACGACTGTACACAGAGACTGCTGGACGGCACACTCGACAACGAGGCCGCCTACATGGCCAAGTGGTGGTGCACCGAACAGCAGTGCCGCGTGGTGGACGAGTGTCTCCAATTGTTCGGCGGCTACGGCTACATGGCCGAGTATCCGATCGCGCGGATGTATGCCGCTTCGCGAGTGCAGAAGATCTACGGCGGCGCCAACGAGGTCCTGAAAGACCTGGTTTCGAGGAAGCTGTGAACATGCCGCACACGCTGCAGTTGCCTCTGCACGGCGTCCGTGTGGTGGAGTTTGAGGGCATCGGTCCAGGCCCTCTGGCCGCCAGGATGCTGGTCGACATGGGCGCCGAGGTGATCGCGCTGGCACGGGCCGAGCAGGCTGCTGGGGCGCAGCGGCTGGGCGGGGCGGTGGAGAACCCGCTGCACCGCGGCAAGAAGGTCGAGGTCATCGACCTGAAGTCGCCCGGTGGCAAGGCGCGCGCACTGGAACTGATTGCCCAGGCCGACGCTCTGATCGAAGGCTTTCGCCCAAGGGTGATGGAGCGGCTGGGCTTCGGCCCCGCAGATTGCGCGGCGCTCAATCCCCGGCTGGTCTATGGCCGGATGACGGGCTGGGGCCAGGACGGGCCACTTGCCCAGGCCGCGGGCCACGACCTGAACTACGTCGCGCTGACAGGCCTGCTGTCGCTGTCGGCGCACAGGGGGCAGGCGCCCATCGTGCCGCCCTCGGTACTCGGGGATGGGGCCGGGGCGCTGGGCATGGCCTTCGGCGTCGCCTGCGCGCTGGTCGATGCGCGCGCCACCGGCCACGGCCGGGTCGTGGACGCCGCGATCATTGACATCGTGGCCATGCTGGGCACGCTGGTGCATTGGATTCGCGCCAATGGGCAAATTGACGGCGCGCAGCCGAGCCCGTTTCACGATTCGCCGTTCTATGACGTATACGCTTGCGCTGACGGCGGCTTCATCAGCCTCGCAGCAGTGGAGCCAGCGTTCCACGCGCTTCTGCTGTCGAAGCTGGGCCTTGCTGACGTGAACCCCGCCGAGCAGTACGACGCGGCGACGTGGCCAGCGCTGAAAGAGCGGATCGCAGCCTTTATCCGCAGCCAACCCAGGGCGCACTGGTGCGCGCTGCTCGAAGGCAGCGACGCCTGCTTTGCGCCCGTGCTCAGCCTCGCCGAGGCGGTGCGGCATCCGCATAACGCAGCACGGGGCATTTACCAGATCACCCCATCCGGCGCCATCGAAGCGGCCCCGGCCCCACGGTTCCAGGCACTCGACACAACTACCTAGGAGACAAGCACATGACCGACACCATCCAGCCCACCAAGCCTGTCCGCGGCTGCCCGTCCACCACGGGCAACGAGCGCCAACTGAACACCACAACGCTGATCCGGCACGCTGCGCGCACCCACGGGGACCAGGAGATCGTCTACCGCACACCCGATGGCGGCTGGGATCGCTACACCTATGCCGATTGCTACGCGCGCGTCTGCCGCAGCGCCAATGCACTGCGCGCTCTCGGCGTCGAGCCGGGCGACCGGGTCGGCATCCTGGACTGGAACAGCCGACGCCACTTCGAGCTGTACTGGTCCATTCCCGGCCTGGGTGCTGTCATGTTGCAGATGAATCTGCGCCTGGGCCCAGAGGACCTGGGCTACGTGGTCGACCACAGCAAGGTGTCCTACGTTTGCGTAGACGAGTCATTGCTACCCCTTGCCGAATCCGTCGCAGCGAATTCGCCCCAGATCAAGGGCTGGATTGTCATGACCGACAAGCCGCTGGACCAGATCAAGACCACGCTGAAACCGCTGCTGCACTACGAAGACCTGCTGGCCGCCGCCGACACGAAGATCGACTGGCCCGAGATCGACGAAACCTCGGCCTACAGCGCCTGCTACACCACCGGCACCACGGGCAAGCCCAAGGGCGTGTACTACTCGCACCGCGGCATCTACCTGCACTCCACGGCCATGGCCACCAATCTGGGCATGACGCTGGACGACTGCGTCATGCTCATCACGCCCATGTTCCACGGGCAATGCTGGGGCCTGCCGCAGGCCGCCACGCTGCTCGCCGACAAGATCGTGCTGCCGGGCCGCTACGTTGCCGAAGACACCAAGCCGCTGGTCGATGCCATGATCGCCGAGGGCGTGACCATCGCCAATGGCGCACCGGCCATCTTCCAGCCCATGCTGCAGTACATCGAGACGATGCCGGTCAAGCCGGACTTCAGCCGCATGCGCATGCTGTCTGGCGCCACGGAGCCGCCGCTGTCGATGATGATCGGTTTCTACGACCTCACGGGTGCTGAGGTGGTGCACGCCTACGGCGCCACCGAAGCCACGACGCTGGTGACGATGAACCGCCTCAAGTCCACGCTCAAGAAGCGCTTGACCGAGGAAGAGAAGTGGAACCTCAAGCGCAAGCAGGGTCTGGTGCTGACCGGGGTGGATATTCGCATCCTCGATGCCGACGACAAGGACTTGCCGCACGACGGAAAGTCAGCGGGCGAGATTTGCCTGCGCGGCCCCTGGATAACGGCCAGATACCACGACATGCCTGATTCCGCAGACCGTTTCCTGGAAGGCGGATGGTGGCGCTCGGGCGATGTCGGCACGGTGGACGAGAACGGCTACCTCAAAGTCACCGACCGCATCAAGGACGTGATCAAGAGCGGTGGTGAATGGATTTCTTCCATCGACATGGAAAACCTGCTCATGGGCCACCCGGCCGTGCGCGACGCCGCGGTGGTCGGCATTCCCCATGCGAAGTGGCAGGAACGGCCGCTGGCCCTGGTGGTGCTGAGGCCCGGCCAGCAGGCGACTCAGGAGCAATTGCAGGAACACCTGACCAGCGCCTTCGCCAAGTGGCAGTTGCCAGATCAGGTCCTGTTCGTCGAAGCCATCCCCAAGACCAGCGTCGGCAAGCTCGACAAGAAGCGCATCCGCGCCGAGCATGCGGGCCGCTACGCCGAGTGAGCCAACCTTTTTGCACCAGGAGAAGAACATGAATGACCATGAACCCGTCATCGTCGGTGCGTTGCGCACCCCCGTGGGCAAGCGCGGCGGGCGCCTGCAGAAATGGCACCCCGTCGATCTGCTGGGCGAGACGCTGCGCCAGCTGGTCGAGCGCTCCGGCATCAACCCCGCCGATCTGGACGATGTGATCGTCGGCTGCGTGCTGCAATGGGACCAACAGCACGGCAACCTGGGCCGTCATGCCGTATTGGCGGCGGGGCTGCCCGAATCCGTCCCGGCGGTGACGGTTGACCGGCAATGCGGCTCCGGCCAGCAGGCGGTGAGCTTTGCCGTGCATGGCATCCAGGCGGGCGCTTACCAACTGGTCATCGGCGCCGGGGTGGAATCGATGTCGCAGGCCCCCATGCCGCCGTCATTCAAACCCGGCGCGCCGCTGGGCTCGCAATACAGCCCGCGCGAACTGGCGCGCTACCAGGACAACCCGCTGCTGGCGCAAGGCGCTTCGTCGGAGTTGATGAACAAGCGCTTCGGCCTCACGCGCGAGGCCCTGGACGCTTTCGCCGTGCGCAGCCATCGGCGCGCCACCGAGGCTTTGCAGGCTGGCCGAGTCCAAGACCAACTGGTGCGACTGAACGAAGACCCAGCCGACCCAGACAGCCCGCTCGTCACTGCCGACGAAGGCGTGCGTGCCGACCCGAACCCCGAGAAGATGGCCACGCTCAAGCCCGTGTTTGCCGCCGACGGTGCCACCACGGCCGCCAACTCGTCGCAGATCAGCGATGGCGCCGCCGCGCTGCTGATCGCCAGCCGCGCCTATGCCAAGCAGCATGGCCTGAAGCCGCGCGCGCGCTTCGTCAGCACCGCCGTGGCGGCAGCCGACCCGGTGATCCAGTTCACCGCTGTTCTCGATGCCACCCGCAAGGCGCTGACGGAATCGGGTCTGACCCCGGCCGACATTGACCTGTTTGAAGTCAACGAGGCCTTTGGCGGCGTGCCGCTGATGTTCCAGCAGGAATTCGGCATTCCGGACGATCGCCTCAACGTCAACGGCGGCTCGGTGGCCATCGGCCATCCGCTGGGTTCCACCGGCGCGCGCATGCTCACCGACCTGCTGTGCGAGCTGGAGCGGCGGGGCGGCCGCTATGGCCTGCAGACCATCTGCGAGGCTTCGGGCACGGCCAATACCACCATCATCGAGCGGCTTGGATGAGCGGAGCCACCATGAGCGAAGCCAGCGAAGTGCTCGTCAGCCGCGATGGCGCCATCGCCACCTTGACCATCAACCGCCCGCGCGCGAAGAACAGCTTGAACCGCGCGGTATTCGATGGCCTGCGTGCGCAGCTTGTGCAACTGCGCGACGACGATACCGTGCGCGCGGTCATCATCACCGGCGCCGAGGGCGTGTTCTGCGCCGGGGCCGACATCACGGCCTTCGATGCGCTGCGCGCCGAGCCACTGCTGGGCGATCGTGCGGCAGCAGGCGGCCACTTTTGGTCGGAACTGGAGCGCTTCCCCAAGCCCGTCATCGCAGCGGTGGAAAAGCTCGCGCTGGGCGGCGGCACAGAATTAGCGCTGGCCTGCGACATCGCGATCGCTGGCGAGTCTGCCAATTTTGGTGTGCCGGAAGTCAAGCTGGGCGCCATTCCGGGTGCCGGGGGCACGCAGCGCCTGATCCACGCTATCGGTAAGTCCAAGGCCATGGCCCTGTTGCTGACCGGCGATTTCATCGACGCCCGCAAGGCTTGCGATGCAGGCATGGTCGCCGAAGTGACGGCTGATGGCCAGGCCCTGCCGACGGCGTTGGCGATGGCCAACCGGATTGCAGCCAATTCGCCGCTGGCCGTGGCGCTGGCGAAAGATGCGGCACTGGCCAGCTTTGAGACTCCGCTCGCGCAAGGCCTGGAGCATGAGAAGCGTAATTTCCTCGTCGCTTTGCGTTCGGCCGACAACCTGGAAGGGCAAGCGGCATTCCTGGGCAAGCGCACCCCCCACTTCACGGGCCAATAACGCCTGTCTATCTGTCATCCATCGAGGAAAAACCATGCAACTGAACTCCGACATCTCGGCCATCATCACCGGGGGCGCTTCCGGCCTGGGAGCCGCCACGACCCGGCGTTTGGCCAGCCGTGGCGTCAAAGTCGCCATCTTCGACATGAACGAAACCGTCGGCCAGGCGTTGGCCAGCGAACTCGGCGGCGTTTACTGCAATGTGGACGTGACATCTGAGGAGCAGGTGGACACCGCCTTCGCCAAGGCCCGTGCGGCCATCGGGCAGGAGCGCATTCTGGTCAACTGCGCCGGTACTGCCGATGCCGTCAAGACTGTCAGCCGCGACAAGAAAACCGGCGAAATCCGCCCATGCGCGGCAGATCGCTTCAATCGCATCATTCAGATCAACCTGGTGGGCACCTTCCGTTGCATCGCCAAGTCAGCCGCGGGTATGTTGACGCTCGCGCCGCTGACCGATGGCGAGCGCGGCGTCATCGTCAACACCGCTTCGGCCGCCGCGCAGGACGGCCAGGTCGGCCAGGCCAGCTATGCGGCCAGCAAGGCAGCCATCGTGGGCATGACCCTGCCAATCGCGCGCGACATGATGGACGAAGGGATCCGGATCAACACCATCATGCCGGGGATCTTCGGTACACCGTTGCTGCTGGGTCTGCCGGACAACGTCAAACAGGCGCTGGCGGCCAGCGTGCCCTTCCCCAAGCGTTTAGGCGACCCCGATGAATTCGCGCAGGCCGTCGAGTTTCTCGTTACTTGCGGCTACATGAATGCCGAGTCCATTCGTGTGGATGGTGCCATTCGCATGGCGCCGCGCTGACGCTGAAATTTTGATCAATCAGGGAACGTCAGCATGCCTGGAAATCCGGTAATTCTCGAAAAGAATGGTGCCGTCGCGACCATAACACTCAACTCGCCAAAAAAAATGAATGCGTTGAGCACGTCGGTCGTAAACGTGCTCGCTGGTGTCATTGCAGATGTCGAACGCGATGGCTCGATTCGAGCTTTGCTGCTGCGCGGCGAGGGCCGGATGTTCAGTTGCGGAGGCGACATCGAAGAAATGGTGGCCGCAGGCGATGCGTTGTCTACCTTGGTCGATGACGAACTGAGAGTGGCCGAAAGCATGATTCCTCAATTCGCCAGCCTGCCGTTCCCGGTAGTCTGCGCCGTACAAGGCGCGGTAGCCGGAGGCCGGAGGCGGTCTCGGGCTTGCCTTGGCCTCTGACTACCTGATTGCCGCAAGTGGGACGAAGTTTGTGGCGGCCCATACCGGCCTCGGATACGCGGGGGATTTCGGCATCAGCTGGCTACTTCCACGCGCAGTGGGTGGACGACGCGCACGAGACATGATCTTGACCAATCGCGTAGTCAGTTCGGACGAGGCCTTGGCCTGGGGATTGGTCGAGAAAGTGGTTCCTGGCGAGAGCCTGCTGGGCGAAGCGCGGCGTATGGCGGTGCAATTTTCGGTCGGACCAACGCAAGGTTATGCGGGCGCCAAGCGCCTGCAACTCGCTGCCTTCGAGAGTGATCTGGCGACCTCATTGAGGCTGGAGGCGGCCGAAATGAATCGAGCCTCGAAAACCACAGATTCGCTGGAAGCGGTTCACGCGTTCGTCGCAAAGCGAGTCCCGCAGTTTGCCGGACGCTGAACGGCTGTAGACGCATCCGGTCGGTAGGTGCTCAATCGCTGCTGGCGTCAGGTAACGGATAAACCCTGCTGCCGTCGGATTTGCCAGGATAGGGTGCCACCATGTACCTGCCCAGAAATCAGCATGCCGAGTCGTTGTTCGATGACCGGCGTCCATGGCACCAAGCTGAACCCCATACCATCATCGAGCATGGCAAAGCGGCCACTGGCGAGCATGAGGCTGCGCCGGTAGATGCCGGTCACGCGCTGGCCATCGGCCGCCAGACGGTGTTCCAGCCCGGTTTCGGTGGCAATATCCTTGGCAGCCCGAATCACATCCCGATCGCGTAGTGTCGCCAATAGATTGCGCGCGAGGATTACGCGCTGCCCGCGCCGCTCTGCCAGCCCCTGTTCGGCCAGGAATTCGGCGCGCTGCTGCATCGCCTGGTTGACCTCGCTGCCAAAGCCCAGGTTGCCCAGGCCCGAGCCGCCGCCGATCAACTGCTGGTCGAGCCAGGTGGCTCCGATCACGCGGGCCTGCCGCTCGATGGGCAGGTGCGATTTCAGCTCCACCGCCACGCCGCCCAGGCGCTGCGCATCGTAGCGACGGCCCTGCTCGGGCAAGTCGTCCGGCACCTTCCATAGCCCCTCGGCCACCCGTTCCACGATACCGGCACGGCGCAAGGCTTCCAGCCGGCGGACGTGGGACGCGACCACTTCCTGCGGATCGCGGCCGGGCACGGCCTGACCCTGCGCGATGGCAAGGTGGTGGTCGGTGCGGTACAGGCCATCGCTCGCCAACGCGGCGATGTTCTTGTCGGCCGCGCGCACGTCAGCCGATCTCCTTGCCTCCACCACGGCGCCGGTCGGATAGTTCGCCAGCTCGTCGCGGGCGTTGAGCGCAACGTAGTGGGCCTTGCCGTCCACGCCGTCGATGACCAGATAGCCCCGGTCGTGCAGTTCGTCGGCCAGCCCCTTCGCGGCCACGCGGCCGAGGATGGTTCGGCCATCGTCCCCAGGCTCGAACACCGCCAGTTCGCGTGGCTCGCCGCGCATGGCCCGCTGCATGGTGCGGATGATGTCGCCGCGCTCGCCCAGGGCGCGCAGGGTCTTTTCCGCATCGTTGTGGACGGTCCACGTGCCGGGCTGGGCCTCGTCGGCCAGGCCCAGGCGCTGCAAACGCTGCAACCTGCCGATCAGCAGCAGACGCTGGCGTTGCAGTCGGGGTTCGTTGAGCCGTTCGACATGCACCATGCCATCGTCGCCGGCCTCGCGCTTCAAGGTGCGATCCAGGCTCGTCCACCGCTCCTGATCCACCTCGCGCCGCAAGGTCTGCTGGATCTCCAGCTCGGTGCGCGGCCCCAGCCATTCGGTCGCCAGTTCGGCGGCGCGATGGCGGAACCCATCGGCGATGTAGTCGCCCGCGATGATGAGGTCTTTGCCGGTGTCGTCGCGCCCGCGCACGACGATGTGCGTGTGCGGGTTGTCGGTGTTCCAGTGATTGACGGCCACCCAATCGAGGCCCGTGCCAAGGTCGGCCTCCATGCGACCCATGAGGTGCCGGGTATAGGTGCGCAGGTCTTCCAGCTCCGCGCCATCTTCGGGCGAAAGGATAAAGCGGAAGTGATGCCGGTCGTCGGCGCAGCGTTCCTTGAACGCATCGAGGTCGGCGGCATCGGTCTGCGGCCCGTAGGCTTGGCCCGACTCGCCATCGCGGCCCACACCATCGCGCTCGATATAGCGCAGGTGCTTGGCAAGCGACTGCGGGCTGGCTCGGTGCTGATTGAGCAGCAGCGTCTTGATGGTCACACGCCGCGACATGGACGTGAGCTTCGCCCCCGCGAAGCGCGCCGCCGTGTGGCCGCGTCCCAAGCGTGAGCCGGGCCGCTGGCCGGAGCCGGCACTCTTGCTACTGCCACCAGGACGGCGCACCGAGGACTTACCGCCGCTGGCCTTGCCCGCCTGCTTGAGTACCTTGGAGACGAAGCTCTGGCCCCGGTTCTTCGGGGCGCTGGGACGGATGCGGAAATCGTCGTCGCGGCGGTCGGTCATGGCTGTGCTCCTTGCAAGTTCTGGCGTGTCCGGGCGTGCGAAGCACGCGGACATGCCCGCATCGGCGCGGGCTTCGCGCCCCACGCGGCACGGTGGCGAAGCCGCTGCGTGTCGCGCCACCCCCATGTGCAGACTGGCTTTGCGGGCCGACAGGTGCCGCACCCTTTTGTCTTGCCTTCCGCATTTGCCTCTCGCATCCGCTCCCGGCAACTGCGGCCCGGTGGCAAGGCTGCACCAGCAGCCAGCGCACCGGCGAACACGGCGATGGCCGCAGGCCAGCCGTGTTCGAGGCAAGACGCCTGCACGTGGGACGGCTGCGCCGGAGGCAGCGCGAAGTGCCGCGCGGATGCGCTCGCACTGCACGCACGACGACACCGCGACAGCAGCCCGAACGACACGCCCAATAGCACGACGATGCGCAGCGAATCGGCGGCCGTCATGGGCGCGACTCCAACCAGACCGGACGCGCAACGCCGATCACGGCGGCTGCGCTGACCGGCCCGAAATACCGGCTGTCGAACGACGCCGGATTGGTGACACTGAGCAGGAACAGCTCGCCAGGCCGAAGGCGGTGGCACTGCTGCCAGGATGGCAGCGGCCGGCCCCAGCGATCGGCAGACAGCACGGCGGCCGAAGGCACGCCGTCGATAAGGACTCTGCCGTCGGCGATACACACCTCCTGCGGCGCCACCGCGCCCACGCGCTTGAGCAACGGGATGCGCGTCGGCAGGTAGCCGCGCTGCGCAGCGAGCGCGGCAGCCTCGGCAGGCAGCGGCACCAGCACGATGCTGCCCACGGACAAAGGATGTGGCGGCGAGCTGGTGCGATGGTCGAGCGGATCGACGCGATACCAACCGACCGCCACGCTGTCGGACGGGTTGTAGGTCAGGCGCGGCAGTGGATGCACGAAGGACGCCCAGGCCAGCGCAGCGAGGCCGCAGACGGACAGGCCCGCCAGCACGATGCGAGCGCGCAGGCGCGAGCGAGGATGCGTGACAGCAGTGGAAACAGAAATCGTGGTCATGACAGCGCTCTCCCGGCCAGCCAGGCGGCGTGCCGCTCGGCGCTGTATTCGGGCAACTGCAGGCGCGCCGCGAGCCGGTTGCCCAGCGTGCGCCAGTACGCGGGCGAAGCGCCAGCAGGCACGATGCCCAGCGCCTCGATGGCGTCGATGCGTGCCAGCACCGCACGCACCGACTGCTCACCCTCGGCGTGCAGCAACAGGCGCGCGCCTGGCTGCACGCCGGGGATGCGCTGCGCGCCATCCATCGACATGCACGCCTGCATCACCATGAGCTGCCAGCGGATCGTGCCGTAGTCGTTGGCCTGCCAACGGATGCGGCAGAGAACCGCATTCGGAGTGAACACCGCGCAGCGGCGCCAGCGATCCAACCGGATGATGTGAGCAGGATCACCGAAGCGCAGGTAGAGGTCGAAGCGTTGGTCGATGTATGCGAGCGCAACGCGCGTCAGCGGCACGCCGTCGGCCACGCCGACAGGCGGGATGGACGGCGGTGCCGATGCAGTCGAAGTCGTTGAGGCGGACGTGTTCATGAGGACTTCTCCGGGAATTCGCGCTCCAGCAGCGCGCGCAGCAGATCGGCCACCGTCACGCCTAGCGTGAAGGCCGATACCTTGATGCGCGCCCGCATGGCGGGCGTGATGTCGAGGGTCAGGCGAGCTGTGTAGAGGTCGCCTTTCTGGAGGTCATCGGCGCTGCCCTGGCGAATCCACGCCTCAGCGTGCGGATTCGCGGGCGGACGCGCGCCGATACCGACGCGCTTTGCCGTGCGCTTGCTGGCGGGACTGCTCATGACGGCCACCGCAGCAGTTCATCGACCAGCGCAGCGATTTCGCGCGCGGCGGCGCTGTCCGGCGCCGTCTCGCGTGCAAGCCGGCCAGCGGCCACGCTGTCGGCGAACACGATGCGCTGATGCATTTCCGCGCGCAGCGCAGGCAGCGGCTGCTCGGCCAGCGCGCCACGTGCCTCGCGTCCGATTACGGTGGTGCTGACGCGCCGATTGATGACGAAGGCCGCGCGCAGCGCTGGCCGGAACACCTGCGCCTCGCGGATCAGCGCCACCATCTCGGCAGAAGCCCACAGGTCGTAGGGGCTGGGCTGAACCGGGATCAGCACGCGCTCGGCCGCCAGCAGCGCGGAGCGCGCCAAGGCGGCGATGCGCGGCGGGCCGTCGATGACGACATGATCGGCCCGCCTGGCGAGTTCTGGTGCTTCCTGATGCAGCGTTTCGCGTGCGAGGCCCACGGCGCTGAACAGCCTTGGCAAACCTTGCTGGCTGCGGCGCTGTGTCCAGTCCAGCGCGGAGCCCTGTGGATCGGCATCCAGCAGGATGACCGACTGCCCGCGCATCGCCAGCTCGCCGGCGATGTGGGTGGCGAGCGTGGTCTTGCCCACGCCGCCTTTTTGGTTCAGCAGCGCGACGATCATGGCCTGGCCCTCCGCGTTGGAAAGCCTGGCTGTTGCAGCTGGATTTCGGGCAGCGTGGTGGTTGTCCACCGTGGCGCGGCGCTTCTACTATCAGTTAGATGTTTTAAGTTAGGGAAGTTAAGGGAGGCCGAAACCCGCGCCAGCATTGGCTTTGCGGCCGATGGACACGCCTGATAGCACGATAGTCCCACGCCTGATAGCACGACACCGGGCACGCCTGATAGCACGAGTCCGTCCACAGGGCGCGCACCGTTTATCCCCGTGCCGCGGACGGCACGGGACGCCCTGGCCGGAACGTCAGCAGCTCGGCGCCATCCAGCCGCTCGATGCCCAGGACGTAGCCCGGTAGCGACTGCCGCGCCACCAGGGCGCGCAGGTCGCAGGCGAAGTCGTAGGGCTTGGCCGTGCTGCCCGACTTGCGGTGCAGGTGCCGGAAGTCGAATTGCCAGCCGCCCGGCTGTCGCCCGCCGTGCTTGCGCACCAGACGGTACAGCCACCGCTCGATCCCGCCCGTCAGCTGGAAATACGCCGGATCGATGGTCAGCACCAGCGCGGCATCGAGCACGCCCGCATAGAACCAGTCCGGCAGGATCAGCTCCAGCCCCAAGGGCGTGCCCTTGGCATCGGCCAGCTCCTTCCACTCGTTGATCCACGAGAAGCGATGCAGGCGCCGCCCAGTCGTCTCGCGGATCGACGTGGCCACCGTCGTGGATTGCAGGCGATCCAGCGCCGCCTTGAGGCGCTGGTAGTCTCGCAGCGACGTACCGCGCCCGATGAAGCGCAGGATCTCGTAGGGCGTGGCCTGCATCAGCCGCGACGGGCGCAAGCCCGCGTCGCGGGCTTCCACGATCTGCGAAGCCGCCCAGATCAGCACGTCCGCGTCCCAAATCGTGGCGATGCCGTGCTCCTGCGTGCCCTCCACGCGGATCGTCACGCCGCTGGCCTGGAAGTCGATGGGCGCCGTGCGCCGCGACTTTGCCAGCGAGAAGAACGGAAAGGCCATCAGGTCCTGGCTGTCGCGCGGCGCCATGTTGCCCGGCAAGGCGCGGAACAGATCGAGCTGTTCGCGCTCCTGCCTGACTGCCCCGGATGGGCTGGACATGGCGAAGGCCACCCGCACTCCAGCGATCAGCGCGCACGGCTGTCCGCCGAGTGCTGCTCGGCGTATTCGGGATCGGACGTGCTCTCGAAGCTGCGATCCGCAGCCCAGGCATCGAGGTCGGCCACGGCGTACATGACGCGGCGGCCGAACTTGCGAAACTTGGGGCCGCCACCCAGCACGCGCTGCTTTTCCAGCGTGCGCGGCGACAGCCGCAGGTAATCGGCAGCCTCGTCGTTGGTGAGATAACGCTGCGGTTGCGCGGCAGCGGTCGAGACAGTAGCGGCAGGCCGCAAGGGAGCAGGACGCATGGTGAGAACCTCCATCGGTTGCAGGGCTCCGGCCACACAGCGCAACCGGATGGAGGCAGTCTCAGAAAACGAAGCCCTCGTGCTCAGGGTCGTTTTGCGCTCTCTTCAAAACGACCCTTCTCAAGCGGCGGCAGTTGTGCTAGGCGGCGATAGCCGCCGCGCATCAGCGCATCGCCGCGCCGCACCAGGCGGCGCACCTTGGAGCGCAGGCCGCCGTCGCTGTACCAACCAGCTGCGGCATCCGCGCCGAACAAGCCTTCAGCTACGTCGCGTAAGGACGCACCCGCCAGGGTCGCATCGAGCGCCTGCAGGGTGTGCAGCTCCAGCAGCGCCGCAGGCGGTGGCCTGGGCCGCGCCATTGGCGCAGGCGTGTCGGGCACATGCGTGGTGCCGTGACCGCGGTGGGCGTAAGCCACGGCCATGCCGTCCTCCAGGCCAGGCGCCAGCGCATAGCGCAGGCAATGGCCTGAACTGCGCGCGATCAGCGCCAGGCCCTTGCCGTCATGCAGCAGCTGCTTGTGACCGGGGATGCACCAGAAGGCGAAGGCCGCAGCGTCAGGCGGCGGATCGGCATCCGGGTGGAGCTGCACCACGGCTTCATGGCCAGGCAGCCAGGCCGGATGCGCGTCACGCGCATCCAGGGCCGGGTCTTCCAGCAGACGCAAGCCCCAGCGATGCGCAGCATCGAGGCGGCGCGCACGGTGGAGCCAGTCAAGCCGGTAATCGGGATGGCGGCGCAGATACTCCCAGGCCAGTGCCAGCGTATCCAGGCACAGCACGTAGAGGTAGGCGGCAGTCGGATACCAGTGCGCGAGGTGGTGCGGTTCGGCCATGACGCAAACTCCCGTAGAGCAGGACGGCCGTCACCGGTTTCACACGCAAACGTCACCGCATCGAACTAGCATCCAATCGTGAATAAGCTGGTAGATTAGTAACTTGCGTGTCAAGACGAAAAGCATCCGATGGATTGCGTGGATCGTCTGAATGCGACGGTGGCGCGCGAGGAAATGCGGCCTCCTGCGATACCCACCGTGCCCGATGGCACGGCCGGCATCATGACTGTTTGCGTCAGGATGGCACCGGTTTGGTGCAACAGTGCGAACTAAGACCTGACAGGTCTGAAGCAAGACCGAAATAGTCTCAATGCGCCCGGCTAGACCGTGGCGCGAACGGCTCAATCGAGGACGGAACCGTTCTCCTTAGCCAGCCGCAGGTACTCCGACAACGGGCGCACCGCCCGGAAATACCGATCCCGCATGACGGGTTGCTGGCGTGGCCCGACGATGGAAGCCAGGTCGGAAAGTTTCACCGTCCCCAACTCGGGCATGCTGATTCCCAGGTCGATCAGGCCGTAGGCCGTGTCGCCATCGACGGGATCGAGCGAAGTCAGCAGCCAGGTGGCGTGCGCATCTGGCGTGAACAACCGCACCACGGGCAACGGGTCATTGGCCAAGCCAGCGGCCCGGACCCGGCCGTGTTCCAGCAGTTGCTTGCGCTCGTCCTCGGTGATGAGCCGGTTCATAGATACCCCCTCATTCGTACAAAACCGCCGAAGAGTGAAAGCGCAGAACCGTATCGGCGGGTTTGAGGAAAGGCACGCAAGCGGCTTTGCGCTTCCGTCCAAAACCGCAGATACGGATTTCCGTAAAAGCACAAAAGCGGTAGGTTTACATGAATGAACACTATAGGTTGTAGTCCTATAGGGCGCAATCGACTGTCATCTTGGATTTTGGGGAGATCCAAGGTTGGCAGCGAAACATACATTGTCGGAGGCACTAAAGACCATCAGGAAAGCGCGTGGATTGAGCCAGGAGGCGTTCTCCGACGTGTCCAGCCGCACCTACATGAGTACGCTGGAGCGCGACCTCAAAAGTCCGACCCTGAACAAGCTCGCCGAGCTGTGCGAGGTCATGGAGATCCACCCGCTCACGCTGCTGACGCTGGCCTATGCCGGCGACGACCTGCAGCAGGTCGATCAACTGCTGGCGCAGGTGCGCCAGCAGTTGGAGACTGTGACGAAGAAGAGTGACACGCCATAGCGTGCGACGTCGCTGGCGTGGCCGATCCGGCGCCGCCGGTTCGGGGACTGCAGGGGCGCCAAGCATCGCGCGGCGGGGATAGGCCGCAGGGCTTTCCCCGGGAAGCAAGCGAAGCGCGCAGCGCCGTAGGCGCGAAGGCGTGAGGGATTGAAGCCGGATGGCCGTGACGGCGAAGTCGGCACGGGGCGCAGCCCGCAAAGCCCGGCGGTGCAAGGCACCGACACGCCCGGCCATTCTTGCAACCGAAGGCTGCAACGCCCAGGAAGCAACTCGACACGGCGCAACCCAGGCGATGGTGTCGCCTCCTTGAAGTGCCGCGAAGGCAGCACTGCGCCCCGCCGCGGTGGACGGGGCGCTGGCGGCCGTCAGGCCGCCTGGGGCTTGCTGCGCGACCAGATCAAGTCGTGCGTGCCGTTCTCGCCTTCGATTAGCCGGGCATAGACCGTTGCCGGAAACGAAGGATCATCCAGGGTCACAGAGATGTACTCCCGCCCAGCTTCGCTGGTCTTCTTCCACGCCGCGCCGATGTCGTGACTGGCCGCCTGCAGGCGGAAGTCCGGGGCCTTCTCGTTGTCGCCCTTGTCGTTGGGCACCAGCTTGACCTTGACGTTGAGCGTCAGGGTGCGAAGCGTGCCGGTGAAGCCGTCTTTGTCTGCGGTGAAGGTGCCGATGTTGGCCATGATGGATCTCCTTTTGGTGGAACAAGGTTCGCGCCCATCGCGTCCTTGTTGTGATCCGGCCGGCGGGGGACGGGCGGGCTGCACCGCTTGCGGGCGCAACGCAGTGGAGCACCGGGAGGAGAAAACAATTTGGCCCGCGAGGAATCTGCGCAGCAGAGGGGAAATTGTTTTCGCTGGACGGTTGCAGCCATGAAGCCCGAGGCGCAGCCGCGCCACCGCCAGGATTCACAACAACACAAGGACGCCTTGGGCCGAACCGCACCGAACGGAGGCAGGGCCGGCTCGGCATCCCCGCACAAAGGCTGCACCGGCTCGCCCACTGACGCGGGCCAGGTCAACCACCCGACGACAAGCGAAAACGCCCCGGCCGCACCGAGCGGCGCCGGTCTTGAGGCGTGGCGTGGAAGCTCCATAGCGAGGCCGGGCGGGCTGTCCGTGAACCGTCCTTCGTGACGTGATGGGTGAGAACCTCCAGCGTTGAGGACGGCACCGATTCGCACAACCTGCCGCAGCAAGCTCCAGCGTGTTCGCCAACCCGTCCATTGCGGCGAGGCACTGGCCGGCCCGATCCGGCACAGCCGGTTCGGTGGTATCGAGGGGCGCCAAGCCTGCGCGGCGGGGATGGGCCTTGCGCCCATCCCCTGGAGGCAAGCGCAGCGCGCAGCGCCGCAGGCGCGAAGGCGTGAGGGATTGAAGCCGGATGGCCGTGACGCCGGAGTCGGCACGGGGCGCAGCCCGAAAGCCCGGCGGCGCAACTCGCCGACACGCTCACCTCACGCTGTCATTCTTAAAGCGCGCGAATGGAAACGTAGGCAACCTTCCCATCCGTGGAAAACCGCACTTCGTCAACCCAAGATCCAGCAACTCCGGGATGGTCAGCGCTTTCGAGCGTGACATTTGGCGGGAGACTCAGAACGCTTCTCGCAATCTCCCTAACGCGCGCCGTGTCACCGACAGAGGTGTTGAAAGACCCCCTGTCGTGACGAGAACCATCGTCATTCCATGAGGCCTGCATACCTTTTGAGCTGGTGTGCTTGCTCCTTGCAATGTGGATGTGACGTTTCAAGGGAATGCTTGGATTTTCCGGGTCAACACGGTACATCCAGTCTTTATGCCCAGAATGTTCCCATCGGCTTTCCAATGTGATTTGCAGGCCGCAGCGCTTCAAAATTTCCGACGTGACTTCAATCAAAATTTCGTCCGGATCTTTCTCTGCGTCAAGGTCCTTCAAAATATCAGCAAGCTTCATCTAGATTCCCTCCTGAAGACACTGTTTTACAAACATGAAGCAAGCAATATGAGGGGGCCAGCCGAAATCTCAATGCCGCACTGAGCCATTGCGAAGGCTGCGGCGTTCTGATTGGGCTATTGGCCTTCAACACCGGGCGCGGCCACCGCCGCGCCCGGATTTTTTGAAGTTCACCGCGCCCAGGGCGGAACGGCCTGGGCGCGGTGTTGACGACGGTTATTCCTTCGTCTCGATGATCCACCACATGGCGCGCACCAAAGCGCGGCCCGTGATGGGGTGAATATCGGTGAGGTCTGCGCGGGCCGTCCAGCCCGAGGGCGGGCGGTAGCCGCGCACGTCGCCATCGCCGTGCCAGCGGCGAGCGCGTACCGTGCCGGGGGAGTAGATCGCCGCCATGCGCGGGCGGCTGGTGGTGGTGCGGGTCATGGGGGGTGCTCCTGACAGCGAAGCGCCCCGGTCGAGGCCGGGGCGCGCGCCTTCAGCGCGGGTCAAGCGGCCAACACTTCAGTGGGTTCATCCGCCTCGGTGGCGACTTCCTCCGCACCGTCCTGCGGGCCTTTCTCGGGCCCGTCTTCCGTCTTGAAGATGGCAGGCATCCAACCCTTGCCGTTCACCAGCCGCTCGGCCTCGCTGGCAATGTCGGCCTTCTTGAGCTTCGCCAGCCGATTGACGCTCTCGGGCGCAAATTCGCCCACGGCTTGCAGAACCACCACCTTCGGAACGTGCTTGAAATACCCTTCGGCGGTCGGCTTCCACCATGCGGCCATATCGAGGCCCACGGCCTGCGCCAGTTCCGCACCGGGTTGCTGCGCCGTGGCGCGCGGTGTCACCACATCAACCGTCGAGGCCACGCACACCGCCAGCAACTTGACCAACTCGCCTTGCTCCATCGCCAGCAGCGCGGCGAACAGTTCGGCACTGTCCTCGGGTAGCTTGCCGCTCCATGCCTCTTGCAATTCGCGCAGTGCCACGGCGGCAGGCGATTCCGGCCAGTCCGGGGCCATGCCTTCCAGCCGGTCCTGCACCGTGAGGCGCACGCCCAGCGGTAGATCGTGGCCGTAGTAGCGGCCTCGCAAGACGGTCTGCACCATGCCATGCATCAGCGCGGCCAGTGCGACTTGCGGATGCTGGGCCACTTCGATTTGCAGCGCAGCGGTGCGATGGGCGCTCAGGCGCTGGGCCAGCCGGTCGGAAATCGCTGCGGCCTTGGGCGCTTCGTCTTCCTCGCCTTCGTCATCGCTGGCAGCATCCGCGCCACTGAACCCTAGGCGCAGCTTTTCGAGCGTGCGCAGCGCCTTGGCCTCGGCCTCGCGCAGCAGCCCGCGATGAATCACGGCCTCGCCGTTGCGGTCAATGGTGACGATGGCCCCGGCTGCGGCCTTCACGTTCGCGGCATATCCCTGCAAGCCATCCTCCAGCGCCTGCAACTGCTCGCCCAGCCGCTCGCCTTCCTCTTGCAGCGCGTCGGCCTTGTCCTCGTCCTCGGCGTCCACCGCGGCATCCACCGCTTCGGCGACCTCCTGCATCTTGGCTTGCAGCTTCTCGATGCGCTGCGCTTCGCGCTTGTTGGGTTCGCGCCGCTCTCTCGGAGCACGCTGGAAGGCGTGCAGGTCAGCGTGGGTCACGCCCGGCGTGGCATCGGCCCAAGCCCAGCCCTCGGCCTTCACTTCGGCGGCGATGCCCGCCAGCTTGTCTTGTGCCAGCCGTTCCAGCAGCGCGGCGTCGGTCAGGTACACGCCCGTATCACCTTCCGCGAACAGGTCGCGGCGGATGCCGCCGCTTGCGGCTTCGTAGCTGTCCAGTCCGACGAAGCGCACCAGAGGATGGTGGTAAGCGTCAATCTCGCGCTCGGTGAGGCGTTCGCGCAGCGCGGACGGCTGACGTTGCCATTGCGGCGCATCGTAAAACGCGCTTTCCTGCGCGGCGTGGTCGTCGGTGATGGAAAGGGCCATCAGTTGGTCAAGGCTCACGGCGTCGGCCCGGTAGTCCGCCATCAGGCGCGGCGAGACGTTCGCCAGCTTCAAACGGCGCTGCACCACCAGCGGCGTGACGGAGAAATCCGCTGCAATGTCCTCAATCGGTCGGCCTTCGGCCACCAGCGCCGCGAAGGCTTCAAACTGGTCGGCCGGGTGCATGGCTTCGCGCTGCACGTTCTCGGTGAGGCTCGCCGTGCGTGCGGTGCCATCGGCCACCTGCAGGCAAGGCACGTCCCAATCCTTGGCGATGCGGTGCTTTTTCGCCAGCAACTTCAATGCGGCCAGCCTGCGCCCACCGGCCACCACCTCGTAATGCAGGCCATCGGCGGCGGGAATCACGATCAGGTTTTGCAGCAGGCCCACGCGCTGAATGGACGCGGCCAGTTCAGGGATGGACATGCGCGGGACAGCCTTGCGCACGTTGCGGCCCGTGGGACGCAGCACCAACCGCGAGAGCGGAACCAGAATCATGTGCTTGCTCGGGTCGGCGGCTTGCAGCACATTGGCGCGGGTGTCGAGGGCTTGGGTTTCGATGTAGGTAACGGCGTTCATGGTGAATCTCCAATCGAGTGAAGCAAGGGAATGGAGGGGAAACCGCCCCTCCGGCGGGGGAACGGCTAAGCTTTGAGGGCGCGCATGCCATCGGCCAGCAGCCACAGGGCGCGGTTCAGTCGAATGTCGGAATCAATGCCCTGCACGGGCCGGGTGCTCTGGCGGCGTCCATTGCTGCTGCGGCCATGCAATCCGCCCTTGGTCAAGTTCTCCTGCGTGCGGTTGAACACACTCCACAGGTCGGGGCGGCGGTCTTCAAACCGGCGCGGCATCAGGATTTGCGATTCCGTGACGGGCGCGGGCTTGTTCGGGTCGTCGTACTTGAGTGCCAGCGCGGCGCGGGCGAACACTTCGGATTCACCATCGTCCAAGGTGATTGCGCGCATGGCATCGCGGGAATCGCGCACGCGGTCAAAGCCGCTCAGTACCTGATACGCGCCTTCGATCACCAGTCCGGCCACGTCGCCTTTGTGGGGCACGCGCACATCGGCCACCGTGTCACCACAAACAAGGCCATTGCTGCAAACGAACCTGAACTGGCCCGCCAGCATCTGATAGCTGCTCGTGCCATCGTGCGAGTTCAGCAGCACAATCTCGTTAGCTTCCGCGCCGTTGATCTGGCTGGCGTGGCGCAGACGCAGCATGTGTTTGGTGTGCTCGCGCTTGCCTTCATCGCGCACGCGGGTCTGCGTCACCATGAAGGGCTGAAACCCCTCCTTGCGCAGTTCGGTCAGAACCGCAGCCGTGGGGATGTAGGCGTACCGCTCGGAACGGCTCTCATGCGGGGCATCCGCGAAGATGGACGGGGCCACCCTGCGAATCTGGTCATCCGACAGCGGGTAGTCGCTGCGCAGCGTCGGGGAGTGGGAGGCGAAACGGGTTGCAAGCATGTCGTTCTCCTGAACAAAAAGGCTGTTGAAGAAAACCGCACACCGGATTCCAAGATTCGGAGCCCAGCCTTTCGGCTGTTCGGTGCGGTCGGCGCGAGGAACCCGGTTGGCCCTGTTGCCACCGTCTTTCCTGAGTTCATCGCCCGCGACGAAAGGGAGCGCGCGGACGGGGGCCGTCAAGGAAACAAGCGCAGGGTGGGGGCGGCCCGCAGGCGCAGCCGAGGACACGGCCCTGCGCGCCTTGACGGCACACGGCCGCGGGCTACAGTCGCGGACAAGGTGATGAAGTCAGGGAAGAGGACTGGACATGGCAACGGCCATCCCACAAGCCGACCGCACGGCAAGCGAAGCGCGCAGGCTCGAAGCTGGAAGCCGGGCCGGAGGCGTCAGCCGAACGGAGTGAGGGAACGATCGAAGCCCGAAGGGGGCGAGACGCCGCAGGCGGCTCGATGCGCTAGCACGAGAGCGCGACCGGCCATCTCCCAGGTGGCCGGGGACGCCCACATGACTTCAATGAAATCCCCGTGGACAGCTACCCACCCAGCCATCGGCAAAATGGCAATGGCATGGACATACGAGCCCTACAAGACGATGAACTGATGGCCCAGGCCCGAGACTGGCGGCAACGGGCACTGCGCGGCGAGAAGGACGCACGCGGCCTCGCGCACGAACTGGAATGCGAAGTGCGCCGGCGCTTCCCCAGGAACAATGCGCCCCATGCACTGCCGCCGATCCAATTGCTCGGCGCCGTGCCGCAAACACCCCAGCGGCGCTGGAAGCCCTGGTAAGCACCGGCTCAAAGGCAGCCCGCCCGCATGACTGCGCCACGGCCGATCGGCGCTGATCCCGAAATCCCCCCGAAATAGCGCGAATTTCGAGTGGCCCGGTCACGGGCCAATGCCTACCGTGGAATCTCCACCTTCTGGAGAACCACCATGAGCGATCCCATGCAACCCGGAACGCCTGCGCCTGGAGCAGAAGGGCCTGGCATCTTTCTGCCGACCCTCATCTGGACCACCGACCGCAAGACGGTAGGCAACGAGATGCAGCGCCTGCTGGGACGGCGCGCACAGCTCAACGTCCTGCTGTCCGCCTCCGAAGAAACGGACGACGGCACCACCTGGTACGCAATGGCCCAGGCCACGCTGAACCAGCTGGACTGCGATATCGAACGTCTCTTCGAGTGGCTGGGCGACTACGAACCCGACACACCCACGCCCGAAGTGCCATCGTAATGTCCGGCATGAAGGGAGCGATCCGGCACCAGCCGGTTCGCTGCGCGAGAGGGGCGCCAAGCCTGCGCGGCGGGGATAGCCCGCAGGGCTTTCCCCTGGAGGCAAGCGCAGCGCGCAGCGCCCCGCCAGGGGCGCGAAGGCATCAGGCCGGGTCGTCGGGGCGCAGGCTGGCTTCCGACACCGGCATCCACGGCGATGACGAGTCCAGCAGGTAGCGCGCACCGCGCGCGTACAGGCCCGAAAGTCCGCTGGGACGATAAAACCCGGTGACGCGGCACCGGAACTGTGCGCCAAACTCGTTGGTATAGATCACCGCGTCGCCGAGCGCAAAGCGCAAGGGCTGGCCGTTCTCCGGTGGGAACGGCTTGAACGCATCATGCTCTGCCGTGATTTCGAGGATGTAGTCGTGGTGGCTGCTCATGGCCTTGACCTCCTGAAATGATTGAGAACGCTCAGGAGCGCCTTGCGGCGCCCCAGAACCAGGTCAGACAACGACACGCCCCGCCAGCCGCGCATCGCGCGCATAGGCGCTCAGCCGCTTCTCGGCACGAAAGTGCAGATCCCGCTCTACCGGCAAGCCCAGCCGCCCGCGCACGGTCGCCAGTTCGGAAAGACTGACCCAGCCGATTTCCGGCATCCCTAGGCCCAGGTCGCAAAGACCGAAGGCGTGATCGTGGTCATCGGGATCAATCTCGGTCAGCAGCCAGGTCGCGCCGGCATCCGGCGTGAACAGCTTGACCACTGGGGCCGGATCGAAGTCCGGGTTCTCCAAGGATTCGCGGCCGTTGGCCAGCAGCACGATGCGCTGCTCGTCCGTGATGAATGCGTGGTTCATGGTGAACTCCTGTAAGGTTACCGGGCGGAATTGCCCAGCCCTTGCAGGGCACGGCGCAGCGCAAGCAGTCAAAGATCGAAGACGGCCGCCAGGCCGCAAGCGCCGAAGGTGCGCAGTCATTGACGGCGAGCACGCCGTGGCACGATGAAGGGAACAGCAAGCCGCCACACCTCACCACGCAGCCACCCCGGTATTGACAAGCGTAGCGCGCAGGTCCGAAGCGTCAGTCCAGATCAGAGCGTCCGGGCTTGAAGCCGGATGACTGCGATTCGGCACGAAGCTCGGGGCGCAGCCCATGAGCCCGACGAAGGAACGTCGGGATGCAGGCCAAGTTGCCAGCAGGCAGTTGAAAAGTGGTGCTGGCCTTCAGGCGCTGTCAATTTTCTTGATCTTCCGGATACGCCGCCTGGGGAATCGGCACCCAGCCATCGCGGGTGATGCCTGCCCCGATGCGTATGTTCTGGCTTTCAGTTGCCGCCCAGTGCCCACCCCGGTGCAATACGGCGCGAATCACCGACTTCCGCGGATGATCCTCATCCGCCTTGGCAGAACTGCATATGGCATTCCAATGGTGCTTGTCCGGCATACTGTTCAACCGTGGGCCGAGCAGTTGATCCAAGACTTCGGTCGAAACGTTGTGTCGCCCGCCGTGATGGGGCACTTGGAAATACCGAATACCTGGCAGCGCGAGTCCCACGAAAGGTGCGTAGTCGATCACCTCCTGCAGTGCTTCACGCCCGGCATCGCCAGTAAGCATGACGCGATGACCGTTCAAGACAGCCGACTGCACCACACTCATTTCATTCTCACGACTGGTCGGCTCAGGCGGGAAATATTCCTCGCCCCACAGGGACTTGATGTAGGCGGTCGCGGCCTTCACTGCCCGGAATATGCTGCTCAGCGCGCTATCAAAAGCACTTTCTTCGACAGCTTCCGGTGTCTTCGCGGAGTCCACGATCAGGTCCAAGTAGCGCCCCAGGGTAGGTGCCATGACCGCGAACGGACCGATGCTCTGCCCCTGAAGGGGGGCATGGATTGGAATTCCCTTCTCCACCGCAATATCCTCAAGAATTGCCGTGGCATCGTAGATTGAGCGCAACTTCCGTCGCAGGGCTTCAACCGATTCATAGGTCTCAAAGCGATCGATCAACTGGTCCGCGTATATCCACGGCCGGTTGATCCAAAGATTCCTGACCGTGCATTGCTCCAGGACTTTTCGTAGTCCGTTGGCGTGATCGCGATCTGGGTGCGTGAGGATCACATGGTCGATGACTGTTGTTCCATAGTACGTCTTCAGATGCTCGACTATCTGATCACCCGTATCCAGATACCCACCGTCAACAACGTGCACGCCCTCGGTGCCATTCACCGAGTAGCGCAGCGTGATCGCGTCCCCGCTTTTCGCTGTTTCGACGCCAAGAAAGTCGATCTCGAA
This sequence comes from Variovorax paradoxus, assembly GCF_022009635.1. Lineage (NCBI taxonomy): Bacteria > Pseudomonadati > Pseudomonadota > Betaproteobacteria > Burkholderiales > Comamonadaceae > Variovorax > Variovorax paradoxus. Next base: position 3,147,216 of record NZ_CP091716.1, read on the forward strand.
GTAGTCAGCCATACATCCCTCTTGTTTTATGCCAACAAAGTGCCGGTGGCTTTGCACCTACCAGCGATCCACCGCACACGTGAGTCCTGTCGGAGTCCATACCAACGACACGGCCGGAAGGCCGCCAGCATCCTCGGCGATGCCGCGCAATGTATTTCGGTCGATACCCGAATGTGCGCCGCCTTTCGGGTGGCTGTGCCACGTTCCTATAAAGGCGAGATACCCCAAAGAGGCCGCGTTTGCGGCGCGCAAATTTTGAACAAGCCCGTTGGTTCCGAGGACGAAGCGGGCGGCCTCTCGAACACTGTCAGGCGGTGCCTCAACAAGGCCTGCAATGGTGATGGTTCGATTTTCAAACGAGATGCGGCCGATCAAGGCGCCGCCTGTTTCCAGAGCACCCCAGCGCAGCGCATCAGCATGGATTGCTTGCGCAACTGGGGACAGGACCCGAATGTTCCAGCCACCATCGTCTGCGACTTCAAGCGCAGTGGTCGGGCCAAGGCTGGCGCGGGTCCATGCCATTCCAAGGCCTTCGGCATCTGAGATTCCGGCGCAAAGCGTCGCTTCCTTCGGAAGCCCATCAACGAGCCATCGTTCCAGTTGCAGGCCGGCCAGTGACGTCGACCGCGAAACAACGGCGTCAGACATAGGCATCGTCAGCGAACGACAGTTGTCACCCACGAAAATCCGAGTCGGCTCAGACGTCTCGCCGGCAATCGACGCACGCAGTTCCGGTGCAAACCGGCAGCACTCGAACAAGAACGCCGTGAGGTCGTCAACTCGGCCGGCACGGCCAGCTCCTTCGAGCAATACCGCCACACAGCGCCCCTGACCATACATCGCGATCCGTGCCAATCGGGCTGGGGATTGATCCAACGCTGCCGATTGTGTTTCTGCAGCCAGCACCTGAAGTGACGCCGTCGCATCCACGATGAGGGCCGCATCCTGCGGAACGGTTGCCGCAAACTGTTCCGGATCGACCAAAAGAGTCACTGCGTCGGTGTCGAACGCTCGCGATTGAAGATGCGACAGCGATTCAAAGGCTGTCTTCATCAGCGCCGACTTCCGAGGCGGAACCAGAACTGATGCCCGCTCAATGAGTGCATGCCGCGCGGCGTTGTGAGGCGACATGGGTTCGTTGTCGACGAAAGTCATCGAACCAAAGCCCGCTCGCCCCAGTTGCATCGCGACTTTCGATCCCACGCTTCCGCAGCCGAGCACGACCAGCGGCTGTGATGTGGCTGCGTATGGAATGCCGGACGTCCTTGCCAGCAGTTCAGGAGACAACGCATGCGCGTGAAAGGCCGGGTGAACCGTGGCGTTACGCTCCAGGAGCGATTGAGCGTTGAGTTCATAGCGCACCACATAGGGCAATACCTCGACACTCCTCCCTGGCGAGCCCACAAGCGACGCTGGCCTTTGCACAGCCAGAATCACAATCGCGTACAAACCATGCACCCAGCCATGCGAGTCCTGTCGCATATCCAGGATTGAGCGTCCGAAATAACCGTCCACTTCCTGGGCCAAAGCGTCGCGATCAATACCAAGCTCCGCTGCTCGATCGAGCAGCGTCGCGAGATCGACAACTGTCTCTGGTTGATAGCGTCCGATCACATGCGGGAGGCCGTCGGTCATCGGAGCGCGCGCGATGAAGGCCGCGGCATGGCCGTTCCCCCATTTGCCCAGCTTGTCGTTGTGAACATCCTGATAAAACACAGGATCGACTTGTGCGGTCAGTTCGGCGTTGATGATGGCGTACAGACCGCCATCGATCGTCACGTAGCCTGCGGGAACCACCAGAATCGTGCCGTCAGCGGGAGCGGCGGCCGCGACCTTCTCGGCACTGAATACAACGGTCGAAGGACAGCTGTCTCGGCGCGTTGGTTCCCACCCCTGCTCCAGGTCCAGGAGTGTTCCGGCCGCGGCCTTGTGCAGCCAGTCGATCAACTGATCGACAACGGCGTCCAGGCCAAACCGATGCAGCAGCTCGTTCAACGACCCTTCGAATAGGCACGGCGAGACTAACTCGCCTTGGCGATGGGGGTTGATGTGCGGCAAGTTGAGCGGGAAGTCCGCACGTAAGAAGGGCTCGGGTGCAGACAGGGGCCAGTCACTACCGAATACCAGCACGCACGTCTCGACGGTGCGCACTCCGGTCTCAGAGATACCATTGCGCCGAGACCTGTTCGGCAGTTGGACCGCAACATCGACTTCAATCTCCGTCGATGCACCAGTTGTCCTTGGCTCGCCAACGCGGATAAGGCCTCGATGCCGCTGAAGTTGATGCAGTGCGTCTGCGATGGTGCCCGTCATGATGCTCCGTGCGGCATGGGGGTGCGCGCAGAGGTCACCACGGCAGCGGCCTTCGATCCGGACTCCTTCTTCGCGGGAGGTTGCACACCCTGAGCGGTTACGGTGAAAACGAGCGGTTCCACGGACTTTTCGCTGGGGTACTCGCCTGTGCAGTAGAACTCGCCTTTTGCTTCGTCCACGATCGTCACGTACTCACGCTTCGCACGGATGCAGGGCGGATCGCTGTCATCATCTGCAATCGGCTTGCAGCTGGCGACGATGACGGCGCCGTCACGGGTCTGCGAAAGCGCCTTGCGAGCATCAGCATCGAGCTTGGCTTTTTCACGGTAGTCGGACCAGCTGTCATAGGACAGCGAATGCCAGGAACAATGATGAGGCGCCTGCATGATGTCGTACTCAAGCACATCTGCTTCAGCCTTGTGGCGTTGCCACTGGCGGTTCCAGATGAACACCTCAGCATCGCCACCAGTAAGGAATTTCGCACCATCCGGCGTCTGCGCGTCAGCCGCCAACGTGATGTTCAGAATAACGCTGGACTGGTTCTTGACCAGGCACTCTTCCTCTTCCTCGTCATCCTGGGCGTCCAGTGGAGCCAAAAGAAACGCAGAAAAGAATGCGGAACTCTTGCCATTGATCGTTGAAAAGCGCGTGTCCACCTTCCGCACAATCGAAGTGAGATCATCGGTTTTTCCGTCGATGTCCTCGCCCATGATCTGAATGCGGTCACCGTTCCCGACGGCGAAATTCTTGTCACGGTTCAGTTGCACGCGCCGACGCGCCTCCGTGTTGAATGCCTTGGCGTCGTCGCTCAAGGTGTGCGTCTTGCTGGCGCGTCGAAACACGATCGGGGACGACCACATCTCGCGGATCACGATTTTCTTGTCCTTGTCGTCCTTCTTGTCGTCCGGGTACTTGTCGAGTGGCCCTAGGTAGAAGTGTCGCTTCAACCCTCGGCAATGGTCTTGATCCGGGTGGCTCAGCAGGAACGCATCGACATACGGCCTGCCGTTCTCATCCTTCTTCAGTCGTTCGCGCAAATCCTTGGCGACATCGCGCGCCTCCCCGTCAGGGTCGTCGGCGTCTTGCCTGATGTTTACGTCGATCAGCAGAGTCGTCGCGTCGAGATCGCCGAACTTGATGAGGGTCATGTCCCCGTTGTCGACGGGAAAAAACGTGATGGTTGTAGGCACTGGGGTCTCCGGGTAGACGACCGAAGGATGATCGCGTATAGTTAATGTACGACGATTTTTTATATCCGTCTACTTTTTAGGCGTGACTGATGCAAAAACCTTCCTTTCCTGCCGCCGAACCTGCTGAGCCTAAGGGGCTAAGTTGGGGGCTGGAGAGCAGACTTCAATTCATCGATTTCCGTCTGCGCTGGGAGCGGCGCATCAACCGGATGGATCTCACCGAGCACTTTGGTATTTCGGTCCCGCAGGCATCGCTGGACATTTCCAAGTACATGGAGTTGGCGCCGAGCAACCTGACTTACGACCGCAGCTCCAAGACCTACACGGCAGCGCAGAGTTTTCACCCGCTTTACCAACGAAGCTCGGCGCAACGCTATCTAGCAGAACTGCTAGCGACAAAGATGGGAATTGTCGAGCCGACGGCCAGCTTCATCGGCTCCGCGCCGGAGACAGATTGGGCCCCGTCCCCTTGGCGCACGATCAATGAGCAGACCGTCGAAGCAGTGGTGCGCGCAATCCGCCAGCAGGAATCCATTCTGGTGAGCTACCAGTCCATGACGTCGTTGGATGAATCGGTTCGCTTGCTGTCTCCCCACGCCCTTGGCAATGACGGTTTTCGCTGGCACATGCGCGCGTTTTGCCACAAGCGCCAGCGCTTCAGCGATTTCGTCCTTGCTCGAATCCTGCGCATCGATGGCTTCGAGGCGACCCAAGTGGACTCCAACCAAGATTCGCATTGGCAAACTGTATTGACGCTGGTACTTGCACCGCATCCCGATTTGCCTGCAGCCAAGAAACGAGTCTTAGAGTTGGACTACGGCATGGAAGATGGAGAGGTCAAACTTCCATGCCGCCAAGCGTTTCTGTACTACACGCTGAGACGTTTGGGTTTGCATACCAAGGAAGCACCAGACCCCCTCGCACAGCAGATCACGCTGAAAAACCGCGATGAAATCCAACCCTATATCGACGCCTTGGCGGCACAGGCCTGACTTCACATGACAACAATTTTTGAACTGGTCAAAGACCCCTACGAGCGCAAGGCACGTGTTATCCCTGGCCTTCTTGTGGCCTTACCCGTGCTGGTGCCGCTGTTGTGCGTCTACGGGGCTCGGCACCCTGTGCTTACAGGTGTGATCGGCCTGCTGGGCGGCTGCGGCGCTATCTATGCACTCGCGAGCGTAGCGCGCGGACGTGGTAAAAAACTTGAAGAGATGCTGGTCTCAAAATGGGGTGGCATGCCCACGACCATCGCACTACGCCACCGCGACAAGTTCCTTGATGGTGTCAGCAAGCAGCGTTATCACACGGCGATCACTGCCAAGTTGGGTATCGCCATGCCAACGGCAGAAGAAGAATCAGCAAACCCAGACAAGGCAGACGACATCTACATCGGTGCCACTAAGCGGCTTCGCGAACTCACGCGTTCCAACAAGCAGCTCTTGCTGAAAGAGAACATCGCCTATGGATTTCATCGCAACATGCTGGCGATGAAGCCTGTCGGTATCCTGTCGTGCCTCATGGGCGTCGTCTACGGATTGTTGATTGCAAAGATTTTGCAGGTAGCACCTCTCCAATTTGACTTGGTGCACCTTGCCGATCCAGGGCTTGCCGCAGGCTTGACATTGCTCATTTCGCTGGCGCTACTTGCCGCATGGCTACTGTATTTCGATCAGGACGCAGTAAGGCGGATGGGATTCGTCTATGCGGAACGTTTGTTTGAATGTTTGCCGTCGTTGCCTTCTTCCTCCTCACGGAAGAAAGCCGTAAAACCGACTACAGACTGAGGTTCTGCCCAATCTCCAAACAGGCGTATAGCTCCGCAGGTGTGTCTACCGCTTCCACGTCTTGGGACGAATCGTTCCGCGAGACTCTAGCAAGAGCCGCGTGCTTTCCAGTTCCTTTTGCAGCACATCGGTATCCGGCAGAACCATCCGGTAGTTCGCCGCCATGACCTTGGTGGGTAAGCCCTCCAGCGCATACCGCGCCAGGGCGAGCCCCTTGTCGGCACAAAGAATCAGCCCCACCGGCGGGTTCTCCTCGGGATAGGCCCAGTGTTCCTTGGCATAGTTGCAGTACATGTGCATCTGGCCTACGTCCGCATGCGTCAGACTCCCCAGCTTCAGGTCGATGATGACCAGGCAGCGTAACTTGCGATGGAACAGCAGCAAGTCCACCCGATACCAGGTCTGGTCGATGCGCAAGCGCCGCTGCCGTCCAATGAAGGTGAACCCTTCACCCAATTCGAGCAGGAAGTCTTCCAGCCGCCGGATCAAGGCGGCCTCCAGATCGGACTCCGAATACTCGTCCTTGAGGTCGAGGAACTCCAGCACATAGGGGTCTTTGATGGCATCGCCGGGCGCGACGGCATCTTCGGGCTTGGCCACCGCGCCCTTGGCCAGCATCGCCGCCTTGTTTTTCGACAGCGCCGTGCGCTCGTAGAACTGGCTGCCGATCTGCCGATCCAACTGGCGCACGCTCCAGCCGCCGCGCAAGGCCTCGGCTTCATAGAACTGGCGCGCATGCTCGTCCTTGACCGACAACAGCCGCACATAGGCCGACCACGGCAGCGTGAAGACCTGCGCCAGCTCGTCCAGCCGCCAAGGCCGCACTGGCTCCGGGGAAGATTCGCCAGACACTGTCTGGCGAATTGGCCGGGTCAGAAAAAACGACCGCATCTGCTGCAGGTTCTGACGGCTGAAGCCACGGCCGAACTGCTGGGTGAGGTCGCTTGCCAGCCGCTCGATCAACTGCTCGCCATAACCCGCGCGCCGCTTGCCCTGTTGCTCGGCCTCCACGATGCGGCGGCCAATCTCCCAGTAGCTGGCCGTCATCAGCGCATTGACGCTGCGCGCTGCCGTCTGGCGCGCGGCATCGAGCAGATCCACGATGCCGCCGTGGATGCTGGCGTAGCCGGCAGGCACGGCGGCGGGTGCGACTCCCGCCATCGCAGGCGCCTTCTTGGTCATGCAGCCACCTCCGCAGGCCGCTGCGCCTCGGTGATCGTCTTGCGCCGGTTCGCCACCAGCTCGGCCGCCTTGCGCACCGGATCGTCCTCGGTGTGGACGTAGCGCATGAACATCGCCACGGTCTTGTGCGCCGTCAGCGCCATGCCGACCTTGACCGGGATGCCCGAGTTGGCAATGTCGGTCGCGGAGCGGTGGCGGATGCCATGCGTGCCGACGTGCGTGGCGCCCGCCGCCTTGAGGGCGCGGCTCCAGCCGCCGTAATACTCGCCCGTGGTCAGGTGCTTGCCGGGATGGCTTGGAGACGGCAGCACATAGGGAGTGCCTTCCTGCCGTGGCGCCGTCGAGAGCAGTCGATAGGCTTCCTCGCTCATGGGCTTGGACATGCCGCCCGTCTTGCTGTCCGGCCAGACCACGCGGCGGTTGTCCAGGTCCACCCAATCCCATCGGAGCGTCACGATTTCGGAGCGGCGGCCGGCGAACTCGAATTGAAGGCGGATCGCCAGCGGGATGACGTAGTTCTCCAGACCCTCGGCTTCGATGTGCTCCAGTCGCCGAAACAGCTTGCCCATGTCCTCGTCGCTGATGAGGTGGGTGGCCTTGCCGTTGGGGTACATCGGGACGTGGCGGCAGGGGTTGGTGCCGTCAGGCCGGTGGCCCCACACCTCGGCCAGGTTGAACATCTTGCGCATCACGCTGAAAGCACGGTTGGCCTCGGCCGGCTTGTGCGCCATCTTCTTCATCGCCGTGGCCACGTCCGGGCGCTTCACGTCCTGGACCTTCAAACGGCCCAGCATCGGAACGATGCAGCGGTCGATGACGGCCTGATACCCGCGCTGGGTGCTGGGCTTGTTGCGCTGCTTGGAGTAATCCTCCATGAACTTGGTACACAGCTCCTTGACCGTGGGGGCTGAACGGGCGGCGGCCTTGGCCGCGCTGGGGTCGCCGCCCCGGCGCACCTCGGCCAGCCATTCCTGGGCCAGCGAGCGGGCCTGCTCGACGGTCAGTTCCCCGTACAGGCCCAGGGCGGGCTTGCGCCGCTCGCCAGCGTTCGTGCGGTACTGGAGCATGAACACCTTGCGGCCCGCTGGTGTAACCTTGCACAGGAAGCCGGGCACCAGCGTGTCCCGGAGTTCGACGGCCTGCGCCTGGGGTTGTGCCGCATCGACTGCGGACTTGGTGAGCTTGAGTTTTGCCACGATGACTCCTCGGAAAGACCCGATTCCCAAGAGCCATGTAGGGGCCATCAGAGGGGAAGCCGGGTCAGGTTTCGGAAAGCACCGGCATATGTTGGACTCGCCTAAGTTATTGATAAACCTGCTGTATCGGGCTTCGGCGTAGTCCAGCAAAGTTCGGTGCTGGAGTCATGGTGAAATGAAAAAAGCCCTCGCAAGGAGGGCTCGGTCACTGCGAGAGCGGTCTGGCTGCTTTCAGCAAGCCTTGCCGTGGGCCACATGGGCGCCCTTGGCTTTTGCGTCGGCTTCCGACATGTACGAACCGTGCTTGGTCTTGCCGAAGTACTTGTCGTTTGCGCAGTGGTAGACCTTGCCATTCACCCAGACTTGGCCTGCGGTGGCGCCAGCTGCTGCCGTGGTGGTTGCGGCCGCGGCTGGCTTGGCGGCGGGAGCGGCGGCCGGTGCGGCAGCCGCTGGTGCGGCCTGTGCCGCGGGAGCGGAGCTTGGTGCCGCTGCCGGCGTGGCGGCAGGCTTCTGTGCAAACGCCGACACGGCAAAAACGGTACCAGCGGCCAACAGGATCAGAGCTTTTTTCAAGATGGGCACCTCGAGGGTCACACGAAAACACGTGCATGGTGCTGCCAACGCCCCCGCCAGGTACGGGTTGACTGGGGCACTCCGGCAGCAGTCGTGGACGAGATGTTTTTCACGATTGGTGAAGGTTGTCAGTGGCTTTCGAAGGGCAAATTAACACTTGTGAATTAATTCCTGTACCTCTGGGGCAGGGGCTCCTATCCTCGAGCCCATGATGAAAGCACCAGCCCACATTCTCGACCTCCCCGACGGTTGGACTGCGGATTTCGAGATCGTCCGCACCCTTCATGGCTCCTATGCCGGCATTGCCAGGCTGAGCCTCAGTGGCGTACAGAAGTGCGCGCTGGTCATCACGCAGCAACTGACCTGGGACGGTGCCTTCGAGCGCGCATGCGTTCGGGCCGCGCACTTCGTGCGGGAGTGGATCTCCAGCGCCAGGGAGTGACGGGAGCCGCCTCCGGTGGCCGAATCGACGGGTTGCAGCCTCTCGCCGCAACCCGTTTTTCTTTGGCTGCTTCAGCACCAAGGTTGATTTTTTGAAAACCTTTGGCTTAAAAATGACGAAGAATTGCCAAAAAGTACCGGATTGGAGAAGGCCGGACCTCAGGATTGAGACGCGCGGTCAAGCCCGCAGATGACGAGCCCGCACTCTCGGTATCTGCCCTGCGACGCCAAGTTCGCAGCGATACCGGAGACCGTTTCCCGTCATGTACCTGCATCCTCTTCTAGCCAAGTTGCCTGCTGCCGAGCGCGACATGCTCGTCCAGTCCAGCGAACTGTGCTCCTATCGGCGCAATGCCCATGTTCTCGTCGCCGGGGAATGGACAGACCACATCTACTGTGTTGCCAACGGCCTGTTGCGCGTCGTGGCCCCCAGCGGCAACGATGGCATGGAGGTCACGACCGACTTCATCCGCCCGGACGATTTCTTCCTGGGCCCTTCCCTGAGCGAAGACCGCTACCAGACCAAGCAAGGCTTGATCGCCGCGCTGCCGTCGTCGGTCTACCGGGTGCCCGCCGCAGCGTTGCGCAAGCTGTGTGCAAAGCATCCCGAGGTGGCGCTGGGCTTGCTGGGGCTCGCGATGAAACGCATGTCCGGCATTCGCGGGCAGATGCGCAGCGTGTCGTCGCTGACGTCGGAAGACCTGGTGAGCCGCGTCCTGCGCCAACTGACGTATTTGGCACCTGCGGGGGCCGGTCGCTACGACAAGCGCATCACGCAGTCGGTGATCGCCTCTTACTCGGGGCTCTCGCGCGAGGTGGTCAACAAGACCATGCGTGAGCTGGAGGGCAAGGGGCTCGTTCGTCGGGACGAGGACGGGATTCATGTGTTGCCAGAGTTCAGCGAGGTTCTGGGCCAGCCTCGGGCTTTCGGCAAATCGACCGGGTGCAGCCAACGCATCTAGGGAGCGACTGGCTGCCAGGCGATGAAGGCGAGCGGCGAAATGATCGCGCTGCTCGAAGAATCTTCTAATACCAAGGAATTAGTTCCTAGGTGTGACGCCTCCCCCGTCCTATCCTCGAATCATGAGTTCAACGCAACAACAACTTCTGGTCGAACTGCCCGACGGCTGGTCGAGCCGGATCGATATCAAGCAAACCACCAATGGCCGCTATGCGGGTGTCGCCGAACTGAGCCTGCTCGGACTGAAGTGGGGCGTTCTGGTGTTCATGCAGCAACCGTCGCTGGAAGCCGCGCTGGCACGGGTGCGGCTGAGGGCCAGCCAGTTCGCAAGAGAGCGGCTTTCGCTGGCGGATGTCAAATCGCAGATGCAGCTGCACTGAGGCAGAAACGAAAAAGCCCGCGCAAGGCGGGCTCTTGAAGGTGGTCGTGAACTCTCACGCGGTCCACGGTTACGGCAAATTTTCACTTGCGGAAGCCACCTGTTATTTTTCTCGTCGCAGTGACTTCGACGCGCCGGTGTGAGATTCGGCTTGCCTGGCCAGGCAACGTCCGGACTAGTTCCGAACGAAGGCCGAGTATACCAGGGTCCGCCTGGCTCCAGGTTTTCCTATCCTCCGCATGAAGATTGCCAAACCACGAGCGATGGCAAGAGCGGCACCATCGATGTTCCTCCTGAACAAGACTGGAAGAACATCATGAAGACATTCAAGAAACTCGTCGGCGGTGCAATTTCTCTTGCAGGTGTCGTGGTGATCGTCACTCAGCACCTTTGAAAGGCATGCGTGCCATGCACGCGGCGATGGCCTCGACCGCTTGCTCTTTGGACACGGTCGGACCGACGTATGCGCATGCCGCCGATGTAGTTCCCCGCACCCGCCCACAGAGCAATCGGCAGGCGAAAGCCAACTGAAAGTTTCCCCTGCTCTTCGTGTGATCGGGCCTCGCGCCCGAATTGCGCTTCGATTGGATGCCTTCCAGCGGAAGGGCTCCTGTAGCCGTTCGCACGGCCATTGCGCCGGCACGGCCTTGCCTGGGCCACAGGCACTCATCGAACATTGTTTACAAATGTGAGCTGGAACACATCCGCGGGCCGAAAGCACATGCCAACGGCTACTGTAATCCGTAGTATTCATTTTGTTTCAATTCATGTCCTACGGAGCTTGCAACGTGATGGTTCACAGATCCTCGTTCTTCCGAACGTACAAGCCACGGCGTGCCGTGTGCGGGTCTGCCTCACGAACGCGTGGCGCCGATGAGTCGAGGGCCACGTCCATGCCGTATTCCTAGCCGCCCCAGCGCGGGCGCAAGCGTTCTCCGCTTGCCGTAGCGCACTCCTTCGCCGTGACCCGATAGCCGATCGCAAGGCCTTCTGAAAAGAAGGCTGCAGCGTCTGGCGGCTGTCGTGCGCGCGTCGATTTTTCAGTCTCCGGTTCGAACCCGCGTTGCCACGTGGGACGGCCGACTGTTGCCGCAAGAAACGCGGTGGCTCTTTCTTCTCTTGTGTGAATTCGACGCAGAAATTTTCGATCGAGGATGCAATGCCCGCTCTCTCTCCACTGACAACCTGGCCCCTCGGCGCGGACATGCCCGCCGAATGGGCACCGCGTGCGTCGGCGGAGGGCGATGCCGCAAATGACCGCACGCCGCGCGATACGCATGACGCGCCGGAAACGCGCATTCCCTTCGCGGACTCGGTGCCTTTCATCTCCACCGTGCCCGCCGAGCTCTTCGCGCGCCAGCCGCGACACAGGCCCTGCGCCTACGTCTTCATCGCGAACCTGCCGCACCTCGCCGAAGCCTACGGGCAAGACTTCGCATCGAGCGCGAGCCGCGAAATCCAGCGCCGCCTTTGCGCCAACTTCCTGCGCTCCGCCGAGACCGATCTCGCCCGCCTGCGCGACGACTGCTTCCTGCTCTGGGCCAACGATGCCTTCGCCACCGGCACCGTGCGCGCCGGCGCATCCGTCAGCCGCGAGCTCGAGACGCTGCTGTCCGAACTCGGCGCGGAGCCGGTGCGCGCCAAGGGCATCACCGCGATGGCGCAGCTGCATGCCGACTGGATCGAAGTGCGCCCGCCCGAGCAGCTCGGCGCCGCCGAGATTGAACTCACGCTGTGGACCGCGCAGCCCTTCCCCGATTCGGGCGAGAGCAGGGCGGACGGATGGCGCCAGCGTTACCGCGCCGACATGGACGTCGCGGTGCGCGTCAGCGAAGCCGTGCTGGCCGAGGGCCTGAGCTTCGGATGGCAGCCCGTGGTGCATGCGGGCGGCATCGCCACCATCTTCTATCGCGAAGGCCGTCCGCGCATTGCGCCGGGCCGCGGCGAACCCGCGTCGCTCGCGCCTGAAGTATTTCTGCCGTGCCTGCAACGCCTGGGCCTTGCGCGCGCCTTCGACCGTCTCGTGATGCGGCGCGCGATGGAAGCCTTGCGGCTGCGGCCTTCGGCGCACATCGGCGTGCGCATCAGCGCGCAGAGCGCCAAGCTCGACCACTGGTGGGCCTCGCTGCTTTCGGCGCTCGACGACGAATATGCGCTGGCCTCGCGCCTGGTGATCGAGATCGCCGGCAGCGGCGGCCTGGCCGACCTCGAAGCTGCGCGCGACTTCTGCGCGCAGCTGCAGTTGCGCGGCTGCCGTATCGCACTGCGCGACTTCGGCGCCGGCGGCGACAACCTGGCCGCCGTGCAGGCCTGCCGCCCCGACATCGTGAAGCTCGACGCGTCCTTCCTGCGCCGTGCGCGCAGCGGTGCCTTCGGCCGCGAGTGCCTGCAGGGAATGGTCTCGCTGTGCGGGCACTTCGCGACGCACGTGGTGGTCGACGGCGTCGAGCGCGAGGACGACGTGCACATCGCCCTGGCCGCTGGCGCGCAGTGGCTGCAGGGTTACAGCGTTCGCGGCAGCGAGCCGCAAAGCCATGCCGAGGCGTCCGCCGCCCGGGGCCAACAGGTGGACTGCCCATGAACATGCCGACTGACCTGCACCTTCGCCTTGCCCGGTTGAACACCGAGCTGCTCCAGCTGCAGCGCGCGGTGCAAGACCTGATGCAGCAATGCGTCATGCACTCGGACAACGCGAGCGCTGACGACATCGTCGCCAAGGCCCAGTACCTGGCGCTCGAAGCCGCATTGCGCATGCCCGACGCGCGCAGCACCACGCGCGCATGACCCCGCTTCCCTTTTCAACGTTCTCTTTCTCCCGCAGAAATCCTATGCCTACCCAACTCGTCCTGGTTCACCCCGGTGCGTGCGATCTCCGGTTGCTCCGCCGCTTGTCTTTCGTTTCGCTCCGGCACTGCGTGCGACTGGGCGTGCATGCCTTCTTCGTGGCCGCGGCCGTGGGGGCTTCGGCCAACAACGTGGGCGAGAACAGTGCGTGGCAGTTCCAGTCTTCCGCGGACAAGGCCAACCAGGCCGCGATCCAGGACATGGTCCAGCGCAAGAAGGCCGGCAGCTACGGCGCGGCCAACTACACCACCAACACCTACATCGGCAAGCAATACAACTGCGACGTCACTGCCACCGCGCAGGGCAACCAGGGCACCAACAGCACGGTCGCCAATTCGCCCAGCACCAGCGGCGCCGCCGCCAACTCCACGGGCAACGCCAACACCGGCTACGGCGGCGCGGGCACGGTGACGACGGGCCAGGCCAACACCGGCACCGTCGGCTCGTTCGTGAACGGCTCCACCGCCAGCAACGTGCAGGGCCTGTCCAGCCAGGCACTGAACTCCAACCAGACCAATACCGGCAACCAGAGCGCCAGCGTCAGCGGCAGTTCGGCCTGCGCATTCGGCGCGCTCAACTGACAGGGAAGAAGAAAGAATGATCTCGTTCGAGTCGATCCGCGCATTGCCGCGCCTGAAGAAGACAGCCGCGTCGCGCGGCCTCCTCGCGGCGGCCGCCGTCATGAGCCTGGCCGGTTGCGTGACCGCGCCGCAGCAGCAGCTCGCGCCCAAAGAAGCACCCATCGTGCTCGGCCCCGCCGTGCGCGAGAACATCACGCCGATGGAGGCCACGCTCGCCTGCTTCGGCGACCACGTGGCCGCCATGCAGCGCCCGCCCATCGTCATCACCGTGGGCGACGTGAAGGACTACACCGGCAAGTACAGCATCAACGAAGGCAATGCCATCACGCAGGGCGGCGCGCTGATGGTGTATTCGGCGCTCGGCAAGCTGGGCGGCGCGGTGCAGGTGGCCGAGCGCTTCGACCCCGTCATCGCCGAACGCGAACTCGGCTATGCCGACCGCCGCCAGCTCGGCGACGGCCGCACCCACCAGCTTGCCGGCCCCAACGGCGGCCAGGTGGTGCCGTGGCTGCCGTACTTCGGCGGCTCGATCAACAAGTCCGACTACTTCATCGTCGGCGGCATCACCGAGCTCAACTACAACATCAACTCCGGCGGTGCGGAAGTTGCCGTGAACCAGGTGGGCATCAAGGCCCGAACCTTCAGCCAGTCGGTGGGCGTGGACCTGCGCATCGTCGACACCAAGACGCTGATGGTCATCAAGACCATCAGCCTGACCAAGCAGTTCAACGGCTACGAGGTCGGCTTCAACGTCTTCCGCTTCTTCGGCAGCAAGCTGTACGACATCGACGTCGGCGCCAAGGGCCAGGAGCCGGTGCAGATGGGCGTGCGCGCCGCGCTCGAAGAAGGCGTGGTGCGCCTGGTGGCGGCCGTCTCCAAGGTCGACCCCGAGCCCTGCCTGGGCATGCGCATGTACGACCAGCTGCAGATGGTGCCGGCAGAGAAGCTGCGCAAGGTCGCCAACCCGCTGGTCGACTCGACCGGCGCACCGGTGGTGCAGGGCGAGGCCGTCAACGCGGCCAGCCAGACCGGTGCCAGCCTGTCGGGCTCCAGCGTGCAGATCCCGTTCGAGTTCGGCGCCGCCGCGCTCACCGGCGGCACGCTGAACCTGCTCGACCAGATCGCCGCGTCCGCGGCCAAGGGCGCGACCGATGTCGTGCTCGTGGCACGCGACACCGAGAACTGGGATGCCGGCAAGCGCGACATGCTGACCGACCAGCGCATCGGCGTGGTCACGTCGGCGCTCGCGTCGCGCGGAATCGCGCCCGGCGGCATCAACGTCACATGGCGGCCTGACAAGGCGGACACGTCGATTCATCGCGACGGTCCCGGCCTGCAGGAGATCGCCAGGCTCCGCGTGCAGGGCGCGGGGAGGGGTGGACCGGCCCGCACGGTCCGCGAGGAGAACGCAACCGGAGGGAAGTAACCGACACCGAGCCCGAAACCGCATTACCACCACCACACCCCATCACATCGCCGGATCGAGTCAGTTCGCAACCAAGACAGTCATTCGATCCAACAAGGAACATCCATGAAGAAGAATCGCAAGAACATCGGCCGCACCGCCGCCACCCCGGTGCTCGGCAGCGTCGGCCTCGCCGTGCTCGCCGTCCTGATGGGCAGCGGCGCGCAAGCCGCCGACATCAGCTTCGGCACAGTGACCCCCGTGACGGTCACCGGCCACAAGACGGTGGACAGCGTGCAGGTCAGAACCGACGACACCACCGCCAACGGTTCGAGCAACACGATCGGCATCACCGTGACCGGCGTGCAAACCGGCACCAGCAACACGACGACCAACAACCAGGTCAAGCCGACGGCCATCGGCAACACCTTCACCAACTCGATCGACCTGTCGCTCACCGGCGCCGTTCCTGATTCGAACGTCGAAGGCTCGGCTTCGCTCGGCCTGCAGACCAACAGCGGCGTGGTGTCCAGCACCGCCAACAACAACACGGTGAAGGTCGACCTGACCGGCTTCACCAACGGCAGCGCCGCGAACACCGCCAACACCATCGCGGCCAGCACGACGCTGAACAGCGGCTCGTCGACCATCGCCGGCACGGTGCCTAACGGCTACACCTCCACGGTCCCGGGCTCTGCCGGCGTCAGCTACACGCCGACCGGCAGTGTCGCCAGCTCGCAGGGCAGCATCGCGATCACGTCGGCGCAGACCGGCACGGGCGCTTCGTCTTCCGCAGAGGCCACCGGCAACGATGTCACGCTCAGCCTGAGTTCGCCCACCAGCGCCACCGTCAGCGCCGGCCCGGTGCTCGACAACAACACGGTCTCGTCCACCCTCAAGGGCAATGCCGCGACCAGCACCGCCAGCATCCAGGCCGGCGGCGCGCCCACTTTCACCGGCTCGGCCGTGGTGTCTAACCTGCAGCTGAACCAGGCTACCACCGCCGGCGTGACGCACAGCGCCGTTACCGAAGGCACGAGCGTCCTGGCGACTGTCGGTGGCGACGCCACGGGCGTCACCAACACCCTGGCGGGTGGCCTGTCCGTTCAGGGCAACACCATTTCGAGCGCTGCCACCGGCAATGAATCGCTGGGTGCCGCGGGCGTCGCGGGCAACCGCATCCTGCTGGGCGACGGCGTGTCCGTCGCCGGTGCCGGCAGCCCGGGTGTCAATACCGCCAGCTTCAACGCCGGCAACCTGTCGAACGGCGTGTCGGCCGACTTGGCGATCCTCAACAGCCAGGGCAACGTCCGCGTTTCGCTGTCGAGCAAGACGCAAGGCGCCGGGGTCGGCGCGGCCGTGCAGTCGCTCGACAACGGCTCGGTCAACCTGTCGGGCAACAGCGTGACTTCGGCTGCCACCGGCAACGCGGCTTCGAGCGCCATCGCCAGCGGCCAGGACGCGGCTTCGTTCGCTGCCACCACCGCGCTGGCCAGCCAGCAGAACAACTATCGCGCGAGCGTGGAGGCCCTCACCGGTCCGTCGGTGGTCGGCGTCATCTCCGGCTTCGAAGACGGCACCAACAACGCCAGCAGCGTGACCGTGGGCAACAACCGCACCGCGGCCACCGCCTATGGCAGCACCGTCAGCCAGAACCTGTCGCTCCAGGCGAACGCGCTGCCCCTGGGCGGCGCCGCCTCGCTGAGCGGCGGCAGCACGCCCGACGGCAATGTGTTCGCCGTCGGCGCGGCGACGGTGTCGAACCTGCAAGGCAACTACGCGGGCGCGGTCGGCGCGGTGAACTCGTTGTCGATCGTCGGCCTGAGCGCCGACTCGCGCGGCACCGGCGGCGACACCATCAAGGCTAGCTCCTTCTCGGTCACCGGCAACACCCAGGAAGCCGTTGCCGTCAGCAACAGCGCCGGCAACGCGCTGTCGCTCACGGGCACCAGCGTAGGTTCGGGCGCCGGCGTGGCCAACGTGCAGGTTGTCGACGGCAATTCGTCGGTGGAAGCCCAGCTCCTCGGCGCCACGGCCACTGCGTACCTCGGCACGCATTCGACCGACAGCAGCGTGGCGCTCACCAACAACCTGCAGCGCGCGGTCGGCTATGCCAACTCGGCATCCAACACCCTGAACGTCGCGGCCAACAGCGCCAACGTCGCTTCGGTGACGGCACCCGCTTCGATCGTGACGCCTGTCGGCAACAACGTGAACGCCGGCTACAGCGTGCTGAGCAACCAGTCGGCGCTCGGCGACGTGACCGCCACCGCAGCCGGCACCGCGCAGATCCTGCCGGTCAGCTCGCTGCAAGTGCTGATCGAAGGCAACGTGACCCGCGGCACCGTCACCAACGAAGGCAACGCCTACGTCGGCGCGGCCTACGGCAACGACGTGGCCAACAGCGCGAAGCTCGCGCTGGGCACCGGCGTGACCACCACCGGCTTCTCGTCGGTGGCGAACGTGACCAGCGTGCAGAACGTGGCCGGCGCCGTTGCGGCAACCGCTTCCGGCGGCTCGGTGGTGAACACGAGCATCGAGGACAACCTCGCGAACTCTTCGGTCTCCACGTCGAACAACCAGATCCAGGCACTGGCCGTCGGCAACCGCGCGAGCGGCAACACGCTGTCGGTGACGGGCAATGCGCTGTCCACCGCCAACACCGCCGCCGCCCGCCTGGGCGCCGTGTCGAACGGTGGGGTGCTGACCACCGACGCTTCGTTCAGCGTGCAGAACGTGCAGACCGGTTCGGGTTCTGTCATCGCCTCCCAGCGTGACATGACCACGAACCCGGCCGCGCCGACCGCCGCACAGGTGCGCACGTCCATCGGCGGCTCGGTCACGGGCTCCACGGTCGCATCGAATGGCAACAGCTCCAGCGCTTCGGCCACGAGCAACAGCGCGACCAACGGCCTGACTCTTGCCGGCACCACGATCGCCACTTCCGGCGCGCTGCAGAACGCGCAGAGCACCAGTGCCGACGTGAGTGCGCTGATCGGTCTGGCGGGAACGGCCGCGGTTGCACCGTCGCCGGCTGTCCCGTTCCAATATCAGGGTAAGGGGACTCTGAGCGGCACGTTCGACGCTGGGACGGACACGTACCTGCTGGCCTCCGGCTCGGTGGTCACGACCACCGTGACGAGCGAGGCGCAAGCAGCGTACCTGGCGGCGAATGGCTGGACACGCACGACACCCACCTCGCTGGAACTTCATCGGGACCTGTCGGGCACGACCATCAGCAGTTCGCTCTATAACGCGCTGAACACGCCAGTCGGAAATACGTACGCCGGGATCATTCCGGCTTCGGGCGGCTCTCCCGCCGTTCCGAACCAGGGCGGCGTCACTGTCGCCGTGGCCGGCGCGGTCACCAATTCGCAGCTGAGCGTCAACGGCAACACCGCCAATGGCGCGGTCACCGGCAACACCGCAACCAACAGCGTGTCCGTCACCGGCGGCAATATCGCTGCGGGCAGCGGCAACACCGTGGCCACGGCGGGCAACCTGCCGCTGGCAGCCGGTACCGGTGCGCAGGCCGACCATGCGCTGTCGAACGTGCAGCAAGTGAACGAAGGCGCAAGTCTCACGACCAGCGTGTTCGGCACCTATGCCGTCGACACCACCGCGGGCGCCGCCATCTCCGGCTCGACCGTGAGCGTGTCGAACAACAGCCAGCGCGGCAGCGCGGTCGCCAACACGGCGTCCAACAGCGTCGCCCTGAGCGGCAACAGCGTGGCGACCATCACGGCCCTGTCGTCGCAGCAGGGTAGCGCGGCAGCCGTCTCGGCCAGCTCGGCCCTCGAGCTGTACGCACCGGGCGCTGTGTCGAACTCGTCGGTTGCTCTCACGGGCAACAAGAACGTGTCGCTCGGCGTGATCAACGACGTGACCAACACACTGGCCGTCAGCGGCACCAACGTGACGCCCGTCGGCGCCGCCGTCAATGCCAACCTGACCTCGGCCACCGCCACCGGCGACCATGTGTTGAAGAACAACCAGGTTGCCACGACCAGCGTCGCCAGCACGGCAAGCACGCGCCTGTACAACCAGGACCAGTTTGCAGCCGCCACCACGGGCCTGGTCAACAGCAGCGTGACCGTCACCGGCAACAGCACCACGGCCGAGGCTTCCGCCAACCGCGCCGACAACAGCGTGGCCCTGAACGGCGCTGCGCTGCAAGGTGCCAACGCCGGCCTGGTCAACACGCAGAACAGCTCCGCGGCAGTGACGTCCAACGCCACCACCTCGGCCACGTTCCAGCTGAACGGCACCGCACCGGCCACGGCCGCGGCACTGAACAGCGGCGTGACGATCGACGGCAACAGCACCACGGCGCTGGCTCGCGGCAACGCAGCCACCAACGCGCTGAACGTTGCGGCAGGCAGCAGCTACGGCACCTCGACCGCGGCGACGGCAGGCAGCACGCCGGCTGGCACGCAGGCCACGGCCGCAGTGCTGAACACCCAAGGCAACACGGGTGCGGTGACCTCCAACGCCACGGGGACCTACCAGGTCGCGCTGAACGGCGTGGGCACGGGCACCGCCCCTGGCCTGACCAACGGCACCGCTGCCATCACGGGCAACACCGTGGCGGCACAGGCGTACGGCAACAGCGCGACCAACACGCTGACCGTGACTGCGCCGGCCACCGGCCGTCCGACCGCTGCCATCGGCAACTACCAGACCAACAGCGGCGCCATCGTCGCGACGGCCACTGGTGTGAGCTACGGCGCGGGTGTGACGGGTGCGGTCAGCGGCAGCACGCTGCGCGCCGCGGGTAACCAGGTCACCGCCACGGCGGTGGGCAACTCCGCCGTGTCGACGATCGCGTCGGCCCGCTAAGGGTTGCCGCTCCAGCCCCGGCGAAACCTCTTTCGCCGGGGCTTCTTGTCCGCCCGGGCCGCTTGCGCGGTCCGGCGTCGCAGGCCCCAAGGGCGGGGCCGTGCCGGGTTGGGCATGCCGTACGCCGGTTTCGGAACGATCCGCATCGTCCCCGGCTCGCCCTCTCGCCAGGAACACCTTCAACCATGTATCTGCATCCCCTCATAGCCAATGTGCCGCCCGCCGAGCGCGCGGCCCTGGTCCAGTGCAGCGAGTTGCGCTCGTACCGGCGCAACGACGTCGTGCTCAACGCCGACGAATGGACGGACCGCATCTACTGCGTGGCGGGCGGCCTCTTGCGCGTGGTCGCGCACGGCCGCGAAGACGGCGGCGACGTCACCACCGACTTCATTCGCCAGGACGATTTCTTTCTCAGCCCCTCATTCAGCGAAGACCGCTACCAGGCCATGCAGACGCTCGTCGCCGCCTTGCCGTCTTCTGTCTACCTCGTGCCCGTGGCGGCCGTGCGCAAGCTGTGCGGGCTGTACCCCGAAGTGGCCATCGGCCTGCTGGGCCTAGCCATGAAGCGCATGTCGGTCATTCGCGGGCAACTGCGCCGCATTTCCGCGCTGTCGTCCGAAGACCTGGTGAGCCGCGTGCTGCACCAGCTGACGCAGCTGGCCCCGGCCGTGACCGGCGGCTACGACAAGCGCATCACCCAGTCGGTGATCGCCTCTTACTCGGGCCTTTCGCGCGAGGTGGTCAACAAGACCATGCGCGACCTGGAGAGCCGCGGCCTCGTTCGGCGCGACGAGCACGGCGTGCATGTGGACGCCGATTTCGCGGCCACCGATTTCGGCGGCCTGCTGCCATTGGAAGAGAACCTCTCGCACATCGCGCCGCACCAGGCCAGCCCGATGTTCGCGCCCGACATGTTCGAAACGCCGCGCGGGTCGCCCAGCCGGGCCGGCAAGTCCGGGCGGCCCTGAGCGGGCCGTTTTTCAGGGGCGCGGAATCAGCGGCGAAGAAGGCACCACCGGCGGCGGACGCTGCGGGTAGACCGAGGTGCCGAAGGTGTTGCCCATGCGATTGCTGGTTGCCGCCTGGTTGAACAGGCCCAGCTGATTGGACGGCCTTTGCGTGATGGCCTCCGAGGCCAGGCCCGGCTGGGCGCCATCGGGGCCGCGCGGCGGCGCCGTGGGCTGCAGCTTCTGTGTCAGGCAGGAATAGGAGGGTGTGCGTTCACCGTTGACCACCACCTCCACGCAACTGTCGGCGCCCGCCGCCGGCGACTGTTGCGCCGGCTCGGTCGCTGCCGCACCGCCGAAGCCGCATGCCGCCAGGACGGCGACGCCATACATCAAGAACTCGCGCATCCTCGCACCTCCAAGATTCGTTCTGGTCGCCTGCCGCAGCGGCGGCGAACCGGTCAGTCTAGGCACAGCACAAGTCATCGTAAAGACGCGGGCCGGACATTCAGCCGAAGGTGAAGACGTAGGCCTGCGCGCCCGCGTCGAGGAACTCGATCTCGAACAGCCGGTCCGCGCCGTTCGCCGACTGGCGCACGAGCTGGTAGAGACGCTGCGTATCGATGGTGCCGTCGCCCTGCGCGTCGGTGTCGGTGCCGTGGTCCGCGAGCGGCGGCTTGCCGTCGATCCGCACGCGAAAGCGCACCGGCGTGCCGTCGGCCGACGGGCCCAGCACCAGGTGCAGGTCGCGCGCGTGGAAGCGGTAGGCGATGCGCCCCTGCGCCTTGCCCAGCACAGCGCGTTCGGCGCCCACGGTCCATTCGCCGGAAAGCGCCCAGCGGTTCTCGCGCAGCGAAGAAGGCGCCTGGTACACGCGGGCACGGTCGCTCGCGATGCCGCCGGGCGACGCGAAATTGCTCGCGCGCTCGTAGCCCAGGTAGGTCTCGCCCGAGAGGGCAGGCGACGCGCCGGCCGCCGCCTGCGTGCCCTGGCCTTCGGGCGACACCAGCGGGCCGGCCGCTGCGCCGCGCCCCGCCTCAGCCAGCAACTGCTGGATGACCTGCTCCGACTTCTCGTAGCCGCCTTCGCCGAACTGGTGATGGCGGATGCGCCCCTGCGCATCGACGAAATACAGCGCCGGCCAGTACTGGTTGCCGAACGCGCGCCAGATGGCGTAGTTGCTGTCCACCGCCACGGGAAAGCCGATGCCCAGGTCCTTCGTCGCCTTGCGCACGTTGGCAGGCAGCTTCTCGAACGCGAACTCCGGCGCATGCACGCCGAGCACGACCAGTCCGGCGTCTTTGTACTTGTCGGCCCAGGCGCGGACGTAGGGCAGGGTGCGCAGGCAGTTGATGCACGAGTAGGTCCAGAAATCGACCAGCACCACCTTGCCGCGCAGGCTCTCGGCGGTGAGCGGCGGCGAGTTGATCCACTCGGTGGCGCCCGCGAGCGGCGCAATCGCGCCTTCGTCGCGCAGTGCCAGCGCGGGGCGAGGCGCGGCTGTCGATGCGAGCATCAGGCCGCTGCGGTCGAACGATGCCCGCGGCGCGCTCGGCATGTTCGTGCCGACCTTCTCCACGAGCGCCTTCTCCAGCGCCGAGGTGGTGCCGAAGGACAGCTGGCTCAGCAGCCCCGTGTCCAGCCCCGAGGCGATGGCGCCCACGCCCGCGAGCACCGCCACGCCGGCACCGCGCCGCACCCATTCGCCGGTGCGAAGCGATCCCTTCAGCATCGCGAACAGCCGCCCGCCGAACAGGAGCGCCGCCGCCAGCGAGGTGCAGGCGCCCACCGCGTAGGCCAGCAGCAGCAGGGAGGTGCCGATGCTCGCGCCGTTGAGCGCCGCTCCCGTGAGGATCAGGCCGAGGATCGGCCCCGCGCACGGCGCCCACAGCAGCCCCGTGCCCACGCCCAGCAGCAGCGGCGCGAACACCGAAGACTGCGAGCCGCCAGGGCTCGCCAGCCGAAGGCCCAGCGCCACCAGCGGGCGGCTCATGCGCTGCGCCAGCGATGGCACCAGCAGCGCGAGGCCGAAGAGCGCGAGCATCGCGATGGCCGCGTAGCGCCCGTACTGGTTCGCCGCCACCACCCAGCCGCCGCCCACGGCCGCCAGCGTGGCGACCGCGGCGAAGGCCAGTGCCATGCCCAGCAGCAGGGGCAGTCCATGAGAGCGGAACGGCCGGCCGGCACTCGCGAAGACGAAGGGCAGCACCGGCAGGATGCACGGGCTCAGGATGGTGAGCACACCACCCAGGTAGGCAACGATGAGAAGGAGCATGGTCGGTTCTCCGAACGGTGATTGAAGAAAAAAAGAGCGAGCGATGCCTGCGCGGCCTCGCCGTGCGAGCCGCTGGTTCAGGAAGGACGGTGTGGTGGGGAGGCGGTCAGCCCGGCAATGCAGCCCGCGTGTACATGGTCAGCCGGGCCTCGAGTCCGCCTTCGTCGCGGTTGCGCAGCGTGAGCTCGGCACCCATCGCCATCGCGAGCTGATGCGCGATCGCCAGGCCCAGCCCGGTGCCGCCGGTGCTGCGGTTGCGCGAGTTCTCGACGCGGTAGAAGGGCTTGAGCACGTTCTCCAGATCGTCCGGCGGAATGCCCGGCCCGTTGTCGACCACCAGCAGCGCCAGCCGGTCGCCGTCGATGCGCACCTGCAGGCGGACGTCGGTGCCGAACTTCAGCGCGTTGTCGATCAGGTTCGTGAGGATGCGGCGCAGCGCGTTCGGCCGCGTCACGATGGGGGCGCCCGCGCGGCCTTCGAGCAGCACGCGCTCGCCCGAGTCTTCGTAGTCGGCGAGCATGCTCTCGAACAGCGCGTCGGCGTCGATGCGGCAGGGCGGCTCGGTGGCGCCGTGCAAGGTGCGCGCATAGGTCACGCCCTCGCGCACCAGCGCGTTCATCGCGTCCAGATCCTGGCGGAATTTGCCGCGGTCCTGTTCGTTGTCCATCAGGTCGGTGCGCAGCCGCATGCGGGTGATGGGCGTCTGCAGGTCGTGCGAGATGGCCGCGAGGATCTCCACGCGCTCGGCCATGTAGCCGGCAATGCGCTTTTGCATCGCGTTGAAGGCGCGTGCGGCGTGCGCCACTTCGGTCGGGCCGTCTTCCGAGAGTTGCTGGCCCTTGAGGTCGGGGCCGAGTTCGTCGGCCGCGTCCGCCAGCTGCGCGAGCGGGCGCGTCACCAGCCGCACTGCGTACCAGGCGCACACGGCCAGCACGAGCAGCTGTATCCAAAGCAGCCACATCACCCAGCTGGACACCGGCATGTCGACCCGGCGCGCATGCACCACCAGCGTGGAGCCGTCCGACAGCCGCACCTCGATCTGCAGGCCCTCGCGCGGCGAACTCACCTGGCCGACCTTGACGATCTGGAACGGCCGCATCGCGTCGACGATGGCCTTGGCGAACTGCCGCGACATGGCAGTGTCGGGCGGCGTGCCCTCGGCGCTGCCGCCCAGCACGAAGCGGTAGTTGCGCCGCTCCAGCCGCGCGAGCCAGCTCTCGCGCTCGGCCGCCGGCAGCCGGTCGAGGATGGCGACCGAGCTCGCGATGTCGCGCTCGATGCCGATCATCATCAGCTCGCGCAGCGCCATGCCGCGTTCGTAGCGGATGGCGGCGAAGGTGAGCAGCTGCGCGATCGCAAGGCCGATGACGATGATCAGCGTCACGCGGGAAAAGAGCGATCGGGGCGTGAGCCGGCGCAGGCCGATGGCGGGCGCGGGGAGGCTGGCGGTGTTGGGCATGGGCTGGTTTATAGGTCCGGGGCGGGGCCGGTTGTCGCTTCTTTGTATTGCAGTGTGTACGGCCGGGGGGCGGGACATGGAACATTACCTGCGTTGCGGGTTGGCCGCTTCGCGCGGCGGCTTTGTATGCCCCTGTATCCCGCGTCGCGGGCATACACGGGCATACAAGAACCCCTGTTGCACGACACATGCCGCATACATCCGCCCGGTTCAATCGTTCCATCGCCACTCATTGAACGAAAGAAGGAACGCACATGACCGCACAACCCATCAATCGCCAGCGCCGCCACCTGCTCGGCGGCGCCGCCGCCAGCCTTGCCGCCGTGCAACTGGCCTTCATGGGCAGCGCCCAGGCAGCCGGCATCGGCGCCAGCGCCGGCACGACGCGCAAGCTGGAGCCGATCCGCCAGATCAAGGCCGGCGAGCTCGACGTGGGCTATTACGAAGCCGGTCCCGCCGACGGCATTCCGGTGCTGCTGCTGCACGGCTACCCCTACGACATCCACAGCTATGCCGATGTCGCGCCGCTGCTCGCGGCCCGGGGCTGCCGCGTGATCGTGCCGCACTTGCGCGGGCACGGCAGCACGCGCTTTCTCGACAGCGCCAATCCGCGCTCGGCGCAGCAGGCGGCGGTGGCGCTCGACCAGATCGCGCTGCTCGACGCGCTGGGCATCGACCGTGCGGTGATCGTGGGCTATGACTGGGGCGCGCGCACCG
Source organism: Variovorax paradoxus (assembly GCF_022009635.1). NCBI lineage: Bacteria > Pseudomonadati > Pseudomonadota > Betaproteobacteria > Burkholderiales > Comamonadaceae > Variovorax > Variovorax paradoxus. Next base: position 3,172,305 of record NZ_CP091716.1, read on the forward strand.
GCTGCATCATGGCGGCGTTGTGGCCCGAGCGCTGCATCGGGCTGCTGTCGGTCAATGGCTACATCATGACCAACCGGCCCGGCAACCAGAAGCCGCTGCCCGCCAAGGTGGAACTGGGCTGGTGGTACCAGTACTACTTCGCGACCGAGCGCGGCCGCCTCGGGCTGGAGGCGAACCGGCGCGACATCGCCCGCATTCTGTGGAGCACGAACTCGCCCAAGTGGGCCTACGACGACGCCACCTTCGAGCGCACAGCGGCGTCGTTCGACAACCCCGACTACGTGCAGATCGTCATCCACAACTACCGCTGGCGGCTGGGCCTGGCCGATGGATTTCCGCAATACGAAGCGTATGAAAAGCGCCTGGCCGCCTTCCCCAGCATCAAGGTGCCCACGATCACCATGGACGGCGACTCCGACGGCGTGGTGCCCGCTACCGACGGCACCGCCTATGCCGCCAAGTTCACCGGCCCGCGCACCCACCTGGTGGTGAACGCCGGACATAACGTGCCGCAGGAAACGCCGCAGGTGTTTGCCGACGCGGTGTGGAGGCTGGCTTCGGCGCGCGGCTGATGCCCTCCGGCGCAACGTAGTGTGGCGCGCCGGCCTGCCGGATACACAGGCATACAAAGCCGCCGGCCCGGCGGCGCGGCCGGGCTACATTGCGGGCTGCCCGATCTTCTGGGCTGCACCATCGCACCGCCATGAACGCCAAGACTTCCGACCACATCCTCATCGTCGACGACGACCGGGAAATCCGCGAACTGCTCACAACCTATCTCGTGAAGAACGGCCTTCGCGTGGCGGCCGTGCCCACGGGCCGGCACATGCGCGCGGCGCTGGAGGAGTCGGGGCCGTTCGACCTGATCATCCTGGACCTGATGCTGCCGGGCGAAGACGGCCTCACGCTGTGCCGCGACCTGCGCACCGGCAAGTACAAGGCCACGCCGATCCTGATGCTCACCGCGCGCAGCGAGGAGGCCGACCGCATCCTGGGCCTGGAGATGGGCGCCGACGACTATCTGGCCAAGCCTTTCTCGGCGCGCGAGCTGCTGGCGCGCATCCGGTCGGTGCTGCGCCGCACGCGCATGCTGCCGCCGAACATGCGCTCTACCGAAGCGGCGTCGAAGCTGGCGTTCGGCGAGTGGCAGGTGGACACGACCGCGCGTCACTTGCTGGACGACAGCGGGGTGATGGTGGCGCTGAGCGGCGCCGAATACCGGCTGCTGCGCGTGTTTCTAGATCATCCGCAGAAGGTGTTGAGCCGTGACCAGCTGCTGAGCCTGACGCAGGGGCGCGAGGCGGAGTTGTTCGAGCGATCCATCGACCTGCTGGTGAGCCGGTTGCGCCAGCGGTTGCGGGACGATGCGCGGGAGCCGCGCTACATCAAGACGGTGCGCAGCGAGGGCTATGTGCTGGCGGCGTCGGTCGAGCCGGTGGACTGACGCGGGGGACGCGGGTCTACACTTTCGGAATGATCAAAGCTCTATTCCTGCCGTTGAGTGTTCTGCTGATCACCGCATGCGCACAGCCTGCGCCGCCACCGCGGGTCGGCATGGCGAATCCGGCCTCGGTCTATTGTCAGAGCCTAGGGGGCAAGACGCTCATGAGGTCGAACGACAAGGGGCAGTACGGGGTTTGCCAGTTGCCGGATGGCACGCAGATCGAGGAGTGGGAGCTCTATCGGCGCGACCATCCTGCGAAGTAGGGCGGCCTCGCTACGACGGCTTGCGTGGGCGCAGGCCGTCCGACTGCCTGGCGGTGATGCATTGGCAGCTCACCGGGTTGCGTATTTCGTGCGCGATGCCGCCTGAGAGGAAGAGCAGGGCTAGCCAGAGTTTCTTCATTGCCATTGTTCCGGGTTTGGTTTTCTTGATGCTGTGTTCGGGGCGCGTGCACAGGGCACCCTGCCGGTGCTCGGCTGATCAACAAATGCCCTGAAGCAGCCAGCATCAAGACCCCACAGGCAAAGGCTCGGCCAGCAACGCCTGGATCTTCTTCTCCGTGGCGCCATAGCTGCCCTCGCCGAAGTGCGAGTAGACGATCTTTCCCTGCTTGTCGATCAGGTACACGGCGGGCCAGTACTGGTTCTTGAAGGCCTTCCAGGTGCCGTAGCTGTTGTCCTGCGCCACGGCATGGGTGATCTGCAGGCGCTGGATCGCGTCCTTCACGTTCTTGGTCGACTTTTCGTAGGCGAACTCGGGCGTGTGCACGCCCACCACGACGAGGCCCTTGTCCTTGTACTTCGCGTTCCAGTCTTTCACGTAGGGCAGGTGGTTGAGGCAGTTGATGCAGGTGTAGGTCCAGAAGTCGACCAGCACGACCTTGCCGCGCAACTCCTCGAGCTTGAGCGGCTGGGAGTTGAGCCAGGTGTCGATGTTCTGGAAGTCGGGGGCAGGCTGGGCCTGCGCGGCGGGAATGTCGCCGCCCAGCGGCGGTGCCGCGAAAGTCAGCGTCAGGGCTGCCGCTGATGCCGCGATGGCTACAGCGAAGAAGGTGGCGGGAGAGCGCAGTCGCATGATGGTGATTCCTTCTTGAAAGAGTGATGGGTGCTCGATGAGCGAGGCCCATTCTTCGGCGCGTTCGCCCTCGTCGGGGTGCATTGCGTATGCCTCTGTATCCGGCGCGGGAACGCCACACACTACGTTTCGCGCAAGGCCGCGCAAACCAAACGTCACATATCGGTCATGCGCGCCGGATAGGCTCGCCCGCACGCCAGACAGGCCGCAATCGACAAGACACACGCGGCCGCACTCCCAACAGATCCCTTCGTTGCCGACTCCCCGCCACATGACTCGTACTTCCGCATCGGGCGGTGCCCTGACACTGTCCTGGTGTCTTGTCATGGCGCTGTGGATCGGCGCGGCCCACGCGGCCACGACCTCGGCCGAAGACGGCGGCGCGGAACTGCTGCGCTTCGATCTGCCGGTGCAGCCGCTGGAGATGTCGCTTGCGGTGTTCGGCCGCGTCACGGGTTATTCGGTGCTGGTCGCGAGCAGTCTCACGGCCGGCCGCGAGGCCGCCGCGGTGCAGGGCGACTACGCACCACGCGACGCGCTGCAGCAAATGCTGATGGGCACCGGCCTCGCCGCGCGCTACACCGCGACCAATGCATTCACGCTCGTGCCGCTGTCGGCCGAATCGGCGGCGGAGGACGCAGGCAGCGCGCGCTCCGCGAAGGCGCAGGCCGAAGCGGTGGAAGCGCTGCGCATCCAGGCCGGCTATGCCGCCGTGCTGCAGTCGTCCATCACCCGTGTGCTGTGCACCGTGCAGCCCGACACCTTCGGCCGTTACCGGCTCGGCATCCAGCTTTGGATCGACCCCGCCGGCCTCGTGAGCGGCACTCGGCTGCTCGAGGGCAGCGGCCAGGGCGCGCGCGACGCCACGGTGCTCGCGAGCTTGCGCGCGCTCGAGTTGGACGCGCCGCCGCCGCCCGGCATGGCGCAGCCCATCACCATCCTGCTGACGCCGCGCGCCGACCCCGCGCGCGACTGCCGGCCGTACCGCGTCCGCGCGGCCGGCTGAGGCAAGGCACGCATGCCGGACTCGATCAAGGCCGCGCTGCGCGCGCTGTTCCTCGCGCGCTACGCCCAGTTCAGGAAGCATCTGCAGATTCGGCTCGGCTCCGAAGATTTGGCCAATGACGCGCTGCAGGAGGCTTATCTGCGCGTGGAAAACACCAACGTGCGCAGCGCGGTGCGCTACCCGTCGGCCTACCTGTTCCGCATCGCGCTCAACGTGGCGGAAGACCAGCGCAAGAGCAACTCGCGCCTGCTGAGCGTGGGCGAGGTCGAGGAGCTCTACGACATGGCCGACGAAATGGCCGACCCCGCGCGCGGCGCCGAGGCCCGCAACGAGCTGGAGGCGCTGGAGCGCGCACTGGCCGAGCTGCCGCGCCGCCGCCGCGCCATCGTGCTGGCGGCGCGCGTGGACGAGATGCCGCACAAGGACATCGCCGCGCGCTACGGCGTGTCGGCGCGCACCGTCGAAAAAGAATTGCGCGCCGGCCTGGAGCACTGCTGCGAGCGACTGGGGCGTGATTTCATCCAGCGCTTCGGTCCCGGCGCGGGAAAACAGTCTAAGCGTGATGGCAGCTGAAGAATCCGGGGAAACCGAAGCGATGAAGACCATGCAACGCGAAGCACAGGCCTGGGTGGTGCGGCTCGGCTCGCAACAGGCCACCGAAGACGATGCGCTCGCTTTCCGGCGCTGGTGCGCGCAAAGCCGCGCCCATGCCGACGCCTTCGTGCGCGCCCGCGAGGTCTGGCAGGCAATGGCGCCGGCCGCGCTGCGCGTGCGGCAGCAGGCCGAGCGCGAGGCGCGCCGGCGCATGCCGGTCGCGGGGCGGCGCGCGCTGCTGGGCGGCGCGGTCGCGGCGTCGGTCGCCTACCTGGCGGTGTCGCCGCCGCTGGGGCTGTGGGCTTCGGTCACGGAGTGGGGCGCCGACTACCGCACCGCCACCGGCGAGCAGCGCGAGGTGGCCATGGCCGACGGCGCGGTGTTGCAGATGAACACGCAGACGCGCGTCAACCTGCAGCGCAGGGGGGAAGGCGGCGAGAGCATCGAGCTGCTGGCAGGCGAGGCCGAGGTGGTCACCGAAGCATCGGCCGTCGCGCGCGTCACCGTGGCCGCGGCGGGCGGCACCGTGTCTGCGGTGCGCGCGCGCTTCAACATCCGCAACCTCGACGGCGAAGTGTGCGTGACCTGCCTCGCGGGCCAGGTCGAGGTGGCGCGCGGCGCGCAGCAGGTGCGGCTCGACGAAGGGCGCCAGCTGCGCTATGGCGCTGCGGGGCTCGGCGCGGTGGCCGCGGTCGACACCGGGCCGGTGAGCGCATGGCGGCGCCGCCAACTGGTGTTCAACCAGGTGCCGCTGTCGGAAGTGGTGGCCGAGGTCAACCGCTACCGCCACGGCCGGCTGGTGCTGACCAGCGAGGCGCTCGGGCGCAGCAAGGTGCAGGCGAGCTTTTCCATCGACCGGCTCGACGACGTGGCCATGCTCGTGCGCGACGTGTACGGCGCACAGCTCACGCAGCTGCCCGGCGGCATCGTGCTGCTGGGCATGGCCAAGGCCTGAGCGGCCCGCAAAGCCGCTTCATGAAGATTTCGTGACATGGTGCAGTCGCGCAGCGCCTTCGCTGTCATAGCTCGGTAGACCACGGGCCGTCCACCTTCCGGGTGCGTGCTTCGTGGCATCGATTCGAGCAATGAAACACGAACCCATGGAAGTCCGCATGCAACGCAGCAGCACGGTGTCCCGGCGCAATCCGGATTCTTCTTCGTCCTTCTTCTTCCCGCAGGCCCGGCTCACGCCGCTGGTCCATGCGATCGCGCTGATGCTGGCCGCCGGCGCCACCGCGCAGAGCGCGCAGGCGCAACAGGCCTTCAGCAGCGCGTGGATGGCGCAGAAGAACATGGCGCAGGGCACCGCCCTGGCCACCGGCCGGCTGCCCAACGGCATGCCCGCGTCGATGCTCACCAGCCCGCAGGCGCAGCAGCAGCGCGCGAACGAGCAACTGCAGCGCTCCATCGGCAACCTGAACATCGCGGCGCGCGGCATCGCGGCGCAGCAGGCCGCGCAGGAGGCGGCTCGGCGCGCGGCGCTGGAGGGCGGCCAGGGCGTGCCCGACGGCTTGGCCGAAGGCGGACTCAAGGTCGACACCGCTAGCCTCACCGCGGGCTGGGCTAACGCCAACGCGCCGGTGCAGACGCAGGCCGGCGGCCGCACGCAGGTGACGGTCACGCAGACCGATGCGCAGGCCATCCTCAACTGGGAGACCTTCAACGTCGGCAAGAACACCACGCTGAAGTTCGAGCAGCAGCCGAGCTGGGCGGTGCTCAACCGGGTGAACGACCCGGCCGCCAAGCCCTCGCAGATCCGGGGCCAGATCCAGGCCGACGGCACGGTGATGGTGGTCAACCGCAACGGCATCGTGTTCAGCGGCAGCAGCCAGGTCGACACGCGCAACCTGGTGGCCTCGGCCGTGGGCATGACCGACGCGCAGTTCAAGCGCGGCATCTACAGCCAGGCGCTGGGCTCGGGCTTCGTGCCCACGCTGGCCAACGACCTGAACGTGACCGCCTCGGCCTCGTCGAACGGCAAGGCCACCGGCGACGTGGTGGTGGAGGCCGGCGCGCGCATCGCCACGCGCGCGCCGCAGTCGGTGACCGAGGGCGGCGGCTATGTGCTGCTGGCCGGGCGCGAGACGCACAACCGGGGCACCATCGTCACGCCGGGCGGGCAGACCACGCTGGCCGCCGGCGACAGCTTCGTCATCCGCAAGGGCCTGGGCACCGACAGCAACCAGCAGTCGAGCACGCGCGGCAACGAGGTCACGCCGGCGCGCGTGGCCGACAGCACGGCCGGGCGCGTGTCCAACGCGGGCCTGATCCAGGCGCTCACCGGCGACATCACGCTGACCGGCCACACGGTCGAGCAGTCGGGCGTGCTGCTGTCGAGCACCAGCGTCAACACCCGCGGCACCCTGCACCTGAACGCGGGCGGCAGCGCCGACGCGCGCGTCACGCTGGCCCCGGGCAGCGTCAACGCCGTGCTGCTGGACAGCAGCAGCGCCACCGCGCTCGACGTGCAGCGCGACGCGCTCATCAAGGACTCGGCCCTTGTTTCGGACGGCGCCTACAACCGGCGCGACCAATCGCTGGTGCAGATCGCGTCCAGCGGCAACGTCGAGTTCCAGGCGGACTCGATGACGCTGGCCACCGGCGGGCAGGTCAACGTGAACGCGGTGCGCCGCATCCAGGTGGCGGACCGTGCATCCATCGACGTGGCGGGCGCGGTCGGCGTGAGCGTGGCCATGGCCTCGAACAACATCGAGATCAATGTCCAGGGCAACGAGCAGCGCGACGCGCCGGGCAACCGCGACAGCAAGAACCTGAACAACGCCAACCTCTGGATCGACCGCCGCTACCTGGTGCGCGTACCTGCCGGCACCAACGGCTATGCCACCGACCGCTGGTACACCGGCGGCGGCCTTCTGGAAGTGGGCGGCTACCTGAGCACCGGCGGCCACGGCATCGGCGAATGGGCCGCGTCGGGCGGCACGGTGGCCTTCGGCGGCGGCGAGGTGGTGACGCAGGCGGGCTCGGCCATCAACGTGTCGGGCGGCACCATCGACGTGCAGACCGGCATGCTCAAGCAAAGCTGGCTGGTCGGCAAGGACGGGCGGCTCTACAACCTGGCGACGGCCCCGGGCGACATGCTCTACAGCGGCGTGTACCGCGGCTTCGAGAACCCGCACGAGCGCTGGGGCAAGAACACCACCGAGTATTTCTACAACCCGCTGATCGGCGCGCGCGAGCGCCTGGAAAACGGCTACACCATGGGCCGCGACGCCGGCCGGGTGATCGTGGGCACCAAGTCGGCCGTACTCGAAGGCGACATCGAGGCCACCGTGTTCCAGGGCGACCGCCAGCGCAACGCGCCCGACGCGGCGCTCGACGGCTACCGGCAATCGCAGACGGCGGCGCCGCGCGCGGGCCGCCTGGTCATCGGCCAGCTCCAGCCGGTGTTCAACCCCGACACCGGCCTGCTGCGCGACAACCCGGGCGCGCAGCTCGAACGCATCGACATCGGCGCGGTGCAGCGCATCGCGCAAGACCTGAGGCTCGAAGACGCGATGCCCGAAGACCGCCAGGGCAGGCTGCGGATCGACGCCGGCTGGCTCAACGGCCTGCACCTGGGCGGCTTCACCGCCTATGCGAAGGGCGGCATCACGGTCGACGCCGACGTGGCGGTCGGCAACGGCGGACGCATCGCGCTGCACGCGACGCAGGTGGACGTCAACGCCAACCTCAGCGCGCGCGGCGGCAGCATCGTGCTGGGCGACATGGTCGGCCGGCTGCTGCCCGGCAGCAACACCAGCTGGGCAGAACAACCGATCGCCGCCACGCCGCCCGAGGGCTACACACGGCGCGTGGACGTAGCCGCCGGCGTGGTGCTCGACACGCGCGGCCTGTGGACCAACCTGCGCAACAACCCCGGCGACATCGGCGGCCTGCCGTACATGAACGGCGGCAGCGTGACCATCGGCAGCTCCGGCGACGTGCGCCTGCACGGCGGCACGCTGATCGACACCTCGTCGGGCGCGGCCCTGATGGCCGACGGCACCCTGCAGGGCGGGCGCGGCGGCGACATCACGCTGCGCTCGAACCAGAGCGACGTGACGGGCCTGGGCGCGGGCGCCTTGCTGCTCGAAGGCGAGCTGCGCGGCCACGGCGTCAAGGGCGGCGGCACGCTGACCATCGACACGGGCATTGGCGTGGCCCTGGGCGGCGGGCTGCTGGCTAACCCGGGGCTCTTGCAGGCCGGCGAATCGGTGCCGGTGCACCTGACGCTGGCCGAAGCCTTCACCATTCCCGCCGGCACGGTGCTGCCGCAGGACTTCAGCTACGTCACCAACGTCGTCGCGCCGGGCGAGGCGATGAAGATCATGCCGGTGTTCAGCGCCACGCGGCCCTACACGCTGCCGGCCGCGTGGGTAGTGCCCGCGCCGTCGGTACCGTGGGAGTACGTGTTCGTCTACAGCAAGGCCGGCAGCGTGTACATGAACGGCTCCACGGTGCCGGCGGGCACGGAGCTGGTCAACATCACCGGCACGATGGCGCCGGGCTACGTGGTGCCCGCGGCGGCGTTCCCCAAGGGCATGCCCGTGGCCGACTACACGGCCACGGTGGCCGCGGGCACGCCGTTCGCGCACGACGTGCTGCTGGCCGAGGGCTCGCTGCTGCTGGCCGGCAACCGCCTCCCCGCCAGCGTGGCGGTCAAGCCGCTGCTGGTGCTGGACAACAGCGTGTTCCAGAGCGGCTTCTCGCGCTATTCGGTGAGCGCGCAGCAGGGCGTGCAGGTGGCCAACGGCGCGAACATCGACGTCACGATGCCGCTGCTGCGCGCGGACATGGCCGCGGCGCGCGCCACGTCCACCGGCGCCGATCCGTCGGCCGTGCTGCAGCGCTGGCTGCCGCCGCTGTGGCAGGAGGCACCGCTCAAGGGCGTGCTCACGCAGCGCGCCGGCGCCGACCTCGCGCTCGGCGCAGGCTCGGTTTACCGGCAGGCGCCGGTGGTGGTGGGCGAGGGCGCGACGCTCTCGGTCGACCCCGGCCGCTCGCTCACGCTCACCGGTAATGCGCAGATCACCGTCGACGGCACGCTCAACGCCTGGAGCGGTCGCATCGGCCTGCTGCCGGGCAGCTTCGGCACCGGCAACGACGCCGACCGCGCGAACGGCACGCCCGACGCCACCTCGATCTGGATCGGCAGCAAGGCGGTGCTCGACGTGGCGGGCCGCGCCGACACCGCCATCGATTCGCAGGGCCGCGTGTACGGCCATGTGGGCGACGGCGGCAGCATCGAGATCGGCGCGGCCTACAGCGCCAATGCGGGCATGGTGAACCCGGCCGACGCCTTCGTGGTCGTGCGCCCGGGCGCGCGGCTCGAAGCCTCCGGCGCCGCCGCGCGGCTCGACCTGCCCGGACGCGGCACGGTTGAAGTGGCCGGCGACGGCGGCGTGATCTCGCTGGCTTCCTATCGCGGCCTTTTTCTCGACGGCAGCATGCGCGCGGCGGCGGGCGGCGCGGGCGCGGCCGGCGGCACGCTCGCGCTCGCGCTGGAAACCCCCAATTACGGCGTGGTCGACAAGCTCAGCCTGAAGGGCATCAACGTCGACGACGCGGTGCGCGTGCCGCGCGAACTGGTGCTGGCGCAGGTGCAGGGCGACAGCGGCCTTTCGGCGGACCTGAAGGTCGGCAACCGCGAAGACGCACTGGCCTACGGCCGCGCGCGCATCGGCGTGGACCGCATCGCGCAGGGCGGCTTCGACAATCTTTCGCTGCTGGCCAACGGCCTGGTGAGCTTCGACGGCAATGTCGACCTGCGCATGGGCCAGAGCCTGGGTCTCACGGCCAGCGCATTCGGCTTGGCGTTGAACGCAGCGCCGGCGGCGCAGGTCAGGCTCGCGGCGCCCTACATCCGGGTGGCGGGCACCACCCGGCTGCAGGACGACAACTACATCATGCCGAACCCGGTGCGGGGCTCGAAGAACGGCGGCAGCGGCGGCGGCACGCTCGGCCTGCCGCTCGTGGACGACGGCGCGCACTTGCAACTCGATGCGCAGCTGATCGACATCGCGGGGCTGGTGAACACCGGCACGCGCGGCTCCATCGTGCAGAACGCGGGCGATCCGCTGAAGGTGGAGCGCCTGGCTTTCGGGCAGATCACGATGCGTTCGGGCGGCGACCTGCGCCTGTCGCAGGCGATGCAGTTCTACACACCCGGCAGCCTGACGCTCGCCGCCTCGCAGATCTACCCCGCGATGAACGACAGCGGTGCCTTCACGGTGGGCGAGCGGGGTGTCGTCGACCAGTACGGCACCTTGAATCGCGAGTTCGATCCGGCGCGCAGCCTGAACATCGAGCGCATCGATCCCTCGGCGCCGCTGCCGGCGCAGCCCTATTCGGCATTCGGCAAGCTGAGCTTCGCCTCGGCCGTGGTGAACCAGGGCGGCGTGGTGCGCGCGCCGCTGGGCGAAATCACGCTGGGCGCGAGCGGGGCACAGTGGCCCACGGGCGAAGTCAACCTGCTGCCCGGCAGCGTCACCTCGGTCAGCGCCAAGGGCCTCGCGATGCCGTACGGCGGCACGCTCGACGGCCTGAGCTACCTGCAGGACGGCAAGGACGTGGTGTTCAAGGGCGTGGGCAACGACCCCGTGATCACGTTGGCGGCGCACGCGGTGAACGTGCGCGAAGGCGCGGTGCTCGATCTCTCGGGCGGCGGCGAACTCACGGGTACCGCCTTCCTGGGCGGGCGCGGCGGCTCGACCGACGCGCGGCTGAATCCGCTGGTGCAGACCATCGCGCGCGGCACCTTCACGCTGCCCGGGCTGGCCACCAACCCGGTGTACGCCATCGTGCCCGGCACGCAGGCGGGCTATGCGCCGCTGGTCAACGAGCACGGCGCCGGCGACCCGGCGCTGGGCCGCCAGATCACCATCGGCGCGGGCGTGCCCGGGTTGCCGCCAGGCACCTACACGCTGCTGCCCTCGACCTTCGCGCTGCTGCCCGGCGCCTTCCGCGTCGAGCTCAACGGCCTGGCGCCCGGCCTGCCGCCTTCGAACACTACGATCGCGATGCGCAACGGCTCCTATGCCGCCGACGCGCAGCTCGGCGTGGTCAACACCGGCATCCGCAATGCGCTGCCGACGCAGGTGTTCCTGACACCGGCCGACGTGCTGCGCAGCTACTCGCAGTACAACGAGACCAGCTATGCCGACTTCGCCATCGCGCAGGCAGAGCGCAACGGCGTGCCCCGGCCGCTGCTGGAGCGCGACGCGAAGATGCTGCGCTTCGACCTGGCGCTGCCCACGCGCGGCGGCGCGCTGCACCCCGCCGGCAGCACGCCGGCGCTGAGCTTTGCCGGACTGGCCGACTTCTCCGCCGCGGCGGGCAGCTACGGCGGCAGCGCGCTGGTGGACGGCCGCTTCAGTGGCAGCATCGAAGTGCTGGGCGACGGCGCCTCGCCCACGCCGGGCTTCAAGGGCGTGTCGGTGGCCGCCAGCGCGCTCAATGCCATCGCCGCGCCTCGGCTGGGCATCGGCGGCCTGCCGAGCGTCACCTACGTGGACTACACCGGCAGTTCGCAGCGCGCCAACATCGCGGGCTTCAACTACGCGGCCGGCAGCATCGTGCTGCGCGAGGGCGCGGTGCTCAAGGCCGGCGAGGTGTACCTCGTCACCAACGTGAAGACCGGCAGCATCGTGGTGGAGCAGGGCGCCGGCATCAACACGCTGGGCCGCGGCAAGGCGGCCTGGGACTCGCGGGACGGCTTCGTCTTCGCGCCTGGCATCTTCAGCGTGGTGGCCGTGTCCAACGGCTGGCTCGACCTGCTGGCGCCGGCCTTCAGCGGCGCCAGCGACAACGGCCCGGGCCGCATCGACATCGGCGCATGCAACAGCGCCCCGTTGTGCCGCGGCGTCACGCAGCTCTATTCCGAAGGCACCATCGCGGCCTCCACCGACCAGAGCTTCGAGCTGCGCGACACGGCCCGCTACGGCACGCGCAACCTGGTGCTGTCGGTGGGCGGCATCAACGCCGGCAGCGAAGCCGCGCTGGCCGATGCCGCCGCTCGCCAGGTCCTGCCGCCGGGGCTCACGCTGAACCAGGGCATCCTCGACCGGCTGCTGCGCGGCGACACCTCGGCCGGCGCGCCGGCACTCGAGAACCTGGTGCTCACGGCGCGCGACGCGATCAATTTCTACGACTCGGTCGAACTCTCGACCATCGACCCCGCCACCGGCCGCTCCTCGCTCGAGCGGCTGGTGCTCACGGCGCCCGCGTTCTACGGCGCGGGCAATGCCGATGCACTGGCGCGCATCCACACCGGCACCCTGGTGTGGAACGGCTCGATCACACCGCCGGGCCTGACCGCCGCGGGCGGCGCGGGCACCGGCAGCGGCCGGCTCCAGATCGACGCCGACCGAATCGAATTCGGCTACGGCCCGGGCAGCCGGCCCGACACCATCCACAGCATGGACCGGCTGATCCTGGGCTTCGGCGAGGTGGCGTTCAACGCCAGCGAACGCATCACGGCCAACCACACGGGCTCGCTCGCGGTTTATCAGTCGCGCGGCGCATGGGACGACGCGATCAAGGGCTACGCCTACAGCGGCGGCAACCTGCGCCTGCAGACGCCGCTGCTCACCGGGCAGGCCGGCTCGGTCAACAAGATCAAGGCGGGCGGCGACATCGTTGTCGCGGCCCCCGCCGGCGGCGCCGCGCCCGCGCTTTCCGGCAAGGCCCTGGCCGACGCGCTGGGCGCCGAAATCGGCCTCGATGCCGCCGGCAACCTCACGCTCGACAGCCGCATCGCACTGCCCAGTGGCAAGCTCACCGCCTCGGCGCAGCGCGACCTGCAACTCGCCGACGGCGCGCAGCTCGACCTGGCGGGCCGGAAGATCGATTTCTTCGACGTGGCCAAGTACAGCTGGGGCGGCGACGTGATGCTCGAAAGCCGCGCCGGCAACGTGCGCCAGTCGGCCGGCTCGCGCATCGACCTGTCGGCCGACCACAACCGCGGCGGCAAGCTCACGGTGCTGGCGCTGGCCGAGGGCGCCGGAAACATCGAGCTGCGCGGCGCCATCGAGGGCGGCGCCAGCGGCCAGTACGACGCGGGCGGCACGCTGGTGCCGTACGCGGCCGGCGGCGCGGACATCCGCGGCCAGCGCATCGACGACTTCGCGGGCCTGAACCGCCGCCTGAGCGAAGGCGGCGTGTTCGGCAGCCGCAGCTTCCAGCTCAAGCAGGGCGACCTGACGGTGGGCGACGAACTCAAGGCGCGCGAAATCAACCTGTCGGTGGACGGCGGCCGGCTGGCGGTCAACGGCACGGTCGACGCCAGCGGCGACCAGGCCGGCAGCATCCGCCTGGCGGCGCGCGACGGCGTCACCATCGGCGGTGCCGCCGTGCTCGACGCGCACAGCCGCGTGTTGCGCGTGGACAGCTACGGCCAGCCGATCGAGGCGCCGAACCGCGCAAGCATCGAGATCGACAGCGGCAGCGGACGCCTGGTGCTGCAGGACGGCGCACGGATGGACGTGCGCGCCGGCACCAACGGCAACGCGCAGTCGCTGGGCACGATCGAGCTCAGCGCCAGGCGTATCGGCGGCGAGCGCGGCAACGACATCGCCATCGACGCAGGCGGCAAGCTGCAGATCGACGGCGCGCGCGCCATCACGGTGAATGGCTTCTGGTCGTACAACGACGCGGCTTCCGGCACCGACCCGTCGGCCGACGGGCGCCCCTACCAGGTGGTGAACCAGGCGTACCTCGACAGCAAGCATGCGGACAGCGTGGCCTTCATGGGCAACGTGCTGGCCAACGGCAACCTGATGAACAACCGCCTCGCCGGCCTGCGCGCCTATAGCGATGCCTTCCACCTGCGCCCTGGCGTGGCCATCGTCAGCGCCACGCCGGATGGCGACCTGCATGTCGACGGCGACATCGACCTGTCGGGCTACCGCTATGCGAGCGTCAACCCCCGCACGCAGCGCACCGGCGTCTACGGCTCGGGCGAGGCGGGCGCGCTGGTGCTGCGCGCCGGCGGCAACCTGCAGGTATACGGCAGCATCACGGACGGCTTCGACACCTCGGTGCTGCCCGCGACGCCCAGCGACCAGGGCTGGGTGCTGGTCAAGGGCCACGTGCCCTGGGGCGGCGACGTGGTCATTCCGCGCGGCAACCTGGTCGAGCTGGCCGAGGGCACCTTCTTCCAGTCCGGCCGCACGCTCAACTACGACCTGCCGATGAAGGCCATGACGCTGAAGGCCGGCACGGTGCTGGCCGCTCCCGCCGAGCTTTCGCGCAACCTGGTGCTGTCCGTGGGCACCGTGCTCGGCGGCGCGGTGCGCGATGCGGCCGGCAATGTGCTGTACGCAGCGGGCACGGTGCTGTCGCAGTCCGTCACGCTGCAGGCGGGCATGAAGCTCGACGCCGGCAACCGGCTGCCCGGCGATGCCGGCGTCAAGGCCATGACCTGGCCGGCCGGCGTGCCGCTGCCGTTCCCCTCGGGCACCGTCAGCGACAACTTCGACGGCCTTGGCCGGGTCAACGGCGTGGTGCTCGCGGGCTCGCTCAAGCTGGCCAAGGGCGCGATCATTCCCGCCGAAACCCTGGTGGTGCTGCCCGGCGATGCGACCTCGGTGAACCTGCGCCCGGCCGACGCCGACGGCAACCAGGGCCGCAACCTTGCGCTCGCGCCGATGCTGGCGCCGGGCTCGCAGTCGTGGTCGATGCGCCTGGTGGCAGGCGCCGACACGCAGGCCGCCGACACCCGCGCGCTGCGCCCGCGCGATGCCCACGGCCAGCTGATCCTGGCCGACACCCACTACGGCATGGGCTCGGCGCTGGTGTTCACGGCGCCCACGCCCGGTACGGAGGGCGTCTACTACTGGATTGGCAATTCGCGGGACGTGATCGGCTACGCGCCGGGCGTCGCAGTCGATCTCGACGAATGGGGCGGCGAGGAGGCGGTGCAGGACATCAACAACTGGGGCTACGGCAACCTCGTGACCTGGGCGCCGCTGGGCTCGCGGCCGAAGGCCGAGGCAATGCCGGCCACGCAGCAGCTCTTCAGCGTGCTGCGCACCGGCACCGGCGACCTCGACCTGCTGGCCGGCGGCAACTTCACGATGAACTCGCTGTACGGCGTGTACACCGCGGGCACGCAGTCGGCGGGCGTGGGCGCGGCCTACAACTCGCCTCGCTCAAGGATCGACGGCACGGTGCTGGGCGCCGATGGCGTGGACTACGAGCCTTTCGTCGACGGCGGCGCTCGAAGCCTGTACCGCGCCTGGTATCCGGAGCATGGCGGCAACGTGCTGCTGCGCGCACAGGGCGACGTGCGCGGCGACCTGATCGGTGCCCCGCTCTCGTCCCGCAGGGATGCGATCGGCAGCCTGCATTCGAGCGGCGCGAGCGTCGACGTGGGCAACTGGCTGTGGCGCCAGGGCACGGGCAGCGCGGTGGCCGGCAGCGAAGGCCTGCCCGCGGCATGGTGGATCAACTTCGGCAGCTATGTGCCCGGCTCCACGACTTCCGGGGATCTGTTCGCCAGCACGCCGTCGCTGCTGGGCTTCATCGGCATCGGCACGCTCGGCGGCGGCAACCTCGTGCTGGAGGCCGGCGGCAATGCCGGCATGCTGACGCAGCGTTCCGACCGCGGAATCAACTATGCGCCCCGCAGCACCGGCCTCAACCTGGTGGTGGCCAGCACCGGCCGCGTGTCGGCCGACGGGCGGCAGCTCGCGCTCACCGGCGGCGGCGACCTCGATGTGCGCATCGGCGGCGGGCTCAACCCGGTGGCCGAGCTGCGGTCCGTTCCGGACACGAACTCCGACACGCCGCAGACGAACTACATCGGCAACCGGTCCGACCTGAACAGCAACTTCGTCAACCTGCGCGGCGCGCTGCGCATCGAGGCCGGCTCGGTCGGGGGCATCGAGCTGCGCTTCGACAAGGCCGACCCCGAGGAATCGCGCGCCTATCAGGTCTACACCGCCACCTCGTCGGTCGCGGGCGGCGGCCCGGTGCTGGTGCCGGGCGATTCGGGTGTGCGCATCGACACGCGCGGCGATCTGGTGCTCGGCGGCGTGGGTGATCCGGGCCGGGTGAGCCTGCGCAGCGGCGGCACGCCGTTCGCCGCCAACGGCACGCAGTTCGAGGGCGAGGGCTACAGCTGGTTCTCGCTGTGGACACCGGGCAGCGCCATCGACCTGTTCAGCGCCGGCGGCAACCTCACGCCGCACAACAGCACGACCGAATCGCTCTCCCGCGGCAACAGCCAGGCGACCGACGGCCGCTTCGTGATGCCGTCGGTGCTGCGCGCGGTGGCGGCCGGCGGCAGCATCTATTACGGCAATTCCGCCACGGGCGTCATCGACGGCAGCAACAAGCCGGTGCAGTCGCCCATCGGGCTCATGCTGGCGCCGTCGCCCGTGGGTCCGCTGTTCGCGAAGGCCGGCACGGGGCAGCTCGAACTGCTGGCGTCGGACTCGATCTACGCCGGCGGATACAGCGTGACCCAGTCGGGCGCCGACCCCACGGCCCTGCCGAACCCGCTCAACCCGGGCTTCAGCGGCACCGTGGAACAGGTCTGGTACGGCGCACGCAGGCTCAGCAACGTCAACCCCGATGCATTGGCACCCAGCGTGTTCCTGGACTTGAGCGATGCGGACGAAGGCTATCAGCGCTACCCGCTCTTCAGCCTCACGCCGCCGACCGCATCGGGGTACGCGGCGCAGGGGCAGCCGCCGGCGCGCTTCTATGCGAGCGAGGGCGACGTGATCGGCGTGCGCACGGGCGCCATCATCACCCGCGGGCGGGGCGGCATCGGCAACCTGCCCACCTGGTATGAGGGCGGCGGGCCGGTGGCGCTCCGCGCGGGGCGCGACATCGTCAACTCGGGCAACGGCCTCGGCAAGTCCGAGCTGATGCCGCAGGAAGGATTGGGCTGGACCACCGAGCCCTACAACGGCGACCCCAGTGCGCCACCGAAGCCCATCGCGCTCACGCAGGGCAGCGCGCGCGGCAACCTGATCGTGCACAACAACCCCGACGATGTGTCCGTGGTCCAGGCCGGGCGCGACGTGCGCTACAGCACCTTCTACGTGGCCGGTCCCGGCCTGCTCGAAGTGACGGCGGGGCGCGACGTGTACATGGCCGACAGGGCGGAGCTCAAGAGCATCGGCCCGGTCGCCAATATCACGCCGGGCGACCGCAGCAGCGGCGCGGGCATCGCGGTGGCGGCCGGCGTGGGCCGCAACGGCCCCGACTTCGCGGCCTTCGCCGCGCGCTACCTCGACGCGGCCAACCTCGCGGCGAGCGGCCAGGCGCTGGCCGAGCAGCCCGGCAAGGCCGTGACGACCTACGGCGACCGGCTCACGCTGTCGGGCTGGCTCGGCGAACAGTTCGGCTACGGCGGCGACGAGGCCGGCGCACCGGCCTACCTGGCGGGCAAGCAGGCCGAGATCGACAGCGCGCACAAGCAGTCCGCCGGCGCGCCCAGCCGCGACCTGCGGCGCGAGTACGCCCTGGGCAGCCAGCTGCACCTGGTCAACTGGCTCGAAGAGCGTTTCGGCGACGGCAAGCGCAACGGCCTGGGCCTGCGCTTCGACGCGGCGTCGATGGATGCGCGCGCCTTCTTCGCGGCGCTGCCGGCGGAGCAGCAACGCGCCTTCCTGCGCCCGGTGTACTACGCCGAACTCAAGGCCGCGGGCCGCGAGTACAACGCCGTGGGCGGCCCGCGCGAAGGCAGCTACCTGCGCGGGCGCGAGGCCATCGCCACGCTGTTCCCGACGAAGGACGCGCAGGGCAACGCCATCGACTACCAGGGCGACCTGACCATGTTCAGCAGCGCGCTGTACTACGACGACATCAAGGGCACGAACATCGTCACCGTCACGACGCGTCCGCGCGCGGGCGTGAAGTACATGACGCAGCAAGAGTGGATCGCCGCCGGCCGCGAGAACTACAAGACCGCGCACTACGAAGTGCAGGACGCGGGCCTGCACACCGACTTCGGCGGCGACATCCGGCTCATGGTGCCGGGCGGGCGCACGCTGGTGGGCGTGGACGGCGGCTTCGTGCCGGGCGAGGGTTCGGGCGTGCTGACGCAGGGCGCGGGCGAGATCGAGATCTTCTCGAACGGCAGCATCCTGCTCGGCCAGAGCCGCATCTTCACCACTTTCGGCGGCAACGTGCTGGCGTGGTCGGCGCAGGGCGACATCAACGCGGGGCGCGGTTCCAAGTCGACCGTGGTCTACACGCCGCAACGCCGTGCCTACGACGGCATCGGCCTGGTGAGCCTGTCGCCCAACACGCCGAACACCGGCGCCGGCATCGCCACGCTGAACCCGATTCCGGAGATTCCGCCGGGCGACGTGGACCTGATCGCGCCGCTGGGCACCATCGACGCGGGCGAGGCAGGCATCCGCGTGTCGGGCAACGTGAACCTCGCGGCATTGCACGTGGTGAACGCCGAGAACATCCAGGTGCAGGGCAAGTCGGTCGGCATTCCGGTGATTGCTGCGGTGAACGTGGGCGCGCTCACCAACGCGAGCGCCGCCGCGTCGCAGGCGGCCGGCGCCGCGCAGGAGGTGCTGCAGCGCGAGCGCGCCGCGCAGCGCCAGGCACTGCCGTCGGTGTTCACCGTGCGCGTGCTCGGCTTCGGCAACGAAGCACCCGAGGGCGGCGCGAGCAACGGCGGCGGCGGTGCGCGCGAACGCGGCGTCACCGGCGCGGCCTACGACCCGAAGGGCGTGGTGCAGGTGCTCGGCGCGGGCGCGCTCACCACCGCGCAGATGCAGTCGCTCACGCCGGGCGAGCAGCGTGCGCTGAAGCAGTGAACACGCGCCGCACGCGGCGCTGATTTTCATCGCCGTGTCACAAAGAAAGGGCCTCCCGCGTGGAGGCCCTTCTTCTTATGCGCAAGAAAACCCGTCGGCCGGACCTTGTGTCTTTTTCTTGATGAAGTTTTTGTGACAAATGGCAGTCGGCGTTAACGCCGTGCGTCTAGATAAGCGTACGCAGCAGCGACATGGCGTCTCTCCGACATGCCCTGCTGCCAAGCGAGCTTCATCTTTGAGAACGAGCTGTAAATGCATGACATGAAGAAGAACGGCCCACCGATGTGCTGGAGAGCGGTGTGGCTGGCAGTGGTGGCGATGAGCGCCCAGGGCGCGGTGTTCGCCCAGGCCCCCGCGCCTTCCGCATCCACACCCGCCGCGGCACCTGCCGCCGTGGCACCCGAGTCGACCCGCAAGGTCGACATTGCCGAATACATCGTGCGCGGCAACACCGTGCTCGACGCCCGCGCCATCGAGAAGGCGGTCACGCCCTTTCTCGGACCCGACCGCACGCTGAAGGACGTGGAGGGCGCGCGCGACGCGCTGCTCGCGGCCTACCAGGCGGCGGGCTACCAGTCGGTCTACGTGGACCTGCCCGAGCAGCAGGTCACGCAGGGCATCGTGTTCCTGCAGGTCAACGAGACCCGCGTGGGCCGCGTGCGCGTGGTGGGCGCCGAGTACAACTCGCCGCTCGACGTGCGCGACCAGGTGCCCGCGCTGAAGGAGGGCGGCGTGCCCAACTTCAACACCGCGCAGGCCGAGCTCTCCGCGCTCAACCGCAGCCCCAAGCGGCAGGTGATGCCGCTGGTGCGCCAGGGCAGCATGCCGGGCACGATGGACGTCGACCTGAAGGTGGACGACAGCAACCCCTGGCGCGCCAGCGTCGGCCTGAACAACGACTACAGCGCCGACACGCGCAAGCTGCGCGCCACCGCATCGCTGGGCCACGACAACCTCTGGCAGCTGGGCCACAGCGCATCGATCAGCTTCTTCGGCGCGCCGCAGGACCTGAGCCAGACCAAGGTGATTTCGGCGAGCTACAACGCGCCCCTGGCCGGCACCAACTGGAGCCTGGAAGGCAACGCCTACGTCTCCGACAGCGACGTGGCCACCACCGGCGGCACCAACGTGCTGGGCAAGGGCCATTCGATCGGGCTGAAGGCGACCTACACCGTGCCCAACACCGGCAACTGGTGGCACGCCTTCAGCGTGGGCGTCGACTTCAAGAACAACGAGGAAGCGCTGCGCCTGAAGGGCAGCGGCGACACCGTGCCGCTGAAGTACGCGCCCATCACGCTGTCTTACTCGGGCTTCCGCCAGAGCGACAAGAGCCAGTACGGCGTGGGCGTGTCGCTGGTGGTGGGCACGAGCAGCTCGTTCGGCTACAGCAGCGACTGGGCCGCCTTCGACTACAAGCGCTACAAGGCCTCGCCCAGCTTCATGGTGCTGAAGACCGACCTCAACGGCACCTACACCTTCGATGGCGGCCAGCAGCTGGCGGCACGCTTCAACGCGCAGATGACCGACGCGCCGCTGGTGTCGAGCGAGCAGATCGCCGGCGGCGGCATGAACTCGGTGCGCGGCTACCTCTCGGCCGAAGTCACCGGCGACTACGGCGTGGTCGGTTCGCTCGAGCTGCGCAGCCAGCCGATCACCCTGCTGGGCCCGCTGGTCGAGAACTGGCGCGTGTATGCCTTCGCCGACGCGGCGCGCCTGCGCCTGAAGAGCCCGCTGCCCGAGCAGAACGACAAGTTCCTGCTCGCGTCGGTGGGCCTGGGCACCACCTTCAAGGTGGGGCAGTACTTCTCGGGCCGCGTCGACTTCGGCTACCCGCTGAAGGACGGGCCCCGCACCAAGCGCCACGACTCGCGCGTGAATTTCAGCCTGACCGCGAACTACTGACGAGCACGCGGCTTCGAGTTTTCTTTTTTCAATTTCTTTTCTCTCTACGAGCTTTTCGGAGAACCCTGTCATGCGACGCATACTTTTCATCGTGCTCACGCTGCTGAGCACGCTCTTGCCGGGCCTGGCCCACGCCTGGTGGCAAGCCGAGTGGTCCTACCGCAAACCCGTCACCATCGACGGCGGCCCGCAGGCCGGCGCCATCGGCAGCGATGCCGGGCGCGTGCCCGTGCTGGTGCGCCTGCACACCGGCAACTTCAAGTTCGAAGGCGTGAGCGAAACCGGCGCCGACCTGCGCTTCGTCGCGGCCGACGACAAGACCGTGCTGAACCACCAGATCGAACAGTTCGATCCGCTGCTGGGCATGGCGCTGATCTGGGTCGACGTGCCCAACGTCTCGGCCGGCACGCCGCAGAAGCTGTGGATGTACTACGGCAACCCCAAGGCCCCGGCCTCGGGCAACGGCCAGCGCACCTTCGACCCCGACTACACGCTGGTCTACCACTTCGCCGAAGGCGCGGTGCCCCCGCGCGACACCACGGCCTACGCCAACAACGGCCAGACCGCCGTGGTGCCGGTCGAAGGCACCGTCATCGGCAAGGGCGCGCAGCTGGGCAACGGCGCGCTGATGCTGCCGGCCACGCCGTCGCTCGCCGTGCAGGCCGGCGGCGCGCTCACCTTCTCCGCATGGGTCAAGCCCGACCAGCTCGGCGCGCGCCAGGCCATCTATGCCCGCCGCGACGGCGCCGGCGAACTGGTGGTCGGCATCGACCAGGGCGTGCCCTTCGTGCAGGTCAACGGCCAGCGCAGCACCCCGGGCCAGCCGATCCAGGCCGGCCAGTGGTCGCACATCGCAGTGAAGGCCGAAGGCGAGAGCGTGGCGCTCTACGTCGGCGGCCGTCCCACCGTGTCGCTGGCCGCTAAGCTGCCCGCGCTGAACACCGCCGGCGCGCTCGGCGCCGACGTGGCGCCCACCGCGCCCGCCGCCGCCAATGCACAAGCTGCCCCCGCCGCCTTCGCACCGTTCACCGGCGCGATCGACGAAGTGCGCCTGTCTAAGGTCGCCCGCGCCGACGCGCTGCTGCTGGCCGATGCCGTCTCGCAAGGCGCCGAGTCGCGCCTGACCGTGTTCGGCGCCGACGAGCAGCAGGCCGGCAAGAGCCACTTCGGCTTCATCCTGGCCGCGATGCCGCTGGACGCATGGGTCGTCGTGGGCCTGCTGGGCCTGATGATGGCGCTGTCGTGGGCCATCATGATCGGCAAGGGCCGCAGCTACGGCGCCACCTCGCGCGCCAACGCCGCCTTCATCGAGCACTTCCGCGAAGCCGCCGGCGCGCCGCTGGACCGCCTGGCCGTCAACAACACCGTGCCGCAGGACGTGCGCGCCGACTCCTCGCTGTGGCGCCTGTACGAAGTGGCCATCGACGAGATGCGCCGCCGCCACGACCGCGGCTACGACCTGAACTCCGTGTCGGTCGCCACCATCGGCGCCATCCGCGCGGCCATGGACGGCGTGATGGTGCGCGAGACCGAGCGCATGTCCAAGCGCATGAACTGGCTCTCGACCACCATCGAAGGCGCGCCTTACGTGGGCCTGTTCGGCACCGTGATCGGGATCATGCTGGTGTTCGTCGTGGCGGCCATGGCCGGCGCGGTGGACATCAACTCGGTGGCGCCCGGCATGGCGGCCGCGCTGCTGTGTACCGCCGCCGGCCTGGGCGTCGCGATTCCCGCGCTGTTCGGCTACAACTGGCTGGCCTCGCGCTCGGACGCCATCGGCGCCGACATGGCCGTGTTCGTCGACGAGTTCGTCACGCGCCTGGCGGAAGAGCAGGGCGAAGGCCGCTCGGTGCCGCAGGCCGTCGCACGTCGCGCCTGAGGACGGGGCACCATGGCAAACACCGCAGCCAAGTTCGGCACCCGCAAGCGCGCGGGCGGCATCAACATCACGCCCTTCGTCGACGTGCTGCTGGTGGTGCTGGTGATCTTCATCCTCACCAGCAACGCCAGCATCCCGGGCATCAAGGTCGACCTGCCGAAGGCCAGCGCCTCGGTGGCGCTCGAGAAGCCCAAGACCAAGGCCATCACCATCGACAACGCGGGCAACGTGTTCCTGGACGCCTACCCGGTCACGCTGTCGGAGCTCGAGGAGCGCCTGCGCACCGAAAAGGCCCTGTCGCCCGACTTCCCGGTGATCGTGCGCGGCGATGCCAGCGTGCAGTACGCCAAGGTCGTGGACGTGCTGGACTTGCTGCGCCGCATCGAGCTGAACCAGATCGGCCTCGTGACCGGCAAGCAGAAGTGAGGAACGGAGAGTGAAACCTCGCGACCCGAGTTCTCCTGCTTCCGCGCGTGGCGCGGGCGTCAAGGCAGGCGGTGCAGGGCTTTGGCGCCGCTGGGGCGGGGCGGTCATCGGCCTGGCGATCGTCGCCGCGCTGGTGGCCCTGGTATGGCATCTGCTGTCGGACACCGCGAGCACCAAGCGCGTGGTGGCCGATGCGCCGATGCTCATGCTGCCGCCCCCACCGCCGCCGCCGCCCGAGCCCGAGAAACTGCCCGAGCCCGAGCCGGAAAAGATCAAGCCGGTGACAGAGCCCGAGCCCAAGCCGCTCGAGCCGCTGGAGCCGCCCAAGGACGACACGCCGCCCAGCCCGTCGAAAGACCTGGGCGACCCCGTGACCATGGACAGCGCCGGACAGGCCGGCAACGACGCATTCGGCATCCAGGCCGGCAGCGGCGGCGGCATGAGCGGCACCGGTGCCGGCGGCGGCCTGGGCAGCGGCTCGTACGCGCGCTACGTGTCCAGCGTGCTGCAGCAGGCCCTGTCGCGCGATCCGCGCACGCGGCAACTGGTGTTCGACGACATCCAGGTCGACATCTGGCTCGGCGCCGACGGCAAGACCACGCGGGTGCAACTGGTGCGCAGCACCGGCACGCCCGACAGCGACGAAGCGGTGCTGGCCATGTTGCGCGGCCTGGACCGCATCGACGAGAAGCCGCCGGCCTCGCTGCGCTTTCCGATGCGCGTGTCCATGAAGGGACGCCGGCCATGAACGAGCACCACCACCGCCGGGCCGCCGCCGCGCAAGCCCTGCCTGACCCATTCAATCCTGTGAACGAAGCGATGAACCATCTCAAGAACATTTCGAGCCGGGGCGCCATGCCGACCCTGCGCAAATGCGCGCTCGCGGCGGCCGTGGCCTCCGCGTTCGTCCTGGCGGCCGGCAATGCCGCCGCGCAAACCGCCGCGGCGCCGGCCGAGTCGGCCATGGTCAAGCTGATCCGCGGCCTGATCCAGAGCGGCACGCTCGCCAAGGACGTGGGCGAGGCCCTGCTGGCCCAGGCCCAGACCGAGGCCCTGGCCGCGCAGCAGGCGCAGCGCATGTCGGCAGCCACCACCGCCGCGTCGGCCAGCACCGCCGCCGGCGTGCGGCTGGAAGCCGGCGACGTGCGCGTGCCCTACATCTCGCAGACCGTGCGCGACCAGATCCGCGACGAAGTCAAGGCGCAGGTCATGGCGCAGGCCAAGGACGAAGGCTGGGCCGCCCCCAACGAGACGCCCGAGTGGAGCAAGCGCATCCGCATCGAAGGCGACGTGCGCGTGCGCAACGAGTCGCGCAACTACGCGGGCAACAACAGCAACATCGAGATCAACTGGGCCGAGCTCAACAAGGGCACGGGCTACGACGTCAACCCCAACACCAACCTGGCGCTGCCGTCGATCCTGAACACCCGCCAGGACCGCAAGAACCTGTTCCGCGCCCGCGCGCGGCTGGGCGTGTACGCCGACATCACCGAGAACACCAAGGCCGGCGTGCGCCTGGCCTCGGGCAGCGACGACAGCCCGGTCTCGACCACCCAGACCCTGGGCGGCGGCCTGAGCAAGAAGAGCGTGTGGCTCGACCAGATGTGGATCTCGCACAAGCCGGTCGACTGGCTCACCGTGACCGCGGGCCGCTTCGGCAACCCGTTCATGTCGACCGACTTGCTGTATTCGAGCGACCTGAACTTCGACGGCATTGCCGCGCAGTTCGAGAAGAAGCTCGCGGCCAACCGCGACCTGACGCTGTTCGGCACGCTCGGCCTGATTCCGCTGGAGTACTCGTCGGACAACGCACCGAGCCGCAGCCAGACCAAGATGAAGAGCGAGAACAAGTGGCTCTTCGGTGCGCAGGCCGGCGCCGAATGGAAGCTGGACGAAGAGAACCGCCTGCGCGGCGCGCTCGCGTACTACAACTTCCGCAACATCAGCGGCCAGGTCTCGCAGCCCTGCGCGCTGTATGCCGGCGCCGACGGCTGCAGCACCGACTGGTCGCGCCCGGCCTTCATGCAGAAGGGCAACACGCTCATGCTGCTGCGCGACATCTCGCTGGACCCGCTCAACCCGGCCGGCACGCCGCAGCCGCAATACGTGGGCCTGGCCTCCAAGTTCCGCCTGATCGACCTGAACCTGCGCTGGGACACCGCGGTGGCGGGCAACAACCTGCGCCTGGATGCCAACTTCGTGAAGAACACGGCCTACGACGCGCGCGACATCTGGAACCGCGCGGGCATCCGCGGCGCCATCGTCAACAACTTCGGCGCCACCGGCGGCACCAGCCAGGCCGACTTCAAGAGCGGCGGCAACGCCTACATGCTGCAGGCCACCTACGGCAAGCCGGCGCCGACCAACCGCGGCGACTGGAACGTGCTGGCCGGCTACAAGCGCATCGAGCCCGACGCGATGCCAGACGGCTACAACGACTCGACCTTCCACGGCGGCGGCACCAATGCGCGCGGCTACTTCCTGGGCGGCTCGTATGCGATCGACAAGAACATGTGGTTCACCGGCCGCTGGATCTCGACCAAGGAGGTCTACGGGCCGCCGCAGTCGATCGACACCCTGCAGCTCGAATTCAATGCGCGTTTCTAAGGAGCCATCCGTGTCCAGAAAAATCTTCCCGGCCCTGGTGCTGGCGACCCTGGCCGCTGCGGCCGGCGTGTCCCACGCGCAGCAGGCCCCGGGCGGCCAGAGCATGGAAGAGCGGCTGCGCGCGCAACTGCGCGTCACCACCACGCAGCTGCAGCAGGCGCAGAACGAACTGGCCGCGCTGAAGGCGGGGCAGCCCGCCGGGGCGCCTGCCAAGGCGGCCGGCGCGCCGGCTTCTTCTTCCGAGCTCGAGGCGCTCAAGAAGGAACTGGCGCAGAGCCAGGCGCAACTGGCGGCCGAGCGCCGTGCGCGCGAGCAGGCCGGCGCCGGCAGCCAGCAACTGCGCCAGCAGGCGCAGGCCACGAGCGAGAAAGCCACCGCGCAGATCGCGCAATACCGCGGCGCCTACGACGACCTGCTGAAGATGGCGCGCGCCTCCGAGGCCGAGCGCCAGCGCCTGGCCACCGAGGCCGCGACGCACCGCACCGCCATTGCGCAGTGCGAGGCCAAGAACGCGCAGCTCTATGCCGTGGGGCAGGAGATCCTGAAGGCCTACGAGACGGTGGACCTGGGCAGCGTGCTGGCATCGCGCCAGCCCTTTGCCGCGCAGAGCCGCGTCAAGTTCGAGCAGATCGCGCAGCAGTACGGCGACAAGCTGTACGAAGGCAAGTTCGACGTGCGCGCGGTGAACGCGCCGGCGCCGGCCGCCGCACCCGCGGCGGGAGACAAGCAATGAGGCGCTTCAAGCCCTCCCATGCGGCACTGGTGCTGCTGATGTCGACCGCCGGCATGGCGGGCGCGCAGGCACCCGCCGCCGGCAACACCGTGGTCGCCCGCCTGGGCGAAGCCACGGTGGCGCAGGACGAGATCGAGCGGCTGCTGCAGTCGCTGCCCGAAGCCGAGCGCACCGCCATCAAGGCCGACCGCACCGTGCTCGACAACTGGCTGCGCCAGCGCCTGCTGAGCGAAGCCGTGCTGCGCGACGCGCGCGCCAAGGGCTGGGCCGACCGTGCCGACGTCAAGGCCAAGGTCGAGGCCGCCACGCGCGAGATCGCCTCGCGCATCGTGAGCACCAGCTATATCGAGTCGGTGAGCCAGGTGCCCGCGGGCTACCCGTCCGACGCCGAGGTGAAGGCCGCCTACGAACAGGGCAAGACCGGCTATAACCTGCCGGCCGCCTACCGCGTGGCGCAGATCTACCTGGCAACGCCCGACCGCGACGCGGCCGCCGTGGCCAAGGTGCGCGAAGAGGCCGCGAAGCTCGCGCGCCAGGCCCGCACCGGCGACTTCGCGGCCGTGGCCCGCGCCAGCTCGCAGGACAAGCGCAGCGCCGAGCGCGGCGGCGAGGTCGACACCCTGCCTCTCGCGCGCATCCTGCCCGAGCTGCGCGACACCGTCGCCAGGCTCAAGCCGGGGCAGGTCAGCGAACCCGTGCAGGCCGAAGCGGGCTTCCATGTGGTGAAGCTGCTCGACATCACGCCGGCGCGCACCGCCACGCTCGAGGAAATGAAGCCGCAACTGCAGGCCGCGCTGCGCCAGCAGCGGCAGCAGCAACTGGTGCAGGCCTACCTCGCGCAGGTCGCGCCGGCCACCAACCTGAGCATCGATGCCGCGGCGCTGGACGCCGCGCTCAAGAAAACCAACTGAACCACCACCAACAAAGCCACAGGGTCACCATGAACGACACAACGACAAGCAACACCACCGCAGCCGCCGGCATCGCCGACGCGCCCGCCATCGACCTGCTGGACGCCATCACGCCCGAACAGGTGTCGGACGCCATCAAGGCAGCCGGCGGCGCCGTGACCACCATCGAGCAGGACGGCGTGGTGCGCCTGCACAGCGCCAGCCACGGCATCGGCTTCCAGGTGCTGTGGGGCAACCCCGTCACCACCACCCAGTACACCGACTTCACCCTGAGCTGCCCGCTGCATGTGCAGGGCGGCACGCTGCCCGAGGCAGTGCTGGCTTCTTGGCACCGCACCAAGCGCTTCGCGCGCGTGGCGCAGCACGGCGACTTCGTCGTGCTGGAGATGGACGTGGTCGTGGCCGGCGGCGTGAGCCCGGCCTACCTCGCGTTCGCGGTGCGCCTGTGGATGCAGATGATGGGCGAGTTCTTCCTGCACCTGCGCAACTACGGCCCCGCCGCCGAGACGCGCGGCGACGCGGCGAATGCCGAGGCCGGTGGCGAAGTGGCCGGCGCGGCTGGTGTCCAGGGCGTGTCCGCCGCTGCGTGATCCGCGCGATGCCAGCGAGCGCAGCATCCGGCGGTCCGGCGGCGGACCTTCACGATTCGCCGACCGGCCGCGCCATCCAGGCCGCCGCGCGGCAGGCCCAGCGCGCGCGCCGCGCCGAGATCGTGCGCCAGCGGCAGCGCGCGGCGCTGCTGGAGCTGCTGGTGCAGACCATGGCGGACCTGCACATCTCGATGGCGGAGCTCAATGCGGCCCGGCGGGCGATGGCGCCCGCGTGGAAGACGCCGGACGACGGGGCTGCCTGAGCCTGGTCGGCTGGCAGGTCAGTCGACGAAGCGCACTTCGTATTCTTCGCACTCGATCTCGTCGGGCGCTTCCCAGAGGCTGCTCGCGAGTTCGAACACGGGGTCCGGCACGACCATGGAGAAGGTCGGCCCTTGCTCGACATTTCGGCGCCGCACGCGCTCGCGGCGCACGTCGAGCGGCGCGTCCAGCACATGCATCGTGAGGGCGAAACCTTCGTCCTGCACGCGCCGGCAAAACGCGGTGCGACCCTGCCGCTGGATGAGGCCGAGCTCCAGGATCGCGTCGGTTCCCGACGCCATCACGCGGCGCGCATGGCGCCAGATCAGCTCGAGCAGGCGATCCTTTCTCTCGATGTACCAGGGGATGAAATCGCCGGCGGGGCGGTCGGGACTGAACAGCGCGGCGAACCATTCGTCCAGCGCGATGTGGACGCCGCCGGTCTCTTGCGCGAGACGGGCCGAATAGGTCGACTTGCCCGCGCCAACGGGGCCTTCTATGAGATGAACTTGGGGCATGCGCGTAGTTTCGCAGGCAGTCGCCAGTTCGGCGCCCGCGCCGTATCCTCGACGGCGCGTTTTGCGAAACACCCATGAAAACTCCAAGACACCCACTTCTTCGCCAACTGGTCGCGCGGCCGCGGCTCTTCATTGCCGCGGCCATTGCCATCGCGGTCGGCATCCTGCTGCCCTCGGCCATCGAGGCCCATCTGGTCACTCGGCTGCTCATCGCGTGGAACACGGGCGCATGCCTTTACGTGGCGCTGGCCGCGACGATGATGATCCGGTCGTCGCCACAGCACATGCGCTACCGCGCGCAGCTGCAGGACGAAGGGCAGATCGTCATCCTCGTGCTGGTGGTGGTGTCGGCCGTCGCGAGCCTGGCGGCCATCGGCGGCGAACTGGCGGTGGTGAAGGACATGCACGGCCTCGAGAAGATCGCGCACATCGCGCTGGCCGGGCTCACGGTGATGTCGTCGTGGGCCTTCACGCAGGTGATGTTCACGCTGCACTACGCGCACGACTATTACGCCGCAGTGAGCAAGGGGCGCAAGCCGGGGCTGCAGTTTCCGGAGGACGAGGCGCCGACGTACGGCGATTTCTTCTACTTCTCGGCGGTCATCGGCACGTCGGGCCAGACGGCGGACGTGTCCTTCGTGTCGAAGCCCCTGCGCCGCATCGGCTCGGTGCATTGCATCCTCGCGTATTTGTTCAACACGACGGTGCTGGCGCTGCTCATCAATATCGGCGCAAGCCTGTTCTGAGCAGGTCAGGGAAGGGAAATTCGGGCGTGCCAATAATGGCGCCATGCTTTCTTCGAACCGCCTTTCCCCGACCCGTTTCCTTCTGTTGCTTCCATTGCTCCTGGCACCCTTGATGGGCTGGGCGCAGAGCCGTGCGGAAGCGCTGCTGCAGTTCGAAGGTGTGCAGGCGCGCTACCAGGCTTCGTATGCGCCGGGCGCGGTGGCGCGCGGTGCGCGCGAGCTGCTGGAGCCCGACGACCAGGCCATCGCCGACAAGGCCCTGAAGGCGCTCGATGCCGCAGCCAGCCGCGCGTTCAGCGCCAAGGCTTCCGTGGCCGCGATCCAGCAGGAAGTGACATCGGCCGGCAACGGCGCTGCTGCGCCGAGCCCGCAGGTGCTGGCCGCCGTCGCCCGCTTCGCGAAGCTGCGCGCCGACTACGCCGCCATGAGCGAGGCCGGCAAGGCCGAGTTCTTCAGCCGCGAGCGCGCCAAGCCGGCCGACCCAGCGCGCACCGAACTGCTCGAACGCATGGCCGTGGGCGATGTGCGCGAGATCGATTTCTCCAGCCAGCTGCTGATGAGCGCTGTGGTCAAGCAGCTGGCGCGCGGCAACGGCGGCCAGCTCAGCGCCTTGCCCGACAGCACGCTCGACATGGCACTGGACACGCTGTGGTCGCGCGGCGTGACCTCCACGCGCCCGCGCAACCTGATGATCGTGGCGCGCGAGTTCGAAAAGCAGATCACGCAGGCGCTGCTCGCCGCGTCCTCCGACGAGGACGTGGCCGCCTTGCTGGCCTGGCGCAACGAGCCCCAGGCTGCTGCCGAGCGCGAGGCGCTGGTAGGCACCTACCGCGCCGAGGTCAAGGGCAGCGGCGGGGTGGCGCTGCGCGCGCTGATACGCGGCTGGCCGCGCTCCTGAGCTTGCGGCGCGGCGTCGGCCGTCGCTAGGACAAATCCCGAGGGCCAAAGACCACGCGAAGGCGTGCAATGGCCGGTGCGCTGCGTCGCGCAGCCGCGCCATTCACTTCGGGACAAATCCAACATGAATATCGACCGTCGCAGCTTCTCCGCATTGGCTCCTGCATTCGCGCTCGCCGGCGTCGGCGGGTTGGTTTCCCGCACCGCACGGGCGCAGGCGGCGGCGTTTCCGTCCAAGCCCATCCGCATCGTCTGTCCGTTCGCGCCGGGCGGTGGCTCGGACTTCATCGCGCGGCTGACGGCGGGCAAGCTCGGCGAGCGCATCGGGCAGTCGGTGCTGGTCGACAACAAGCCCGGCGCGGGCGGCGTGCTGGGCACCGAGATCGGCGTGAAGTCCGCGCCCGACGGCTACACGCTGCTGCTGGTGGCGGGCAGCTACACGGTGAACCCGTCGCTCTACAAGCTCAACTTCGACCCCATCGCCGACATCACGCCGGTGGTGCAACTGTCGCGCGGCGCGTACGTGCTGTGCGTGAATGCGAACGTGCCCGCGCGCAACCTGCAGGAGCTGCTGGCGCTCGCGCGCAAGGACCCGGGCAAGCTCACCTTCGCATCGAGCGGGGCCGGCGGCCACCTGCATGTGGTGACCGAATACATGTTCGAGATGGCCAAGGCCAAGGCCACGCATGTGCCCTACAAGGGCACCGGCCCGGCGGTGAACGACCTGCTGGCCGGCAACGTCGACATGCTCTTCGCGGGCACCGAGGCGCTGATGCAGCACGTGAAGGCTGGCAAGTTGCGCGCGCTGGCGGTGAGCACGGCGAAGCGGCTGCCGGCCTATCCCGACATTCCGTCGGTCGCGGAAAGCGGCCTGCCCGACTACGACGTGGTGGCTTGGCACGGGCTGGTAGCGCCCAAGGGGCTGCCGCCGGCGGTGCTCGCCAAGCTCAGCACCGAGCTCAACGCGATGCTGCGCGCCAAGGACGTCGAAGACCGCCTGGAGCCCACCGGCGTGGGCGCGGCAGGCGGCACGCCGGAGGAGTTCGGCGCGCTCATCCGTGCCGAGCTGGTGCGCTACGGCAAGGTGATCCGCGAAGCGGGCATCAAGGCCGAGTAGCCCCGGGGCGCGGGTGCGCGTGGCATCATGAAAACGCCCGGCATGCCGGGCTTCTTCTTCTTCTCATAGCTCACTACAACACAGGAGAACTTCCCCCATGTTTCCCATCCGCATTGCTTCGCTGGCCATCGGGCTCGCCGCATCGGTGATCGCGCAGGGTGCCGCAGCCCAGGCGTGGCCCACCAAGCCGATCCGGCTGGTCGTTCCCTTTTCGGCGGGCGGCGCCAACGACCTGATGGCGCGCGCCGCCGCCGAGGGCGCGTCGAAGCAGCTGGGCCAGCCGGTCATCGTCGACAACAAGCCCGGCGCCGGCGCGATCCTGGGCGCCGACGTGGTCGCCAAGAGCGCGCCCGACGGCTACACCTTTTTGGTCAGCGCGGCGGGCGTGGTGTCGAACAGCATGATCAAGAAGAGCATGCCGTACAAGGACGATGCGCTGGTGCCCGTCGCGATGATCGGCCTTGCGCCCTCGGTCATCGTGGTGCCGGCCAATGCGCCCTACAAGGACCTGAAGGAGTTCGTCGCCGCCTCGAAGAAGTCGGGTGGCGGCTTCCACTGGGCCACCGCGGGCACGGGCAGCACGCCGCATTTCGTCGAAGGCATTCTCGAGACGAAGTACGGCAGCAAGCTCGACGTGGTGCCCTACAAGAGCGGCTCGGAGTCGATCACCGCGGTGCTCGGAAGCCAGGTCGAGGCCACCTCTGAGGCCAGCATCGTGGTGCTGCCCTACGTGAAGAGCGGCAAGCTGAAAGCGCTGGCAGGCACCTGGACGCAGCGCATCTCGGCCTATCCCGAGCTGCCCACGGCGGCGGAAGAGGGCTTCCCCGAAATCCGCATTGCCCACTGGGCCGGCGTGCACGCGCCGCGCGGCACGCCCGACGCGATCCTGGACAAGATGGCCGCCGCCGTCGACGCCGCCATGAAGGCACCGGCCACGGTCGAGCGCCTGAAGGGCATGGGCATCGAGCCCATCGGCGGCACCCGGGCGAGCTTCGCCAAGTTCGTCGACGAAGAGCGTGCCCGGCTGGGCAGCGTGGTCAAGGCCACGGGCATGAAGGAAGACTAAAAGCTGGCACGCAATGTGCATAAGGTTTGCGTACGGCTTGGCAAACTAGGAAGAAGATACGCAAAATCAGCACGTCTTGAGCGAATGAAAGGGCACTTGCGTTAGCGGCGTCAGAAAGTTCCTCGTCATTGTTTCAATTTCATGAACACTGCGATTCGATTGAATAGGGTTTTCCCTAGGAATCGTGGTGCACACTGGAGGCACTCAAAAGCCCAATGAAGAAGGAATTGAAATGAAGACCTCGAACATCCTCGCCGCCGCCGCCCTGTCCCTGCTCGCCGCCGCTGGCGCCCACGCAGAAACCTATGAAGGCGTGCAGCCCCTGACCTCCGGCTACAGCCGCGCCGACGTGGCGCCCCAAGCCGTGGCTGCCGCCCGTGCCGGCAACGCTTATGGCGACAACGAAGGCGCTGCATCGACCGCAACGCCCGTCCTGGCCGCTTCGGTCGACCGCGCTACCGTCCGCGCCCAGGCTGTTGCCGCTGCACACGCTCCGGGCCAGAACCTGCGCCCCGAAACCTTCGCTGGCAGCGTGATCCCCTCGCAAGCCAAGAGCCTGAGCTTCACGCGTCAAGCCGGCCTGTAATCGAAGGCGGCGCAAGCCGCTTCGGTCGCCAGTCGATAAAAAACCGGACCTGCGAAAGCAGCGTCCGGTTTTTTTCATTGGGGCTTGGGTTTGTGCCTGGCGCCGTGCCGATGGCAGTCGTGCGCATGGTCGTCCACGATGCCCGTGGCCTGCATCCATGCATAGACGATGACGGGGCCCACGAACTTGAAGCCGCGCTTTTTCAGTGCGGCCGAGATTTCTTCGGACAGTGGCGTCTTCACGGGCACGCTTCCGGTGCGGTTCACGATGGGCTTGCCGCCCGCCATGCCCCAGATGAATTCAGAAAAGTCTTCGCCCGCCGCCTGCATGGCAAGGTAGGCGCGCGCATTGCCGATGGTGGCTTCGATCTTCGAGCGCGAGCGCACGATGCCGGCGTCCTGCACGAGCCGCTCGATGTCGGCCTCGGTGAATTTGGCGACCTTCTCGGGCACGAAGCCCTTGAAGGCCTTGCGGAAGGCATCGCGCTTGCGCAGGATGATCAGCCACGACAAGCCGGCCTGGAAGCCGTCGAGCATGAGCTTTTCCCACAGCGCGCGGCTGTCGTATTCGGGCACACCCCATTCGGCGTCGTGGTAGGCGGTCAGCAACGGGTCGGTCTGGGCCCAGGCGCATCGGATCTTGGGGGGCTGTTGGCTCATCGGGGGCTTCGCTCGCTCGTAGGTCGGGATACGGCATTCTCGCCAAGGAACACGAGGATGTGCCGGATCAGTGCGAGGCGAATCCCTTGAGCTCCAGCAACTCGTCCAGGATGGGGCAGTCGGGCTGCTGATCGCCCATGCACAAGCCGGCCAGTCGCTCCAGCGCTTGCTTGGTCGCCTGCAGTTCCTCGATGTGCGATGCCAGTTCTTCGGTCCGGCTCAGGGCGATGTGCTTCACCTCGCAGCGCTTGCGATGCGCATCCTGCCGCAGCGCCAGCAGCCTGGCGATATCGCTCATGCCGAAGCCCAGCGCATACGCCCGGCGTGCAAAGCGCAGCACGCGAACGTGCTCGTGCGTGTAGCCGTGCCCGGCGAGCTCGATCAGCCCGCGCGACTCGCATTCGAGGGCCAGCCTTCGCGAGACACCCGCGCGGGCCAGGACTTCATCGATTCCGAATCGCCGGCCGTCGTCCGGTGCTGTGATGTGAGAGCGTTCGTGCGGAGCATCTGTGCGAGGGTTCATTCGGCCTCCTGTTGAAGAGGCTCGAAGTCTTCCGTCTCCCACGGTGTCAAGGTCAAGCGGCGCGGCCGCTTTTCCCTGGGGCCGAAAGGGGCTACCCCAGCCGGTGCGCGTGCAGCACCGCCTTCAGCCGCCGCACCTCGTGCTGCAGGTCGAGGATCAGCGCCGCCGCATCCAGCCCCACGCCGAAGTCGCGTTCCAGCCGGCGCGCCTCGAGCGCGTATTGCAGGTCGGTGCTCGAGAACTGCCAGCGCTCGGGCTGCGTCTCAGGCGTTTCGATGCGAAGAATGCCGACCTCGACCAGTTGCACCACCCAGGCGGTGTCGGCGCCCACGGCGTGCGCCAGGTCGCTGGCCGCGAGCGGCTGCGAGGCGCTGATGGCGGTGGCGGTCGTGAGTGTGAAATTCACCATGCTCAGACTCCCAGATGCTGGCGTGGGTTGAACGATGCCGTGGCTTGCGCCAGCTGTTCGTAGGCCTTGCGGGCATCGTCGCTGTCGGCGGGCGGCAGCGCGATTTCGATCAGCAGGTACAGGTCGCCGGGCGTCTTGCCCGCCAAGCCCCGGCCCTTGAGCCGCAGTTTCATGCCGCCGCGCGCATTGCGGGGCACGGTCACCTCGACCACGCCGCCGGTCGGCGTCGGCACCTGCACCTGCGCGCCCAGCGCGGCCTCGGCGGGCGTGACGGGCAGCGGCATGTACAGGTCGCGCTCTTCCACACGGTAGAGCCTGTGCGGCGCGATGCGCACTTCGAGGTAAAGGTCGCCCGGCGGCTCGCCGCCATGGCCGGGCATGCCTTGCCCCGCGAGGCGGATGAACTGGCCCGGGTGCACGCCCGGCGGGATCTTCACGCTGAGCGTGCGGTTCTCCCACTGCGGGTGGCCCTGCGCGTCGACCGTTTGCGCGCGCAGCGTGATCTCGCGTTCGGCGCCCTTGAGCGCATCCTCGAGCGCGATCTCGATGGCCGCATGGTGATCTTCGCCGCGCGCCTTGTAGTTCTGCCGCGCGGCGCCCCGGCGCTCGGCCTCGCCGAACAGCGACGAGAAGAATTCGCTGAAGTCGGCGTGGTCCGCCGGGCCCTGGTTGGGGCCGCGGCGGAACTCGAAGCCTTCGTCCCAGCCCGGCGGCGGCTGGAAGTGCCCGTCGGGGCTGCCGCCGCGCGCGACGCGCTCGGCCAGCGCGTCGTAGGCGGCGCGCTTTTCCTTGTCGCCCAGTACGTCCTTGGCCTCGTTGATGTCGCGCATGCGCTGCTCGGCGTCGGGCTCCTTGCTGACGTCGGGGTGGTACTTGCGGGCGAGCTTGCGATAGGCCTTGCGCACTTCGTCGTCGGACGCGGTGCGGTCGATGCCCAGAGCGCTGTAGTAGTCCTTGAATTCCATGGTGTGTGGCGGTTCGTTGAGTGGACGGCTTGGGCGGGTTCCGGGCGCTTCGCGTGGCGCCTGCTAGGCCAGGGCTGCCTCGCCGTCGGTGTCTGCATGCCGCAGCAGCGGCGTCACGGTCCATGTGGGGCCGCTGCGTTCGAAACGCAATGGCTGCGCATTGCCCAGGAGCTTGAAATCGACCGGCACGCCCAGCAGCGCGGCCAGCGCATACAGCGTGCCGCCGTGCGCCACCACCAGCACCGGGCCGGGCTGGCGCAGGGCAGCGTCGAGCGCGGCGCGCTTGCGCTCCACGAACTGCGCGAGCGTCTCGCCGCCTTCGGGCTCGCAGGCCCAGTCGATGTTGGCCGACGAGGTGCCGATCAGCGCGCCGAAGTTGCGCTCGCGCAGCGCCTCCTGCGCGGCGGGCGTCAGGCGCAGCGCGGCGGCCACCGTGTTGGCGGTGTCGAAGGCGCGCCGCGCGTCGCTGCAGACGATGGTGCGGATCGGCTCGCCCGCCAGCAGCTGCGCGGCCCGCGCCGCCTGCTGCAGCCCGAGTTCGCTCAGCGGCTCGTCGGGCGCCTGGAAGATGCGCTGCGCATTGCGGCCGGTCTGGCCGTGGCGCAGGAAGTAGAAGTGCTCGCAGGCGGGCGCGAGCGGCTGCGCCGCGGCAATGCGGATCAGCTCGTCGAGCCCGCTCGCGGCGGTGTGGGAAGAAGAAGCCTGTTGTGACATGAATGAAAAATGGAGTCGGTCAGTACGCGAGCTGCAGCGGGGTGCCCTCGCGTTGCGCCCGCACGTCGGCGGGGTGGAACGGCAGCGGATGCCACTGCTTGGCCGCGAACAGCGGCAACTGGTCGTAGGCGCGCGGCGAGGCCAGGTCGCTGCTCTGGCCGTAGGTCAGCAGGCCCTGCGCGACCGGGCCGTTGGCGTCGAAGGTCACGACCTGCATGTAGCTGCTGCCGTAGTTGACGTTGTAGCCCTTCGGATCGATCAGCGACTGGCCCTGCGACTCCAGCTTGTTGAGCACGCCCTCGAACTCGTCGCCGCCGTGCAGCGCGATCTTCTGGCCGCGCACCAGGCGCGACTGCGGCACGCCCAGCGGCACGTCGGCCGCGAAGCCGGCGGTGCGCAGGATGCCGACCGCGTCGCCCAGCGCCTTGAACACGGCCTCGCGCGTGGCCGGCGTGGCCATGTCGAGCCCGGCCGGCGTGGCCACCGGCTGCGCGGGGTCGAAGGGCACGCGCCAGACCTTCGGCAGGTCCTTCGTCTTGCGCCAGAACTCGCGGAACAGCGGCGCGCCCTTCGAGTCGGCGTTGCTGGTGCGGTCCCAGGCCGAGAGCACGCGGCAGCCCAGCGCCTGGTCGGTGCTGAGCGAGCCGCCGGCGGCGCTGCAGGCGGCCTGCAGGTCGTCCATCACCAGCATGCCGGCGAGGTTCTTGTCGCGGAAGATCACGCTGCGCAGCTCGGCCGCGCCCATGCGGTTGCCGGGCAGGCCGTCGCTGCCCGCCAGACGGCCCCGGATTTCCATGATCGCGCTGCGCGTGCGCAGCCGCTGCGGCACGCCCATCGGGCCCACCAGCGGCGACACGCCAGCCATCGCCGCGGTGTCGGGGTTGCTGAGCCAGAAGCTGTCGTTGCTGTTCTGAACGTAGTCGGGCGTGATGAGCACCGGCATGCGCGCCGGCGCGATGATGCCGGGCGCCGCGGCGGTGCTGTCGCGGTTCCAGGCGCAGGCGCTGCGCGAGCCGTCGAGCACCGGCAGCCCGGCCGCGTTGAGCAGCGCCGCGGCGGCGGGCGAGGGGGCGCAGCTCTTGAGCATGTCGGCCGACACGTCGGGCACCACCGACAGGTCGGCGTACATCGCATTGCCGTCGCGGTCGGCCGCGATGGTGTTGATCCAAGGCATGCCCTGGTTGCCCATGGCGGCGCGCAGTTCGGTCACGTTGCGGGCCTGCGCCATCTTCATCCAGCTCTCGGCCGAGCGCACGTTGAGCGTGTTGGCATCGCGAATCGCGTAGGCCTTCTGCGCGGTCCATCCCAGGCCGGCGCGCGGCAGCGAGATCACCGGGCCCCAGTCGGTCGAATAGAAGGTGTGCTGCAGCGGCGCCGTGCCGCCGCCCGTTGCCGTGGCGGGCAGCACCACGGTGCGCGCGACCATCTTCTTGGGCTGGCCGTCGACAAAGTACACGGTCGGGTCGTTGGGGTCGAGCTTCAGCTCGTACAGCGTGAAGCGCTTGCCGGTGGACACGGTGTGCGTCCAGGCCACGTCCTTGTTGAAGCCGATGGCCACCACCGGGCTCAGGCCGCCGGTGGCGCCCATCACGTCGACCTTGCCGGGAATGGTCAGGTGCATTTCCCAGAAGCGGTTGGTGCCGGTCCAGGGGAAGTGCGGGTTGCCCAGCAGCAGGCCCTTGCCGTCGGGCGTGGCGTTGCGCCCGAAGGCCCAGCCGTTGGAGCCGAGTTCGCCGCCCTCGGGGTTGGCGTTGAAGCTGTGGCGGCCGATTTCGGCGACGGCTTCCTTCAGCTCGACCGGCGCGGCGCTCGTCCTGGCGCCGGGGGCCGGGGGCACCGCGGCCAGCACGGCGCCGGCCAGCGCGCCCAGGCCGCCCTGGATCATCGACATCTCGGTGGCGCGCGACAGGTCGGCGGCCGTCATCGGCCGTACCCAGGGCTTGCCGCGGCATTCGGCGGGCAGGCCCTGACCACCGTTCTGGCCGGCGTCCTGCAGGTAGCGGTTGTAGCCGGCCACGTAGCCGCGCAGCGCGGCCTGCACGTCGGGGCTGGTGGTGGCGCCCGCGCGCGCCAGCGCCGCGTCGTCCATGTGATAGCGGATGAACAGGTCGATCTGCGCGTTGGGCGCGCGGCCCAGGCCCAGGTCGCCGGTGTTCTGCGGCCCCAGGAACTGCGAGCGGTCGCCGCGCAGCGTGAGCAGGTGCTCGGCCGTCTGGCAGACGTTGTCCTGCGCATGCGCGTAGGCGCTGCCGTACGCCAGGCCCTCGTAGTCCGGCGCCGTGATGTGCGCGATGCCGAAGGTGGTGCGCTCGATGGTCACGCTGCGCCCGCCGGGCGGCGGCGTGCTCGCGCAGGAGGCGAGCAGGGCGGCCAGGCCCAAGGAAACTGCCGAAAGGGCCGTGAGCGAAAACCGGGAGGGCGTGGCGTTCTTCGATGTCATGCGGGCGTCTCTCTTCTTGGAATGGAACAAGGAAGCCGATTAAAAGGCGAGCCTTTGCCGCGCGTTGTCACCAGCGCGGCACGCCGCGCCGCGTTCAGCCGAACTTCATGCCCTTGGGGCGGGCCTGCAGCCGGTTGATGTAGGCGTCGATCCGGGGGCGGTTCGAGCGGCCGCCGAACGCGCGGTGCCAGATGAACATGGAGCCGATCATCACGTCGGCCGCGGTGAACTGCGAGCCGAACAGGTAGGGACCGTCGCCCAGTTCGCGCTCGACCGCGTCCTTGGCGGCTTCGAAGTCGGTCCAGCCGCGCGCGCTGTTGTTGCTGCGGATCTTCAGCAGGCTGTCGCCCATCGCGGGCTCGAGCTGGGCGGTCGAATAGACCATCAGCGACAGGTAGCGCCCCCGGTCGACCGAGCCGACCGGCGGCGCCAGCCGCTTGCCGGGAAACTTCTCGGCCAGGTACATGCAGATGGCCGCGTTCTCGAACACGCGCGCGCGGCCGTCGACCAGCGCGGGCAGCTTGCCCGCCGGGTTGATCTTCAGGTAGTCGGGTTTCTTGTGCGCCTTCTCGCGGATGAGCGTGGTCACGATCTCATAGGGCGCGCCGGTCTCGTCGAGCATCCACTTGGCGACCTGCGAGCGGCTTTGCGGGTCGAAGTAAAGCTTCATGGTCATGGGTGTGTCTCCTTTTTCTGGACGAACTCAGAACTTGGGAATGCGCAGGGTCTTGCTGATCATCAGCGTGCCCGAGAGCGCGAACATCAGCACCAGCGGATGCAGCTGCCACGGGCCGATGAGCCAGGCGCCACCCCACACCGAGGCGCCGATGCCGCCTTGCCACGCGGCACAGGCCAGCACCGCCACCAGCATCACGCTGGTCGGGATCGGCGTGCCCTCGAAATACTTTACCTTGTCGGCTCCGGCGGACAGCGCCTCGGCCGTCACGTTGTAGCGCGCGAGCCGGCTCACGCCGCAGCACACGAAATAGACCAGCAGCACGCAGTCCCAGCCGCCGTTCAGCCCGGCCGCGAAGCCCAGCGCTGCCGGCGCCACGCCGAAGGAGATGATGTCGGCCAGCGAGTCCAGCTCGCGGCCCAGGGCCGACTGCGTCTGCCGCCAGCGCGCGATGCGCCCGTCGAACACGTCGAAGATGAAGGCCGCCGGCGCCAGCGCCGCCGCCCACAGAAACTGCGTGAGCGACTGGCTGGCCATGAAGGCCATTGCCAGGAACACCGCGCCCACACCGCATGCCGCGTTGCCGAGCGTGAAGGCGTCGGCCAGGTGGAATTCCCGGATCATCGAAAAATGCTTGCGGGCCGGCGCGGGCGAGGGAGTGGTCATGAAAAAAGAAGAGGGGAAACGAACGGCGAATGGACCGCACCTTAACCCAAGCGCCGGGGGCTTCTTGTAGTCGCGATCCGACGGCTCAGACGCCCTGGCGCGCCTCGGCGATACGCGCGAAGCGCCCGAGCAGGCTGGCGGCCACGGCGGTGTCGCCCACGCCGTCGCGCAGGGCCGCCGGGTCGGTGCCCATGGCGGTCAGTTCGCCGCGCAGGTTGTCGATGTAGCCGCGCATCGCCTCGGCGTCGAATTCCGGGTGGAACTGCACGCCCCAGGCGTGCTTGCCGGCGCGGAAGGCGTGCACCGGTTCATGCGCGCTGGCGGCCAGCCGCACCGCGCCTTCGGGCAGGCGCAGCGCGCTCTGCCAGTGCACCACGTTCGCCGGAAACTGCGCGGGCAGGCCGCCCAGCAGCGGGTCGGTGGCGGCGTCCTCGGTGAGCGACACGGTCACCGTGCCGATCTCCGCGCCGCCCGGGTGGTTGCCGGCTTCGCCGCCGAGCGCATGCGCCAGCAGCTGGTGGCCGTAGCAGATGCCGAGCACCGGCGTGTCGAGCGCCACGGCCTGCGCGAGCCATTGCGCCGTGGTTTCGCTCCATGGTTCGCGGTGCGACACCATCGCATGCGAGCCGGTGACCACCACGCCCGACACGCCGGCCGGGTCGGGCAGGGTGTCGCCGCGGCGCGGGTCGACCACCAGGATGGGAAGCGTCTGCGTGCCGAGTCCGTCGGCGACCCAGTGTTCGAAGTCGCCACGGCGGGCGCGCAGCGCGTCGAAGGTGCCTCCGACCTTGACGATGACGAGGGGGAGCGGGGGGCTGTTGTCCATGACACGATCATGCCGCAGAGCGAAGGCCCGTTCTCAGCGCGCGGCTTCGCGCCGGTAGAGCAGATCCATGAAGGCCCGGCTCACCGGCGAGGGCGACCGGCCCGCCCGCGTCACCAGCCCGATGGGGCGCGACATGACCGGGCGCTGCAGCGGCACGGTCACCAACTCGTCGTTGTGCGCGAGCTGCAGCGCCA
This sequence comes from Variovorax paradoxus, assembly GCF_022009635.1. Lineage (NCBI taxonomy): Bacteria > Pseudomonadati > Pseudomonadota > Betaproteobacteria > Burkholderiales > Comamonadaceae > Variovorax > Variovorax paradoxus. The sequence goes on from NZ_CP091716.1 coordinate 3,213,523, forward strand.
GCCGGGGCAGCGCCGTGATGCCCAGCCCCGCCGCGACCAGCGCGCCGGCGGCCGCCACGCTCGGGTACTCCAGCGCCGGCACCACCTGCAGCCCGCGCTGCAGGAAGGCCGCGTCGGTGATCGGGCGGATGCTGCTGCGAAAGCCGCTGGCAATGAAAGGCCGCGTGGCGAACACCGACCACGCCACCGAAGCCCGCGCCGCCAGCGGATCGTCGCGCCGGCACAGCAGCATGAAGGGGTCGTCGATCAGGTGGCGGTACAGCATGGGCTCCTGCGGCGCGGGGCGCACGCTGATGCCGAAGTCGGCCCTGCCTTCGTCCACCGCCGAGCGCACCAGCTCGGCCGGCCCCTCGACCAGCGAGAACGCCACCTGCGGATGGCTTCGGCGGAACTCCGCGATCGCATGGGGCAGCAGCGCCACGCCGGTGGAGGGCAGCGCAGCGATGGTCAGGTGCCCGCTGCGCCCCTCCAGGAACTGCGACAGCTCGCTGAAGGAGCTGTTGAAGTTCTCCAGGATGCGCAGCGCGATCGGCAGCAACTCGCGGCCGGCGGGCGTGAGCTCCACGTGCCGCGTGTCGCGGTCGAACAGGCGCGCGCCGGCCAGCTCTTCGACGATGCGGATGGTGCGGCTCAATGCCGGCTGCGACACATGCAGCGCCTGCGCGGCGGCACGGAAGTTCGAGGTCTTCGCGACTTCGGTGAAGGCCTCCAGCTGCTGCAGCGTGATATCGATGCGCACCGTGCGTTCTCCTGGATTGATCCATCCAAGTTATCACAGATATAGAAATATTCGTCTTCCAAGATCAATGGGCGAGGAACAGACTCGGGGCAATCAAAACGGAGACAACGCCCCCTCGCGGGGCGCCAGACACATGCAAGGAATACTCGAAGGCATCAGGGTGCTCGAACTCGGCCAGGTGCTGGCCGCGCCGTTCGCGGGCGCGATCCTCGCGGACCTGGGGGCCGACGTGGTCAAGCTCGAGCGCGTCGAGGGCGGCGACGACGCCCGCCACATGGGCCCGGCGTTCCGCCACGGCGACGCGCTCAACTTCCACGTGTTCAACCGGGGCAAGAAGTCGGTGGCCATCGACCTCAAGAGCGCCGAGGGCATGGCGGTGTTCGAGCGGCTGGCGGGCGAGGCCGACATCCTCGTCCACAACCTGCGCCCGGGCGTCACCGAGTCGATGGGCATCGACGGGACTGCGCTGTGCGCGCGCCATCCGCGCCTTGTCTACTGCGCCATCTCCGCCTTCGGCCATGCCGGGCCGTTGGCCATGCAGCCGGGCTACGAGCCGCTGATCCAGGCTTTCAGCGGCCTGTCGAGCATCAACGGCGGCCCCGACGATCCGCCCATGCGCACCGGCGCCTCGGTATGCGACCAGGGCACCGGCATGTGGGCGGTGATCGGCGCGCTGGCGCTGCTGCAGCGGCGCCATGTCACCGGCAAGGGCGGCGTGGTGAGCGCCTCGCTGCTCGAGACCGCGCTGGTCTGGACCGGCCAGAAGTCCGACGCCTACGCCAACGAAGGCCGCCAGCCCGACCGCCACCGCTCGGGCCACCCCGGCTTCGTGCCCTACGAGGCCTTCGACACCGCCGACGCGCCGCTGCTGGTGTGCTGCGGCAACGACCGCCTGTTCGCCAAGTTCGCGCACGAACTCGGCCGCGACGACTGGATCACCGACGAGCGCTTTGCCACCAATCGCCTGCGGCTGCGCAACAAGGCGGCGCTGTTCGGGCAGATCGTGCCCTTGCTGCGCGCTCGCAGCCGCGACGAGTGGAGCGCGCGCTTCGCCGCGGCCGGCGTGCCCTGCGCGCCGGTGCACACCTTGCCCGAGGCCATCGCGCATCCGCAGGTCGAGGCGCTGGGCATGCTGCGGGCCGTGCCGGGCGAAGACTTCAGGCTCACGGCGCTGCCGATTTCCATCGACGGCGAGCGGCCGTCGCACCGCTCGGTCGCGCCGCGGCTGGGCCAGCACAACGCGGAGTTCGGCGCGCCCGCCGTGCCGCGGCAAGAAGGGAGCACGCATGTCTGATCTGCCGCGACGCGTTCATCTGCACGAGGAAGGCCCGCGCGAAGGCTTCCAGATCGAGGCCGGGCCCATCGCGTCGGCCGACAAGGTGCGCTTCATAGAGGCGCTGGCCGACACCGGGCTGCGGGAAGTGCAATGCGTGTCCTTCGTCAACCCAGAGCGCGTGCCCGGCATGGCCGATGCCGAGGAGGTCGCCCGGATGCTGCGCAAGCGCGACGGCGTGCGCTACACCGGCCTGTGGCTCAACCTGCGCGGCATGCAGCGCGCGATGCGCACGCAGCTGGACATCGAGGGCACCATCGGCACCAGCGCGTCGGAAGCCTTTTCGGTGCGCAACAACGGCAAGGACCTGGCGGCCCTGCGCGAATCCCAGCGCGAGATGCTGGCTTTCTGCGTCGACCACGGCATCGAGGTGACGCGCGGCATCGTCACCACGGCCTTCGGCTGCAACCTCGAAGGCGCCATCGCCCCGGCCACCGTGGTGGAGCGCGTGGCGCAGATGCTCGAGGTGATGGCCGAGTTCGGCCTGCGCCTGCCGATTTTGCGGCTGGCCGACACCGTGGGCTGGGCCCAACCCAACGCCATCGCCTCGGTGGTCGGCGCGGTGCGCGAGCGCTGGCCCGAACTGCGGCTGGGCCTGCACCTGCACGACACGCGCGGCACGGCCATGGCCAATGCGCTCATGGGCCTGCAGATGGGCATCGACACCTTCGACAGCGCCTGCGCCGGCCTGGGCGGCTGCCCGTTCGCGGGCCACACCGGCGCGGCCGGAAACATCTGCACCGAAGACCTGGCCTTCATGTGCGAGGAGATGGGCATCGAGACCGGCGTGGACCTCGACGCGCTCATCGCCTGCGCGCGCATGGCGGAAGAGATCGTCGGCCACCCGTTGCCGGGCAAGCTCATGCGCGCCGGCACGCTGCAGCGCTTTCGCCGCTGACCGGCGGCACCCCGCGAGCCGCGGAAAAAAACATCAACGACAGAAGAGACAACACCGTGCCCACCTTCATTTCCAGACTCCATGCCGCCGTCGCGCTCAGCGCGGCCGTGCTGGCCGCCACAGTTGCTCCGGCCCACGCGCAGCAGTACCCGAGCAAGCCCATCACCATCGTCGTGCCCTTCGGCGCCGGCAGCGGCACCGACCAGCAGGCGCGCAGCATGGCGCAGGCGCTGGGCACGGAATACAAGGTGCCGGTCATCGTGGACAACCGTGCCGGCGCCAGCGGCTTCATCGCCGCGCAGTACGTGGCCAAGGCCGCGCCCGACGGCTACACCGTGCTCATGACCACCAACACCACGCACGCGGCCAACGAGCACCTGTTCAAGAAGCTGCCCTACGACCCGGTGAAAGACTTCACGCCCGTCACACTGCTGTCCAAGGGGCACATGCTGCTGCTGGTGAACGCCGATTCGCCCATCAAGTCGGTGGCCGACCTCGTGGCGGCGGCGAAGAAGTCGCCCGGCAAGCTCAACTTCGGCAGCGGAAGCTCGTCGAGCCGCGTGGCGAGCGAACTGCTCAAGCAGATGGCGGGCATCGACGTGGTGAACGTGCCCTACAAGAGCAATCCGCTGGCCATCACCGACCTGCTGGGCGGGCAGGTCGACTTCATGTTCGCCGACGCGCCCACCGCGCTGCCGCAGGTCAAGAGCGGCAAGCTGCGCGCACTGGCCGTCAGCGGCAACAAGCGGCTGGCCGCCGTGCCGGCTCTGCCCACGGTGGAAGAGGCCGGCGTGAAGGGCTACGACATGTCGTACTGGACGGCCGTGTACCTGCCGCCGGGCGCGCCCGCAGCCATCACGCAGAAGCTCAACGAGATGATGATCAAGGTCTCCGCCGCGCCCGCCGTGGTGGCCTACCAGAACACCACCAGCGGCGAGGCCGTCACCAGCACGCCGGAGGGGCTCGCGCAGTTCCAGGCGGCCGAATCGCAGAAGTGGGGGCAGGTGATCCGCGCGGCCGGCATCCAGCCGGAATGACGACGCCGTGAGTGGGGCTGCGAGCCGGGGGCTCGCAAGCCGGGCAGGGTGGGGCTACAGTTGCAACTTCTCCCGCTGCCTGCCTGCCCACACGATGCGTTCCCTGGTCTTCTTCCTGTCGATCTCCGCCGCGGCGCTCGTTGCGCACGCGGAGGTGGTGCGCTGCACGGACGCCAGCGGAGCCGTCTCGTACACCAATGTGGAGTGCCCGCCGGGCAGCAAGCAGGCGCGGCAGGTGCCGATCCTCGAATCGCCGCCGCCAGACCCGGCGCGCCGCGACTATTCGGCCACGCCGCAGCGCGCTGCGCAGCCGGCGCCGTCGCCCAGCCGGGTGGCGAGCAACCCGCCATCGGGCCCGGCCATCATCCCGCGCTACCCCGCCGAGACGCAGCCGCAGGCCGCGGCGGAGCCACCGGCCGTCGTCATCCTGAGCCCGGACCCGTACTACGACCCGTATTACGAGGGCGCGCGCCCCATCCGCCGGCCACGGCCGCCGCACGTGGTCGACCCCGGCCCGCCGCCCGGCCAGCGCCCATGCCAGAACCTGGCCGGCATCAAGCGCAACAACTGCTGATTCGGTTCCTGAAGACCTGACCGATCGATGAGTGCTGGGGAAGAACCCGTTTCCGGCGGCAACCCGCCGTGGACCATCTACTGCGACGGCAGCGCCATGCCCAACCCGGGGCGCATGGGCATCGGCGCCGTCATCACCGCGCCCGACGGCACCCGCCACACGCTGTCGGAGGCCACGCATGCCACCGGCTGCAACAACGAAGCCGAACTCCGGGCGCTGACCGCCGCGCTGCGCACCCTGCGCGACAAGGGCGCCACGGCCGTGCTGGCATACAGCGACAACAGCACGCTGGTCGAGCAACTGGCCACGCCCGGCGCCAGGCCCATCGAACGCATGGCACCCCTGTTCGACGATGCCCGCGCCTTGCTCGCCGGCTTCGCGCAGGCGAGCCTGCAATGGATACCGCGCCACCGCAACGGCGAGGCCGATGCGCTGGCCCGCGCCGCCCTCGGCGTCGGGCCCAAGCCGCCGCCCAGGCACACGAAGAAGAAGCGCCGCTAGGGCGCCCTCGGCGCCGTCAGGGAAGGGGCCGGCCGGAGCCCCTATCATCACGCGCCATGACCGAAGCTACTCCCACTCCTTCTTCTTCCCTTCCGCCCCTTCCCGACCACCTGTCTTCCGACCCGCGCAGCCCCCATCACCTGGCGGCCGCCTTCGAAGGCGACATCGGCATCCGTTTCAACGGCAAGGAGCGCCTCGACGTCGAGGAATACTGCATCAGCGAAGGCTGGATCAAGGTTCCCGCCGGCAAGACCCTCGACCGCAAGGGCAAGCCCCTGCTGCTCAAGCTCAAGGGCAAGGTCGAGGCGTACTACAAGTAAGGGCGCCGCTCTTTCCATTCATCAGCGCCACTGCAGCAGCAGCGACCACGGCTGCCGGCTCATGTGGCGATCGATGCAGCCCGCCGCGCCGGGCGTGCATCCCTCGGGCAGATAGCTCGGGTCCAGCCAGCGCGTGCCCGGCGCAAAGTCGAGCCGGCGCCGCGTGACCGACTGCACCACGTTGCCGCCGATCGTCTCGAAGCCCGTCGCATCGACGGCCACCACCACATCGCAATGCATCGGCAGCGCATCGCCGCCGGTGGGCCGCGTCGCCAGCACTTCGCCGACCTTGTCGAAAGTGTCGAGGCCGGCATCCGCGCCCCGCGTTTGGCAGACCAGGTCGCCGACGCGCGGCGGCGTGCGCGTCAGGTCGCAGGCGCGAAAGGCGTAGCGCGTCGGGCGCCCCGCTTGCTCCTCGGCGCCTGCCTGCCAGGCGGCGCCCGCGTAGTCCACATGCGCCTCGGAAAAGACGAACTCGTCGTCGACCAGCCCCGCCTGCCGCGCGAGCCAGCTGATGAAGGCCGCAGACCATGGCGTATCGACCACCGCGACCCGCTTCAAGGCGACATCGACCGCGCGCAGCTCCGGCGAGTCCAGCCCTTCGTCGGGCCCCACGCCCATGCCCTGCAGCCGCGCGGCCGACGCTTCGTTCAGCGCCTGCATCAACAACTGCCGGTAGGCGGGCCGCAGCGCGCCGTAGCGGACCTGCGAAGGCAGGCGCGGATCGACCGCCTGCCAGTAGCCCAGCACCCGCTGCCAGGGCGCGAGGCCCGGCACCGTGCGGCGCGTGTCTTCGGCTTCGTAGTCGCCATCCACCGTCATGCGGCCCTCGGCATCCATCGTCTGGCCGCCGAAGGCTTCGTGCTCTTGCACGGCGAAGGTGGCCATCGCGAGGGCGCGTGCGGGGGAAGGGGATTGGAGGGCGGTGTCGAGGCAGCCTGGGGCGGCGAGTGCGGTGGCGCTGGCGAGGCACAAGGCCGCCAGGGCTGACGTGGCCCAGCGTAGGAGAGAAGAGGGTGAGGCGTTCCGTCGCGGCATGTGGTCGGGGAGCATAGCCCGGTGCGTTGCGTAGGGATGTGGGCAGAACGCCGATACCGGTGCCGATCTTTTTTCCTGCGGCAAATCACTGGCCGGCACTCTGCTTGGAGAGGCCGGCGTGTGTTGGCGGATCTTGCGGCGAAGACTTAAGCGAGCGTTCGTTGGGGATGGCTCAGCAAACGTCTAGGCCTGTACAGCCCGTTTGCCGGCGGCTTGCAATCTCAGGTCACTATCCAGATCATCGAAGGTGTGTTGCATGCACTGTGTGATAGGGCCTTTTGCAAACTCCATCGGCACAGGATTCTTGAAAACCAGATGGCTTTCAATAAGGCACTCGTCTCCGAGGCAGAGGAACTGGGCTACAACGGTCGCATGAGCCCTCAGAAGTTCGACGCGATCAAGATGCTTTCGCAAGAGATCCCGTTTTCCATCTTTATCGACCTCGCCAGCAAAATCCATTAGCTGCTCTGCGATCTCGCCATACGTCTTCCGAAACTGTAGATCCTTACACTCCATGACCAAAACCCGCCGGCTGTCCACATCCCAGGCCAGAACATCGACGTCACCGTAGTTGCGATCGAGCCTTCTGGCGAGCACCTTGGTTAGGGGGATTTCCGAATGTGTTTTCCAGCCGAGTCTCCCGACCTTTGCGCTCACGCTGGCGTTGAATTCGTGACCATCGCGTCGACGGGCGTGGCCCGCATACCTGCGCATGACGGGTCCAAGATGTCTGTCGGCATAGGTGCCATGGTAGTAGTTGCCGACCATGGAACTGAACCCCTCTCTCACGGGGCCCGGAGCGCACAACATCTGAGGATCCGTGTCGTCCGTAAATTGCAGCAGCGGACGCCGCAAGAAACTGAGTCGACGCCGAAACTTCCATGAGGAGATGTCTCGATCATCATGTCCTTCAGGCACCTGCCGCCAAGACAACCGGGGTAGCAGGCTCAGCGCAGTGACGATCTTTCGACCTATCACGAGATCTCCCGCCAGTTCCTCCAGCGCGCTTCGGCGAAGAACAAAGACGGGCTCCTTGATTTCAATGCCGTGATTTTCGACTGCGTCAACGAATCGCCGGAATGCATCCAGCTCAACGCCAAACTCCGCGACCCACGCATCCAGGAACTCCTGGTCCAGGCCTCCGCTCCTCGCGTCAGGCGCGATGCTCGGCACGCGGAGGTTCTTCTCATAGCCGCGCGCTGAATACTTGTAACGAACCTCGCTGGTTTTGCTGCCGAATTGCTCGATGACGCTGTCCAAAAAGTCATGCTCTACATGCACATCACCGAGCGGGCGGATGACAATCTTGGAGTCCATGAGGCCCCAATGAATCAGGTCGGACCACCCGCCCAGCTGATTGATCTGCGACGCCAGGGTCAGCAGCAAGCTGTGGTCCAACCGGCCAAGTTGCCGACCACCTTCGAGGGAACAGTCGCACACAGCCATCTCCAACAGGACGCGCGAGCCATGAAATACGGCATTGAGCTTGAACTCCTGGTCACGCATGGGGCCCAGAGCTGACGCGGCATCTCTGCGCAATGCCAGGATCGCCGCGGATGTTCGATGCCATCTACTTCGCGAGACTGCGGCCACCTCGTGGTTGAGCAAGATCTTCGAAAGCACATCCAGGCGATCCAAGCCGCGCAGATACTCGCTCAGTTCATCCTCTAGCCGCCGTACAAGACCGTTGAGAAATTCGCGACAGGCCTGTCTCCCCGTGACGATGCTGCCGTCTGCCATGTCGCGGACCTTCCACCCCAGACCTAGTCTCGTGGCCCCGTCCTCGTACGCACTGATGTTGATCAAACTCTGCTCGCCGAGCTCAGGAAAGTAGTCTCTGAACTCGCGTGCTGCAAAGACGTGAGACTGCCTCACCTGCGCGTTCGGGACAATCTTTCGCAACAGCCCCTCTGTATCGACCGAAAGCTCGCCAGCGAGGCGAGCTACGCCCGTGATGAGTGCGCTCACCAGCGCAGCTTCTGCAACGTTCAACGGGTTATAGAGAGCGCGATCAAAGTCGGCGCCAATCGTCAGCTGGACGATCCGACGCGCTGCTTGCACTTCGATCTCGATGGCACGTGCAGCGTCATCGGCCGTTCCCCCCGGTTGCTCCGGATCAAGTCCCACCTGGGGCGTGACGAAAATGCACTTCCACAGCACCGGACCGGGCCCGAGCCCCTCTGCGAAGGCCTCCTCGAAGTGGTCTGCCGAGCGCCTGCACCACGTCCCCAACATCTGCCATCGCTCGTAACTGCCAGTGAAAACACCGCTCTCTGGTGAAGTCAGTTCGAACCACCACGCCCGCGCGCTCGTTCTGAACATGCCCATGGGGGTATTGCCGTCTTTCGCCTCAACCTCTCCATAGAGCGGCCGTTGATTCTCTTCTTCAAAGTGGCTTCGGCCATCGGTTTGCACGAGCCGCCAACTGCCATCAATGAATTGCTCGGCGTGCACGTCCCAATCGACGTTAAACGAGCGACGGGTCTCAAGCAGTGCGTTCTGTTGGATGGCAAAGCTCAATTTCTTGCCAACCGCCTCCGCAGGGATGTCCGCATGTGGCACCAGATGCCCGTGCTGGGAGTCCGCCCAAGCCACAAGATTGAGCAACCCATTCATGTTCTGAAGGCTAACGCCCATCAGGGTGAGCTGATCCTGAGCCCTGAAGAGGCGCCACAGCTGGAGAGGCTCCATCTCGCGCATCCATCCGAGGGTGTGGAAGTTAGCGGCACTAACGTGTTGAACTTTCCAGCGGGAATGGTCATGCGCGTTCAGGGAAAAAGCAGCTCCTCTTCCGACACCGCAGAAGACGATCAATAGCACGCCGCGCTCAAAGCCCTGGGTTTCAGAGCAGGCCTTCTGAACATGTGCGATGGCTCTTTCCACTTGGTGGAGCAATTCATCGGTGGGCGTGAAGAGCCCACGCAGACCTTCCGCGTGAAAGTCATGAAGCGTGTCGACCACGAACACAACAGCAAGATGCTGCCCAACATCTACTTCACGGGCAACGCCACAGATGCTTCCCCAGGAGCTTCTCTGAAAAGGCAGCATCGGCCCCCCGCGTCCCAGAAGCGGGGAGCGGGAAAGTAGACGTGCGTACTGGTACGTGAGGCGATGCAGAAATATCTCGCGGTTACCATCCGTGCCCAGCGTCTCAATGAAGAACCTGCGAATGGCAGCTGTCACTGCTGTCGGCAGAAGGAGAAACAGACTCCCGTCTGCGACGGCAATCGGTCGGCGCTCGAGTTCCGAGTTGTCGATCGCCTGATCCCGCAACAGCCCAGGACCATCTGGCCCGAAGACGAACGGAACTAGGTGATCGATCTCGAGCCCAGCCTGAGCGAGGTCGGCCATGCTGAACTGCACCAGCTTCTGGAGCTCATCGCGTTGTTGAACCAACTGCTTGGGCAACACTTTCACACGAATCTCCGAACCAAGCTGGTTGCGCTGCAAACCTGCGCGACGGCAGACAAGATCCGAAAGCGTGAGAAGTGCGTACACCGCATCCACGACGGCCTGGAACCGCGGTTGCTCCGGGAGCTCATCAATCATTTCCACAACACGCTGCAGATAGAAGGTTGCGCTCTCCCACGTGCCCTCAAGAACCAGGAAATTACCACGGCGGGAAGAGATGTTGCCGACAAACACATCCTCTGCGGGGTCCTCAAGATGGCCATAGGCCAAGCCAATGGCCGAGAAGCCCTTCAACAGGATCGGGGATGTAGCGGCCTGAAGGCCGTCGCCGAAGGCGACGCTCAGATGCACGAGCGCCTCAAGGCGGAGGCAATTGGTTTGCAGCGACGGCTGCAGCAACAGTCCTGCATAAGTTGCGGCCAACCTTACCGGATGAAAGCCGCGCAGGTCGCGCACCAGCGGCTTGCATTGCGCAGCAATCTGGCGAAGCCCGAGGGATACCGTGAATGCAGCCATCGCCGCCGCCAACGTGCTGCCGTCGAGCAATTCGCGATTTTTCTGATTGACCATCCTCTTCGCCTCCCGAATCCTTGTGAGTCAGCCCCGAGGCGAAGCCGCACCAGGATCAGATGAAAATGTCCCGCCGGCCACGGCATGTGCTACCGGCGAACTAGCTTCTGCAGACCGCGTCCGCGAACAAGATCCGCTGAGCTTTGCGGGAGGCTCTGGCGATCCAGAACGAAGTGGCTCCTGAAATGCTTCATTCCGCAGATCCCGTCAGATTGTCCGGCTGTTCTTCAGCGGTAGCCCGTTCGGGTCGGTGGCTATAGGAAGGGGTTGAATCCACTCGCGCACCTGATTCAATAGCTTGGACGGCGGCTGCGGTGGGCGCCGAACGGACCGCGCGACCGGCGGCTCGCCCCCGGGACGATTGATGGAAAAAATGCTCGCGTTCAATCGTTGGCCGATGACAAACTATCGGGCTCCCGTGAAGCCGAGATTCGATGGAGCCGTCAAATTGTTGATGCTGATGTCCATTGAGCGCGGTTTGAGAAGACTGCTTCACGGCGGTGGAATCGACGATCGTAAAGACGGCAGTGGGGCGATAACTGCCCGTCGATCCGCTCGGCGTCAACGACTCCAATCAGTCTGGAACGGACATACCTGAAGGGCTGCAATGCAGCGGTTGCCGACGTCCCCCGTCCTAAGCCGCTACTCATGGCATCGGTCACCTTGCGGTGATTTGGCCCAAGCCGCTGCGAGTCGGCCAGATGAGCAGTAGCGAATGTAGGAGGCGTGCCGCTACACAACCTTAACCGACTTCGCCGTTGCGGAGAGATCGGGCAGAGACTTCGCACTGAGCTTGACAATGCGGCTGTTTATCTTGCTGTCTATTTTTGCAAGAAACTTGGACGACCTCAAGGTGCTCTTGAATGATCCGTACTGCTCACGATCATAACTATCAACTGCCGCGTCGTAGAACATCTCCACTGCCTTCTTCACATATTTGCGGAGAGCATTCTCGAATTCTGGGAAGCGCATTCGTTGCAACGTAATTTGGGGTGACGGAAGGTCCGAAAACTTCGTGAGCATCTTGAACGTGCAGTATGTAACCCAGTAGGTACTGGTAACACCAAGAAGCGGTGCGTTCTCATCGCTACCAAGCCCCTCAAGATGCTTCTGTCGTTCTTCGTCGGCGAATCGACCGACAAGCCAAGCGAGGTAAACAGAGGTAGCTCCTATGCCTTTCTTGAACAGCTTTTGATATGGCTCGTCGAACAACTCGCTCTTGTTGTCGATCGCTTGAATCAGGAAGGCAGGCTCCGCGGACGCGAGATACTGTGTCACCTTATCGAGCTCTATCGAGAGAACGTCCCGCTTGCGCCTTGAGCCAGCTTGTTTGGGAGCGTAGGTAACCCCGACCTTCTGAAACTCCTTCCGCAATTGCTCTTGGATTTCATCTGCCGCTCGGACGGTCCAGATTTTCACGGCGTTTTGAGAGTTGTTATATCGGACGATCTCATTCTTCAGTCCGACCTTTGCCGCGATTACGCGTGCTAGCACCTTAGCCGATCCCTGTGCACCGGCCCGAACTAAGCTTGAGGTGGTCTGACAGCCATTCACAATACTGAATCTTTTAAGCTGGAGACCTGAACTCTTCGGCTTGCCGATGGGCATGGCACTATCGGCCACAATGGTGATCCCATTGTTTAGCGCCCAGAAATTTCCCGGAGACGTTTGTGCAGTTCTGATGATCTGCTCATTGATGCCGCCTTTACGAGCGCCCAGAAAAAGCCGAATGTTGCCAGCGAACAACTTGTCTTGATGGGCCGTATGTAGTCGCTTCAATTCACTTGCGTCGACTGACCCGACCCATGCACGTCCATACTCACCGGAATCCTCGAAATAGTTGCCGGAGAACTGCAGCTTGTCTTCTGGAATGCCCGCCTCAGCATCAATGAGGCTCTGGTACTTGCTCATGATGCTGTTTTGAGCGTAGTGAAAGAAGTTGATGCCCTTAAGTGCTGGATCGTTCGAGTGCGCGGCCACAGAGCGATCTATTTGGTCCGACTTCTTCCCTAGAGTGATCAGGCCCACGGTATAGGAGTACGTCGGGTTGGCCTTCTGAAGTGACTGAAGTTGTTCAGCCAAATCTGGACGGCCGGCATCGGCGAGAAGCTTCGGGTTTTTGATGTATGGAATTGCAGCCACGACTGCGTCCCACTTACTTTTGGGAGTCACCTTGCTGAGGTTGTCGGGGCAGTGAGCTTGAAGAATCACTATTTCTTCACTGCTGGCGTCAGCGAAGGCCATGTCGATCCCTTGATCATTGCCCCCATCTGCCGCCGCAGACTCAAGGGCATCATCCTCCTCCACGTCGAAGAAAGTGATCGCGAACCAAGCGGCGAATGCCCGACTTCTAGTGAGTGACCCGCGATTCGCCAACTCGTCGATCGAGTCGAGAATATCTTGCAATTCTTTTTGCACTACCTTCTCCATAAGTTATTACTGTGAACAATAGCACAGCGCTAATTGGACGCTAGAGGGTCGCGGCACCTTGGCCGCAAGATTCGCCCAATGCATCAGCTGATTGCCGTGCGCCCTTTAGCTGCGGACGCTCAAGACGCCTTGCTCAACGGTTTGCGCTGTTCTGCAGATGTTGCCTATCAGAGCAGACCGGTTGCTGCCCCGATGGCCCCTGCGGTGATAGCTTTCACCGCTCGCCGACACTAGCCCGTGAGCACCGAACGTCTCCCATCAGACTAAAGCTGACTTTGCACCACACCTTCTTAAGATGCGAACGCACCACAGTTTTTGATGTTCAGAAAGGCTCCTAACCATACCTGCGGACCAGAAGTTGCAATCGCTCCCTTGTTGGCGCTTTCAACTGTTCAGACTTCGCCATCGCATCGGCTTTCGCAATCAAGCTGCTCTTGCTCGCAGCCTGATTCGCCTTCTCTATTTGGCCCGCATTCGCCAGTTTCGCCGGCAGCAAACTCAGCATTGCGAGCTGCACTCCAATCGTCTCGACGTATTCGTCCTGATACCACTTACCCTGGCTCTTCTCATAAGCCTCTTCATATCGCTGCAGCATCGGTGGCAGCGTTTTCAGAATCTCGTTCGCGATCCGCTCATTGCCCTGCCCACCATTGGCGAGCGCGTAGAACACCATTGCGGCGTTGTCAGCGTTCAGCGAGGTGTCTACGCTGCGGCCGCCTTCGTCGCGCAGCCACAGCGGCTCATCGGGGTAGGCGATCTGGCGTTGTTCCGCGGCGCGCAATGCATACACGTATTGCGTGAGCAGGCTTGAGCTTTGCACTGCGGGATAAGGCAAGGTCGTTCTGACGACATTGCCGCATGCAGCGGTAAATACGAGCGCGCTGAGCGCGAGGGCGAGGCGGGGTCGAATGAACAATTGCATTCGACAAGTGTAAATTTCAGTTACCTGAATAACATCCCATATTCAGGCCAGATGCTCGGTGGAAACACCTAACTATTTCCAGTGATCGGGTTGCCCGGCGCGCAATGGCGCCGGGCCTTCCGCGGCCATTGCCGCGTCAACGCAATTCCTCAGCGCCCCGCGTGCCGGGCAGCCTCGCTACGCTGATGCAACTCTTCAGTCTCCACCGCCAGGTCAGCCACGAGCCACAGCACGTTGTCCAGGTGTTGCGGCCCTGCGCCGTCGAGCCAGTCGATGCCGCCGCCGTAGCAGACCCATGTGAGCGATCTCAGTTGGGCCAGCTTGTTTTCCAGAAGATCTCTGGGCTCTTGCGCATTGACGTTGGGGGAAGGTGCCGGCGCGGGGCGTCGGGCTATATTCGGTCCAGCCATTTGGTGTGCTTTCCTTTAAAGATGGGCACGTCACTTGGTCAGACGGCTGAGGTGTTACCGCACCTTGGCCGTCGCCTTTTGGATACCTCGCGTTTGCATCGCCGCGTGCTGCGCGCCGACAACCCGCCGCGAGGCGAAGCGGTTGGTTCGTCACTTGTTGATCTATGCGGTGGGTAGGTGATGCCTTCCATGTCCCCTTGGCGGGGTGTCGATTGACAGGGGCATTCACTGTAGAGAAGAGCGAGGCGGCGTGGCCTCCGGGCGCGGTACGAAGTCTCGATTCGCGCCAAAAAATGCAGCTTTTGTCGACTGCGCGACGTGCGCGCTACGGTTCAGCGGATGTGCGTTTCGTAGACGGCCTCGACCGCCTCGAGCCCCGTCCAGAAGCCTTCGGGCTTGCGCCCCTGCAGCACCTGATCAAGCACATCGATGTGCGCATGCCATCCGCTCGCGACGCTGACCGTCTCCTTGCGGTCCCGCAGCCGCCGGTGCGTGAGCACGAGCCGCGTGGCGTCGTCGCCTTGTGGCGCAAGCTCGAAGGTCACTTCCGACGCATTCGGCCCTTCGTCCCAGCTGATGACCAGCAGCGTCGGTGCCTCGATGCGCACCAGCTTCGACTGCTGCAGATGCGGCTTGCGGTAGCCGGCAAAGCGCTCTGGCGCTTCCTCGTCGGTTAGCTTGGTGTGTTCGAAGCGCATCTCGAAAACCTCGTCGGGCTGCCGGGCCATGGTGCCGCCGGCGAGCCATGCGGCGCGCTTGGCGGGGTCGGTGAGGTAGGCCCACACACGGTCGATGGGGGCGGGCAGGTTGCGCTCCATGCGCAGGGTGCCGGGCTCGGTCTGCTGGCCGAGGCTGTGCTTGATGGCTGGGGTCATTGGCTGTTGCTCCTTGGGGTGAAAAGCCGTGGTGGTTACCTGGGCCGGGCGGCGTCGCGCCGCAGTTCGTTTTCCAGTGCGTCGAGGTGCGCGGTCCAGAAGCCTTCGTAGTAGCGCAGCCATGCATCGGCGGTGGCCAGCGCGGCGGGCTCCAGCCGGCACACGTGCGCGCGGCCCTGCACGGTGCGCGACACCAGGCCGGCGCGCTCCAGCGTCTTCACGTGCTTGGACGCACCCGCAAAGGACATGCGAAAGGGCGCGCCGAGTTCGCCCACGCTGCACTCGCCGTGGGCCAGCAGCTGAAGCATGGTGCGGCGGGTGCTGTCGGCCAGGGCGTGGAATACGGCGTCGAGCCGTTCGTCTTCTAGTTCAACCATGAGGTTGAATATAGGTGATCCATGGATTTCATTCAACCCTTCGGTTGAGCGATGTTCTCGCGTTACAGCCGATACACCCGAGACGCAAGTCCGTGGCGGCGCACTGGAGTGCCATGCGCCGTGCTCCTACGATTGCCAGCATTCCATCCAATCCACTCCATTCGCCGAGAGAAAGCAAAGAAGAAATGAACTCACCCGTCGTACAGCGCCGCACCCTGTTGCTCGCCGCTTCCGTGCTGCCGCTCGCCGGCGCCTGCACCGCGTGGTCGCAGAAGGGGCCGCAGGCTTCCGCCGAGGCGCAGCTTGCCGAACTCGAACGCGCCTGTGGCGGGCGCCTCGGCGTGGTGGCCTTCAACACGGCCAGCGGCGCGCGCCTGCAGCATCGGCCGCACGAGCGCTTTCCGTTCTGCAGCACCTTCAAGCTGATGCTGTCCGCCGCCGTGCTGGAGCGCAGCGCGAAAGACGCGAGCCTGCTGTCGCGCCGCGTCGTCTACAGCAGGGCCGACATCATTCCCAACTCGCCCGTCACCGAAAAGCACGTGGCCGACGGCATGACGGTGGCCGCGCTGTGCGCCGCGGCCATCCAGTACAGCGACAACGCAGCCGCCAACCTGCTGATGAAGGTGCTGGGCGGCCCGGCCGACGTGACCGCCTTCGCCCGCACCATCGGCGACCAGGCCTTCAGGCTCGACCGCTGGGAAACCGAGCTCAACACGGCCATCCCCGGCGACCTGCGCGACACCACCACGCCCGCGGCCATGGCCGACAGCGTGCAGCGGCTGGTGCTGGGCGATGCGTTGGGCGCCGCGCAGCGCAGCCAGCTGCAGACCTGGCTGCTGGGCAACACGACCAGCGCCGAACGCTTCATGGCCGCGGTGCCACCGGGCTGGAAGGTCGGCGACAAGACGGGCGGCGGCTCTTACGGCACCAATAATGACGTTGGCGTGATGTGGCCCCCGGCTGGCGCGCCGCTGGTGGTGTCGGTCTACCTGACCTTCCCCGACAAGGACGCCAAGACCCGCAACGACGTGGTGGCGTCGGCGGCGCGCATTGCGGTGTCCGCGCTCGCGGGCTGAGTTGTGCTGAAAGTTAATGAAAACAACTGAAAGTATTCGGTGTTGACTCCATTCTTCTGACTTTTAAAGTCGCTCCTCGATTTGCATCGGAACGTCCTTTCGTTTCGGCGCACAGGCATTCGGCCGAATGAAGAACAAAGAGGAGCGGTGAGCGTGGACAAGTCATACGGGACAGTGGGCAACGGCGTGCCCTGCGCGCGCATGGCGCGATGAGCGCCAGGCACCCGACCGCGCCGCCACCTTATGCCGTGCGTCTCGAAGGCCATGGCGTCACGCTCCGAGACACGATGGTGGTGCGCCAGGTTTTCCTGAGGCTGATCGAAGAAGCACTCGGGCCACCCGAGCGCGTGGTCACCTGCTTTCGGGCGTGGTCGAAGGAGATGGCGCCGGAGAACGAGTCGCTGAGCGACCGCGAACTGGCCGACGCCCGCGCCTGGCGCCACAGCTGCGAGCTGGCCACCGAGAAGGCGAAGGCGATGCTGTCTTCGCCGCGCACGGTGGAATTCGTCTTCGAGCTGGCCTGCTGAGGTCTCGGCGGCACGCTCAGTTGCTGCCGCCGCTTTCGAACCCGAACAGCCGCGTCGGCGTGTCCACGAGGATCGCGCGGCGGTCTGCTTCCGAAGGCACGCTGCGCATGAACACGCCGAGCAGCGTGCCGTAGTCCAGCCGCCGGGTGGCGCGGATGTTCGGCCAGTCGGAGCCCCAGAGGCAGTTGGCGGGCCCGAATGCGGACAGCAGCGCATCGGTGAACGGCTGCGCATCCGCGAAGGGCAGCGCCTGGCGCGAGAACTTGTCGTAGCCCGACAGCTTGACGGCGCAGCGCCCGCTGTCGGCCATGCGCAGCAATGCGTCGAAGCCGGGGCTCGCGAGACCGCGCGCGATGTCGGGGCGGCCGTGGTGGTCGACCACGATCTGCGCGCCGCAGCCCATCAGGCGAGGGGCCAGTTCGGCCATCTGGTCGTCCTGCACCTGAACCTGCACGCACATGCCCAGCGCCGCGATACGTTCCCACAGAGCGTCAGCGTCCGCATAGTGCGCGAGGCCCAGCAGCGCCATGTTGAAAGCGATGCCGACCACGCCCTGCGCGCGCAGGTCTTGAAGCTGCGAGGCCGAGGCATCGTTCTCGACCACGGCAATGCCCTTGAAGCGGGGCCCGCCGCGCCGGATGGCGTCGAGCATGCAGCGGTTGTCGGTGCCGTAGCCCGAGTTGGGGCCGACCAGCAGCGCATGCGACACGCCGTAGGCCGACATCACCTGCATGAAGTAGTCGGCGGTGGCGATCTCGCCGCCCGAAGGCGCGTAGAACACGCCCGGCGTGTATGGAAAGAGTTCGGGGTCGAAGACGTGGCAGTGGCAGTCGATCTTCGGGGCGGAAAAAATAGAAGCGTCCATGGTGTGCGGAGTGTGGCACCGCCACGGCCGGCTACAGCACGAACCAGCCGACCGCGATGTAGTGGCTGATCGTGCCCGCCAGCACGAACAGGTGCCATGCGCCGTGCGCATGCCGGAAGCCCTGCCGGTTCCGGTAGAAGATGGTGCCCACGGTGTAGAGCACGCCGCCGATCAGCAGCCACGCCAGCCCGGCGCTGTCGAGCCGCGCGGCCAGCGGCACGGCGGCCAGCACGCCGAGCCATCCCATGCCGATATAGAGCGGCAGCGAGGGCTTGGCCGAAGCACCGGGCTTCGGTGGCCGCAGCTCGCGCCAGATGCCGAACAGTGCCGCGCCCCAGATCGCCGAGAGCAGCAGCCAGCCCCATTTGCCGTGCAGCGTGACCAGCGCGAAGGGCGTGTAGGTGCCGGCGATCAGCAGGTAGATCGCGCAGTGGTCCGCCCGCTCCCACATGCGCTTGAGGCGTCCGCGCGTGCTGTGGAAGAGGGTGGACGCTCCATACAGCGCCACGGCCGAGAGCGAGAACACCAGCGCCCCCGCAATGCGTGCGGGGTCGCCGGTGGGCACGGTCTTGGCAAGCAGCAGCGCGGTGGCGGGCAGCGCCAGCAGCAGGCCCAGCAGGTGGCTGTATCCGTTGAGCCGTTCGCCCGGGTACATGGTGCCGTTCAGCTGGTTGCCTGTGCCGTGCCTCGCATCAGCGGCCCGTTTCCTTCAGGTAGGTCTTGCGCGCGGCGACGGCGGTGTTCGCGAAGTCCGAGAACACGCCGTCGATGCCGGCGCGGAAGTACGCGAGGTACTCGGCCGTCGGGTCGCCCTTGTAGATGCCGGCCAGATACCTGGCCTCGTTGCGGAAGGTGTAGCTGTGCACGAAGAGGCCTGCCTTGTGCGCGTCGGCGATCAGGCTGGTGGGCTTGATGGTGTTCACGTCGGCCATGCCCTTGTTGGTCGCGGTGAACGGCACGATGGTGTGGGCCATGACCTGCGGCTTCCAAGGACCGATGCCGTCGGCGTAGGTCTTGATCTCGGCCAGGCCGGCGGGCTTGAGCATTTCGCCGAAGAACTTCGGATTGCCGGCCAGCGTCCAGCTGTAGGGGCGGCCGTCGACGAAGGTGTAGACGTCGTTGGTGACGTAGATCATCTCGCCGGTCTGGAAGTTGATGTCGTTGCCGTCCACCAGTTGCACCGAGCGCGCCTTCAGGCCGGCCGAGCGCAGGTACTTCAGGCTCTCGGGCTCGAAGCTCTGCACGAAGATCGGCGCGTCCTTGCGGTTCAGGTCGTTGAAGTTCATGACCTTCAGCAGCGCATCTTCCAGCGGATGGCTGCCCGCCGGGCCGCAGCCGTTGGCGATGGCCTGTGCGTTGTTCCAGATCGGGTTCTTGGTTTCCGGGTACACGGAGAACGTGCGGCCGGTGGCTGCGCTCTTGGCCTTGGCGATGTCGATCAGCTCCTGGAAGCTGATGATCGGCAGCTTGCCGTTGAGGTCGGTCGGGCGTTCGTCCTTGGCGTCGTACGTGGTGCCGCGGATCCACTGGCGCAGTTCGTCCATCGTGAAGTCGGTGATGGACCAGTCGTTGGTGTGGTCCTCGCCATCGACGATGAGCGACTTGAGCACGGACTTCGGATCGTTCGGGTCGGTCAGGTCGCTCCAGTATTGAGCGGGGCCGTTTTCCGGAATGGCCGGGTACTTCACATCGACCTTCACGCCCGGCACGGTGCGCTTGCGCGCGGCCACGGTGGCATTGGTCTTGGCGACTTCGGCGACGTTGGTGTTGTCGCTGAGCCAGGGGTTGTGGCGCGCGACCAGCACGCAGTCCTTGGTGAGGTGCAGGTCGGTCTCGAGCGAATCGGCGCCGGCGTCGGCCGCGGCTTCGTAGGCGGTCTTGGTTTCTTCGGGGAACAGGCCGGGCAGGCCGCGGTGGGCGATGACGAGCGGCACGGAGCCGTCGAGGGTGCCAAGCGCCGCGGGAGCCGGCGGCGCGGGCGGTGCCGGTGCGGGGGCTGGCGGAAGTACGGGCAGCGTGGGGCCTCCACCCCCGCCGCCGCACGCGGCAATCATGAGGCCGCCTGCAACGGCCACCAGGGCGGCGCGCATGGGGCGGGGAGCGGGTGCAGGAACAATTTTTGTCATTGGGTTCTGGCGTCCGTTGCAAGTAGATTGAAAGCTGGCGGATGCTAGGTTTGGCCCATGACGGTACGGTGACCGGCTGGCGGCCCGCTTGCTCAGAACCTGCCGCGCAGCGTCAGCGTGGTGTTGCGCGGTTCGCCGTAGAAGTTGCCCCAGCCCGGCGCGCCGACAGTCTGGTAGTAGGTCTTGTCGAACAGGTTGCTCACGTTCAGCGCGAGCGACCAGTTGCGGTCGATCTGGTAGCTCACGCGGGCCGTCCAGACCGCATAGGACGGCTGCGCCACCTTGATGCTGCCGGTGGTCCGCGAACTCTCTGTCTGGAAGTTGACGCCGCCGCCCACGGTCCACGCGTTCAGCGCGCCCGGCAGGCGATAGTCGGTCCACAGCCGCAGGATGTGCTTGGGCGTGTAGGTGCTCGCGAAGGCCACGCCGGCGTTGGAGGTGTTGTTCAGGTAGCGGAAGCTGTTGAGCGTGTAGCCGCCGAAGATCTGCCAGCCGCGCGCGATTTCGCCGCTGATTTCCGCGTCGATGCCCTGGCTGCGCACCCTGCCGCTGGAGATGTAGCAGTAGCTGCCGACCGAGCACGGGTTCACCATGTCCTGCTCGGCGCGGTTGTTCTGGTCGATGCGGAACACGGCGAACGAGGCGTTGAGCCTGCCGTCCATCAGCTCGCCCTTGAGCCCGGCCTCGTAGTTCTTGCCCTTGATCGGATCGAGCACGGCGCCGGAGGCCGTCACGGAGTTCTGCGGCTGGAAGATGTCCGCGTAGCTCACGTAGGCCGACCACTGGTTGTTCAGCGCGTAGATCAGGCCGCCATAGGGCGTGACGACGCCGTGCGACCGGTACGGGTCGATGTAGACCTCGCCGGTGTCGCGGTAGCGGCTGCGCCAGTCGTAGTTGGTAACGCGCGCGCCGAGCACCAGCGTGAGCGGATCGGACACGCTGAAGCGCGCGACACCGTAGGCGCCCGATTGCTTCATCTCGGTGATGGTGGCGGCGCCCCGGTAGCGCCTGGCAAGAAACTCGGCCGTGCCCGGCTGGGCCACCAGGCGGTTCGGGTTGAACACGTTGTTGCGCACGCCGAGCGAGATGAGTCCGAAGTCGCCGTCGTTGGCCATGCGGCCGGTGTTGGCGCCCAGGCTGACCGAGTGGCGCCGCCCGAAGGCGTCGAACTTGCCGTCGAGCGACAGGTCGATGCCCTTGTTGTCGGTCTCGAAGTCGAACAGGCCGGAGAACGTGGTCGAGCCCGCCATCGTCGCGGGGTTGATCGCGCCGTCGGAGTACATGTACTTGATGTGGTGCTTCTCGCGCGTGTAGGTGGCCGTGGCCTTGAGCGTCCAGTCGTCGTTGAAGCGGTGCGCCAGTTCGGTGAAGACCGAGGTCTGTTCGCTGTTCCAGCGGTTCCAGTTCGCGCCGAGGAAGGTGGAGCGGTCCAGGCGGATGTCGGCGCCGGTGTTGTAGCGCGGCAGGCCGTGGAAGAAGGGCACCGACCTCAGCTTCTCCTGGCTGGCGCCGACGGTCAGGCGGGTCTGCGGCGCGATGTCGTACTCGAGCACGCCATACAGCACGCCGGTGCGGCTCTTGGCCACGTCGTAGAAGTAGTCGCGGTCGTCGAAGCTGGCCACCGCGCGGCCGCGCAGGGTGCCGGCTTCGTTGAGCGGGCCGGTCGCATCGACCTCGGTGCGGTAGTTGTTCCAGGAGCCGGCGCTGGCGGAGAGCTGCAGCTGCTTTTCGGCCAGCGGGCGCTTGCGCACCATGTTGATGGTGGCGCTCGGCGTGCCCGCGCCCTGCAGCAGGCCGGTGGCGCCACGCACGATCTCGACGCGGTCCAGCATGGCCGTGTTGCTGGTGAAGTTGTTGGCCTGCGGGTAGTAGAAGGCGCGGTTGACGCCGTCGAACTGGTAGGTGTCCGCCATGAAGCCGCGCGAATACACATAGCGCCCGCCCATCGGGCTGTTGTACATCGTGATGCCGGTGGCGTTTGCCAGCACCGAGTCGATGGTGGTGAGGTTCTGGTCGTCCATCTTCTGGCGCGTGACGACGGTGACGGACTGCGGAATTTCCTTGAGCGTCTGCTCGCCCTTGCCGACGGTGACGACGCGGCTGGTGTAGGAGCCCGAGCCTTCGGTGACGGCGCTGCGCTCCGCCTGCGCCGTGACGCGCACTTCGCTCAGCGTGGTGGTGTCGCCGTCGGCTGCTGCCGCCGGGGCGGCTCTTGCTGCCGCCTGTCGCAGCGTGTAGCCGCCACCCGCGCGCGGCACGGCTTCCAGCCCGGTGCCGGCCAGCAGGCGGGCGAAACCGTCGCTCAATGCGTAGCTGCCGCGCAGGCCGGCCGTGCTGCGGCCTTCGGCCAGTGCGGGCTCGAAGGACAGCGTGATGCCGGATTCGGCTGCGTAGCGCGACAGCGCGGGGCCCAGTGCGCCGGCCGGAATGTCATGCGCCGGGCGGGCGGCTGCGGGTTGCGCGGCTTGCTGGGCACTCGCGATGCCGCCACTTGCCATCGCGAGCGCGATGCACAGGCAGCGTGCGCCGTGGGCGGCGGCGGTCAGGGGAGGGGTTGCGCGTCGGTTGTCGCTGGTGCGGAAACGGGGCAGTGCCATGGTCTTTCGGATTCCTTGTCGGTGCCGCGATCACAGCGCGGCTCCATGGCTTGCCCGACGAGATGCAGAAAAGGGACAGGGGAGCGAAGAAAAAAATCAGCCAGGCACGACGCTCACCCAGTAGCGCGTGCGCGTGACCACCTGCACCGGCAGCGTCGTCGCCAGCATGGCGAGCACGTAGTCGGTGTCGTTCAGCTGGAACGCGCCGGAGATGCGCAGGCCCGCGACTTCCGGCGCGCAGCGGACGATGCCGGGCCGGTAGCGCGCGAGTTCGGCGCAGAAGTCGGCCAGCCGCATGTTGTCGGCATACAGCACGCCCTGGATCCAGCCCTGGCTTTGCGGATCGACGGGCTGGCGTGCGGCCGCGCCTTCGGCTGTCAGCACGGTTTGCTGCCCGGCGGGCAACACCAGCGCGGGCGCGGTGGCGTCGCGCAAGGTGATCTCGACCGCGCCCTCGGTGACCGCCACGCGCACCGGGCCGCCGTCTTGCGCGTCGCCTTCCTGCCGCACGGTGAAACGCGTGCCGAGCGCGCGCAGCCGGCCTTGAACGGTCTCGACGACGAAGGGCCGCCCGCGCTCGCCCGTTTGCGGATCGGGCGCGGTCACGATGGAGATGGCGCCGGCGCGCAGGCGGATCGTTCGCTGGCGCCCGTCGAAGCGGATGTCCACCGCGCTGGCCGTATCGAGCAGCATGCGGCTGCCGTCGGCCAGCTTCACCTCGCGGCGCTCTCCGGTGGCGGTGCGTTCGTCGGAGGCCCAGGCCTGCCACGGCGCATGGCGCCAGCCCAGGTAGGCCGCGGGAGCGACCGTCGCCAGCAGGGCCAGCGTGCGCATGGCGGCGCGCCGGTTGGTGCGTGCCTGGCGTGCCAGCACCGGCATGCCGACGGTTGCCGGCACGGCGCCGAATTTCCGCGACAGGCGCTCGGCACGTTGCCAGGCTTGCTCGTGCGCCGGGTCGGCGCTGCGCCATCGCAAGCAAGCGTCTTGCTCGGCCTTGCCGGCATCGCCCGAATGCAGGCGCACCAGCCAGCGAGCGGCCTCGCGCAACACGGCGGCGTCGGGAGCCGGCGCGGTAGTGGAGGCGTTCATTCCACCAGCGCCAGGCAGCGCTCGAAACCCTGCTGCATGTAGCGCTTGACGGTGCGCTCGCTGATCTGCAGCCGCTCGGCGATCGCGGCGTAGGTCAGGCCTTCGAGCTGCGACAGCACGAAGGCCTCGCGTGCCTTGGGCGACATGCCGTCCAGCATGGCGTCGATCTCGTCCAGCGTCTGCAGCAGCGAGAGCCGTTCTTCGGGCGACAGCGCCAGCGGTTCGGGCAGCAGCGCCAGCGTCTCCAGGTAGGCGCGCTCCAGGGCCTGGCGGCGCCAGTGTTCGCTGACGACGCCCTTGGCGAGCGTGGAGAGATAGGCGCGCGGCTCGCGCAGCGTGGGCAGTACCTGCGGGCGCAGCAGCACGCGCACGAAGGTGTCCTGTGCAAGGTCGGCGGCGCTGTGCGAGCACCCGAGCCGCCGTCGCAGCCAGGCGCTGAGCCATCCATGGTGTTCCGTGTAGAAGGTGTGCATGGCGCCGTTGGCAGCGGCGTGAGCGGAGGTCATGGAGCGGCGTATCGAGTCAATTGAGAATTACTCTCATCTTACAGGCGTCCGCCGCCGCCTCCGCCGGCGCGGGTTGTCAACCCGCGGGTCGGGTGCCCACCAGCACCGGCTGGAAGAACGCATCGTCGAGGCGACGCACGTTTTCCAGCCCCGCCTCGCGCATCAGCTCGCACAGCCGCGTGGTCGACACGGCGTAGTAGCGCGAGCGCATCACCCGCGTGCTCACGGCATGCGTGGCGAGGTCTTCGGTGACGAAGAAGAAGCCCAGGTCGTAGTGCTCGCCCTTGCCGCCGTCCGTGAAGTCCCACACCTGGAACAGCACGTGGCGCAGGCCGTTCTCCACGCGCGCGCCGTAGTGCTTCACGAGGTTGCTGCCGCGCTCTTCCTTCGCATAGTCGCGCACGCTCACGACGCAACCGCCGCCCGGGCGCAGGCATGCGGCCATCTGGCGGAAGGTGGTCAGCAGGTCTTCGTCGGTCTGCAGGTGCGGCATCGAGTTGTCGCACGACATCACGATGTCGAAGCCGCCGCCGTGATGCGTGTGCGCCTCGCGCATGTCGCAGACCGAAAAGGCCACATCGAGGCCGCGCGTCCGTGCCTCGTGCCGCGCGCGTTCGATCTCCTCGGGCGACAGGTCCGATGCCGTCACCGCATGGCCCAGCGCGGCCAGCCCCAGCGTCTGCGTGCCGATGCCGCAGGACACGTCGAGCACCCGGCGCCGCGCGCCGCCGCCGGGCCATTCGGTGTCGATCAGGCGCGCGAGCTTGTCGCCTTGCAGGCGGATGCTCTCGTTCCAGTCGGGGTAGATCAGGTGATAGAGCGGGGCGAGTTCGTCGTAGAAGTCGTTGGTCATGCCAGTGCCGCCTCGTAGACCGCGAGGTCGCCGGTGGAAAAACAGCAGAAGACGACCTCCTGCACCGATTGCGCGTCGTTCGCCGCCTCGCGTACCGTGTCCACCGCCACCCTGGCCGCCAGCTCGACGGGGTAGCCGTAGATGCCCGTGCTCACGCTCGGAAACGCGATGCTGCGCACGCCTTGCTCGCCCGCCAGCGCCATCGAACGCCGGTAGCACGAAGCGAGCAGCTCGGGCTCGCCCGATGCGCCGCCGCGCCATACCGGGCCCACCGTATGAATGACGAAGCGCGCGGGCAGGCGGTAGCCCTTGGTGAGCTTGGCGTCGCCTGTCTTGCAGCCGCCGAGCAGCCGGCATTCGTGCAGCAGGTCCGGCCCCGCCGCGCGGTGGATGGCGCCGTCTACTCCGCCGCCGCCGAGCAGCGACGAGTTGGCGGCATTGACGATGGCGTCGAGCTGCAGGGTCGTGATGTCGGCGCGAAGAGCGCGCAGCGTGGCGGTCATGGCGTGTTCCTTTCTGGTGCAGCCTCAACGATAGCGTCCCGCGAACCCCGGCAAACCCGAGCCGGGCAAACCCGCTCCCGGCGGCTGGCGCTACTCCTTACGATCCGCTCGCCGGCCACCGGCAGTGGCGTCGATCTTGCATGGGGCCGGACTGTTCTCAACCCGAGGGAGAGTCGATGAAAAGCTTCTTGCCGTGGCGCCGCGCCGGATTCGCGCTGGTGGTGCTGGGATGCGCAATGGCCGCGCAGGCGCAGCAGCAGGTGCTGCAGTTCAAGTGGGGCCATGTCTACGAGCCCGCGAGCATCTTCCACCAGCAGGCCGAACTGGCGGCGCGCAAGATCGCGGAGCAGTCCGACGGCAAGATCAAGATCGAGGTGGTGCCCGCCTCGAAGATGGGGCAGGAGGCCGACTTTCCGCTGATGCTGGCGAACGACTCCATGCAGATCGCCTACGTCGGCGAGGCCACGCTGGCCGAGGGCTATCCGCCGCTGAGCCTGGGCAGCTACCCCTTCGCCTTCAAGGACCTCGACCACATGCGCAAGTACCTGGCGAGCCCGCTGCTGGCCGACCTGATGAAGGGCTACAACGAGAAGAGCGGCAACCGCATGGTGGCCACGGTGTACTACGGCGCGCGGCAGGTCACCTCGGCCAGGCCACTGGCAAAGCCCGAAGACTTCCGCGACCTGCGGCTGTATGTGCCCTCGGCCGCCGCTTACCAGCTCTTCGCCACCGCGCTCGACGCCAAGCCGGTGACGCTGCCTTTCATGAGCCTCTACGGCTCGCTCAAGAAGGGCGAGGTCGAGGCGCAGGAAAACCCGCTGGGCATCGTCAGGTCGAAGAAGCTCTACGAAGTGCAGAAATACGTGCAGCTCACCGCGCACGCCTACGACACGCTGGGCATCGTGATCGGCAAGGCGGCCTGGGCCAGGCTCGCGCCGCCGCAGCAGGCGATGGTCGAGAAGGTGCTCGCCGAAACCGCGAAGTGGACCAACGTCGGCGTGATCGCCGGCGAGCTGGAAGACGAGCAGTTCCTGCGCGGCAAGGGCATGACGGTGACGCCGGTCAACCGCCAGCTGTTTCTCGAGCGCATCGTGAAGCGCGCGACGCCGGAGCAGCAGGGCGCGCGACCGGGCGACTACGCGAAGCTGCAGGCGCTGGCCGGCGCGAACTGAGGCGCCTTTCAGTCGGAGGACGCCCGCAGCCGGTAGCCGCGCGGCGTGCTGCCGGTCCAGGTGCGAAACGCACGGTGAAAGGCCGGCGTGTTGTCGAAGCCAACCGATGCGGCGATGAGGTCGATCGGTTCGCGCGTCTTCACCAGCCGCTGGATTGCCACGTCGCGCCGTACTTCTTCCTTCACCGCGCGAAAGCTCGTGCCTTCCGAGGCCAGCTTGCGCGACAGCGCGCGTTCCGACATGTGCAGTGACGTGGCGGCGTCGCCCAGCGTCACGCCGGTGGCCAGGCGCGCGGCCACGAAGTCGCGCACCGACGAGCGGGTCGTGTCGTGGTCGAAGGTCACGAAGATCCAGTCGTCGGGCGCGCGCCGCACGAAGTCGAGCAGCTCGCCGCGCGTGCGCCTGAAGGTCTGGCGCAGCACCGCCTCGGAGAAGCTGACCGAGCTTGCCGCCTGGCCGAAACGCACCGGGCCGGGAAAGAGGTTCGCGTATTCGTCGAACCTGGCCGGCCGCCGGAACGCGAAGCCCACCTCCAGCACCGGAAGCTGCCGCCCCACCAGCCACGAGGCCACGCCGTGGATCAGCTTGACCATCAGCTCGTGGCCGAAGGGCGTGGGCGTGGTGCCGTCCAGGCGCGGCGCGATGGTGACGGTGGCCACGCCGTTGGCCCGCGCCATGCGCAGCCGGTAGTCGTCGAGCAGCAGGTTCCAGAAGCGGGTGAAGCGGTACATCGCGACCATGAGCGACGGCGCGTCGAGCAGGCTCAGGCCCAGGTACTTGAGCGCGCCCGCGCGGATGGGGCGCGACCACAGCCCCAGCATCTCGTCGCCCATGAACAGCGCCACGCCTTCGTACATGCGCACGAACTGCTCGCGCGTGACGCGCGCGGCGCCCTGGCGCAGGAGCAGCGGCGAGATGCCAGCCTGCGTGGCGATGGCGTCGATGTCTTGCGCGCGCAGCTGCCGGCGCGCGCCGGTGAGCATGTCGCGAAGGAAGCTGACGGGGACGGTGGCGCGCTCTTGCATGTTTTCAGGCTGGCGGATTCTGCAAATAAATGGGCGAAACCTGCAAGCAGACGCCGGGCGATGAGGGCTATCGTAGACGCGAAGCGCCATCCACGCCCAGTGCGGGGATGGCGGAATCCGCAATACCTGAAGGAGCCTTGCCGTGAGCGAAAGAAACGTCACTGTCCACATGGATGAAGAGGTGGCCGTGGTCACCCTGAACCGTCCCGCCAAGCGCAACGCCATCGACGAGCAGACGCTGGCCGAGCTGGACGCGGCGTTCTCGTCGCTGCCGCGCGAGGCGCGGGCGGTGGTGCTGACCGGCAAGGGCCCGCACTTCTGCGCGGGCCTGGACCTGAAGGAGCACCACGACAAGGAGCGCACCGCGGTCGATTTCATGCGCGTGTGCCAGCGCTGGCACACGACCTTCGACAAGATCCAGTACGGCGGCATTCCGGTTGTCGCAGCGCTGCACGGCGCGGTGGTCGGCGGCGGGCTGGAACTGGCCGCCGCCACGCACGTGCGCGTGGCCGACCCGACCACCTACTTCGCGCTGCCGGAAGGGCAGAAAGGCATCTTCACCGGCGGCGGCGCCACGGTGCGGGTGGCGCGCATCATCACGCCCGGGCGCATGGTCGAGATGATGCTCACGGGCCGCGTGCTCAATGCCAAGGCCGGCGTGCAACTGGGGCTGGCGCACGAGATCTCGGTGCCCGGCGAGAGCCTGCGCGCGGCGCTCGCGCTGGCCAAGCGGGTGGCGCAGAACGCGCCGCTGTCGAATTACGCCATGGTCACGTCGATCAGCCGCATCGCCGACATGTCGGCCACCGACGGCATGTTCGCGGAGTCGCTGATGGCGGCCGTGGTGCAGACTGGCGCCGAGGTGCAGACGCGGCTGGGCGCCTTCGTGGACAAGTCGCTGGCCAAGGTCACGCCGCGGCACGCGCCGGCCTGATGCGGGCGCGAACGCGGCCGCGAACCGTTCAGCCCGGCGAGTCGAAGAAAGCCTTCAGCTCCAGCAGCTTGCGCGCGAGGTGCGCCGCGTCGCGGAACTGCCCTTCGGGCCGCGCCACGCCCACCGCCAGCGTGGCGGGATGCGCGGCCGAGGTGGAGCGCGCCAGGTGCAGCGCCATCAGGTTCACCAGCGCGCCGTAGTCGCCGTATTGCGCATTGGTGGCCAGCGTGACCTCGAACACGCCGGCGCGTGCCATGTCGGCCGGCGGCGGCGAGGCCGCGTAGCGATAGGTCTGGAAGGGCTGCACCACCAGGTGCCCCGGGTTGAAGCCCATGGCCACCGTGCCCACGGTCACGAACTCGGCCATGCTGGCCATGAACACCGTCTCGCCGGACTGGTCGCGCAGGTGGCGCACCAGCGGCGCCAGGCGCTGTGCCGCCACCTGGAAGCCCAGCGCGTCCAGTGCCATCTGCTGCGGCCGGATGCCCACGAGCAAATAGCCGCTCTCGTCGCGCGCCAGGCAGGAAAGGCGCTCCATCTCGGCCACCGTGAGGTAGGTCGAGCTGACCGGCAGCTTGAGCTTGACCGCGATCTCGTAGGCCGTGCGCACCTGCTCGCGCGACACCAGCGCGAGGATGTCGCGAAAGCGCGTGACGGCCTCGGTGGTCCAGGCCGCGCTCATACGAAGAAGGGCTTGCGCCCGTGCGACGTGGTGCTGCTGGGAATCCAGCCCGAGGCGTGCACGTATTCGTCCTCGCGGTCCCAGCGCACCTTTTCCTCGGCGAAGAGGTCGGCCTTGACCGACGCGGTCTCGTGACCGCGCGAGATGACGATCTCCAGGTTGGCCTCCACGCGGCGCGGCACCTGGCGGCCGAAGAGGGTGTCGAGCGCGGTCTGGAAGCTCAGCGCGCCCATGGCCGCCGGGTAGTCGACGCCGCACAGCGGAATCTTGTGATGGAAGGCGAGCTTGTACATGAGGTTGACCTCGCCCCCGGTGTGCGGCGGAATCGTGCCGCGCTTGTAGCCGGCCTCGGTGAAGGCGCGCAGCGAGCCCACGCCCTGCAGGCCGGAGTCGCACCACACGCCGTCGAATTTGGTGCCGGCCGCCAGGTGGCGCTGCACGATCTCGTGGCCCAGGCTGGCCTCCCAGTTGGTGAACTCGATGGCCACCACTTCGATCTTCGGGTGCAGCCCGAGTATTTCCATCGCGGCCTGCAGCCGCAGCCGGCAGGGGCTCGCGTCTTCGCGGCCGCACAGCATGAGGATGCGGCCGCGCCCGCCCAGGTACTCCACCAGCCACAGCGCGCTCATGCGCCCGACCAGCACGTCGGACGCGGTGACGAAGGAGACCATGTCTTCCGGCTCGCCGCAGATGCGGTCCACGCCGATCACCGGAATGCCCTGGGCGCCCAGCCCGCGCACGGCCGCTAGCAGCTCCGGGTGGTCGCTCGCGGCGGCGCTGAGGATGCACAGGTCCATGCGCTCCTCGCGCATCTCCGCGAGCTGCTCGATCTGGCGGCGCGGGTCGTCGTGCGCGTCGCGCACCATCACGCGCGACACCACGTCGCGCTGACGCTGCGCCGCCGCCATCAGGCTGCGCGCCATCGCCACGCGCCACGGGCTGGAACTCGAAGCGTTGGCAAAGCCGATGACGAAAGGCGGCTCGCGCCGGAAGCGCGCGGTCGACACCAGGTCGAGCAGGTTGGGGTTCCATTGCGCCATGCGCGGCATGCCCCGGCCGCTGGCGTCGGGGTAGTGCCGCACGCCGCCCGAAATGCTCGGGTCGCCCGGCGGCGACAGCGCCTTCAGCGGCGCGAAGAAGAAGGCCGCCGCCGCCGGCCCCGGCGCGAGCATGCCGCGCGCGGGCCGCTGCAGAAAGCCTTCGTGCACCAGCGCGTTCACCAGCTTGTAGCCCGAGGACTGCGGAATGCCGTTGCGCGCGAGCAGTTCGTTCAGCGGGATCTCGGCCTGTCCGTTGCCGAAGCTGGACAGCAGGTTGGCGATGCGCTCGAGGCTTTGCATGGTGTGGGGTCTTTGTCGAGGGGCGCAGCCGACTTTAGCGACGCGAATCTTCCATGTGCGGGAGTTTTCTCCGATGGTGGAATAGAAAGCTCGGGGCTAACCCTATTTTTCTCTGTTCATGGAATAAGACGGACGGATATGCGTTGAGCGGGCCGGGGCCACTGGGAACACTACGCATCCCTTTGAAACCCCATTCCGAACGTCCTGATCCATGGCCTTCCCGACCGACATCCAGCCCGCCGCCTTCCAATCGCACAACCCCGCCAACGGTGCGCTGATCGAGGCCAACACCGGCCACGGATCGGCCGAGATCGAGGCACGCATCGCGCAGTCGGCCGCCACCTGGAAGACCTGGTCGGCCACGCCGATGGCCGAGCGCAGCGCCATGCTGGACCGCCTGGCCGACCTGCTCGACCAGCGCGCCGAAAGCTACGGCCGCCTCATCACCACCGAGATGGGCAAGCCCATTGGCGAAGCCATTGCCGAGGTGCGCAAGGCCGCGACCGGCGCGCGCCACTTCGCGGAGAAAGGGCCGGGCTACCTGGCCCCGATGCCCATCGAGGGCATGAACGCCCACGTGGCCTACGAATCGCTCGGGCCGGTGTTCGCGGTGATGCCGTGGAACCTGCCGTTCTGGCAGGTGCTGCGCTTCTTCATTCCCACCGTGCTGGCGGGCAATACCGTGCTGGTGAAGCACGCGGAAACGGTGCAGGGCTGCGCCCGCGCGCTCGAGCAGCTGGTGCTGGACGCCGGCGCGCCCGCCGGCCTGTACCTGAACCTGGCCATCCGCCGCGGCGCGGTGGCGGCGGTGGTGGCCGACCCGCGCGTGCGCTGCGTCACCGTCACCGGCAGCACGCAGGCCGGCCGCGCGGTGGCCGCCGAAGCTGGCGCGCACGGCAAGAAGGCGGTGCTGGAGCTGGGCGGCTCCGACCCGTTCATCGTGCTGGAAGACGCCGACTTCGACCGCGCGGTGCAGCTCGCCGTGACTTCGCGCTTCTCGAACAACGCGCAGAGCTGCATCGCCGCCAAGCGCTTCTTCATTGCCGAGGCGATTGCCGAGAAATTCCAGGCTGCGTTCGTCGAGCGCGCCTCGGCGCTGCGCATGGGCGACCCGCTGCTGGCCGAAACCCAGCTCGGCCCGCTGGCCCGCGCCGACCTGCGCGAGAGCGTGCATGCGCAGGTGCAGGCCGCGCTGGAGCAGGGCGGCCGGCTGCTGTGCGGCGGCCAGCCGGCGCAAGGGCCGGGCAACTTCTATCCGCCCACGGTGATCGCGGGCCTGTCGCATGACGCGCCGATCGTGCAGGAAGAAATCTTCGGCCCGGTCGCGCTGCTCTTCACCTTCAAGACCGACGAGGAAGCGATCGCGCTCGCCAACGCCACGGAGTTCGGCCTGGGCGCGACCATCTGGAGTCGCGACCTGGAGCGCGCCCACAGGCTCGCGTCGGCCGTGGAGGCCGGCGCGGTGTTCATCAACGACTTCGTGCGTTCGGACCCGCGCGCTTCCTTCGGCGGCGTCAAGGGCTCGGGCTTCGGCCGCGAGCTTGGCGCGCTGGGCGCGCGCGAGCTCACCAACGCCAAGCTGGTTTTCGTGGGGTAAGCGCATCACCGACTGAGCTGCCCCACCATGACCCCCCACACCGCCCATCCGACGGCGGCGCGAGATGCCGCGCCCCTGCTGGAGATGCGATCCATACGGAAAGTCTTCGGCGCCGTCACGGTGCTGCGCGACGTGAGCCTGCAATGCCGCGCCGGCCAGGTCCACGCCATCTGCGGAGAGAACGGCGCCGGCAAGTCGACGCTGATGAAGGTGCTCGGCGGCATCCATGCGCCGGACGGCGGCGAGATCCGCATCGGCGGCCGGCCGGTGCGGTTCGGCCACCCTTCGGCCGCGCGGCAGGCCGGCATCGCCATCATCCACCAGGAGCTGGCGCTGTTGCCGCACCGCACGGTGGCGCAGAACATCTTCCTGGGCCACGAGCCCTCGCGCTGGGGCGTGATCGACCGCAAGGCGATGAACGCCGGGGCCGAGGCGGCGTTGCGCCGCGTGGGCTGCCGCATCGATCCGCGCACCGAATGCGGCCGGCTCTCGGTGGCCGAGCAGCAGATGGTGGAGATCGCCAAGGCGGTGTCGCTCGACGCGCGCATCCTGGTGCTCGACGAGCCCACGGCCGCGCTGGACGACGTGGAATCGCGGAAGCTCTTCGACCTGATCGCCGAGCTGCGCCGCGCGGGCGTGGCCATGCTCTACATCTCGCACCGCATGGCCGAGGTGATGGCGCTGGCGGACGACATCTCCGTCATCAAGGACGGCCAGCTGATGGCCACGCTGCCGGCCGCCGAGGCCACGGTCGAGCGCATCGTGCGGCTGATGGTGGGGCGCGAGCTCAGCGATTTCTATCCGCCCGCCGCCGCCAACCCGCCGGGCGCCGAGGTGTTCGCGGTGGAGCAGGGCGGCAACGAAGTGCTGCACGGCATCGACCTGCGGCTGCATGCCGGCGAGATCGTCGGCGTGGCGGGGCTGGAGGCCTCGGGCAAGGTGGAGCTGGCGCGCGCCCTCTTCGGCGAGCGGCGCTTCACGCGCGGCACGGTGCGCGCATGGGACGACAAGGGCGCGGCCCGCAGCCCGCGCGAGGCCGCGCGGCGCGGCATCGGCTACCTGCCGGACGACCGCAAGCGCGAAGGCCTGGGCCTGCAGCAGTCGCTGCGCGACAACGCCGCGCTCACGCTGCGCGCGCTGGCCGGGCCGCTCGCGGGTGCCGGCAGCGCGGCGCGTTCGCGCAGCCTCATCGACGCGCTGCTGAACAAGGTCGAGGTGCGCGCGGCCGACTTCGACATGCCGGTGGGCGCGCTCTCCGGCGGCAACCAGCAGAAGGTGATGGTGGCGCGCTGGATGGCGCGCGAGCCGCGCCTTTGGGTCATCTGCGAGCCGACGCGCGGCATCGACGTGGGCGCCAAGGCCACCATCTACCGCCTGCTGCGCGCCTATGCCGACGCGGGCGGCGCGGTGCTGGTGGTGTCGTCGGACGTGGCCGAGATCATCGGGCTGTGCGACCGCATCTGCGTGATGGCGCTCGGGCGCATCGTGGCGCACCTGCCGCGCGGCGCGTCGGAAGAAGCCGTCATCGCGCAGGCGGTGCGGCACGACGTGGCCGAGGCCGAAGGAGCCGCGGCATGAGCGGGCAACGGCATTTCGCGCGCCGCCACCTGATTCCGGTCACGCTGGTGGCCGTGTCGGCGTGCGTCTACGTGGGCACGGCGCTGGCCACGGGGCAGCACGCGCAGCTCACGCTGGCGGGCGTGATGGGGCTGCTGCAGCGGATGATCGCGCTGGGCCTGGTGGCGCTGGGGCAGAACTTCGTGATGCTCGGCGGCTCGATCGATCTCTCGGTGGCCAACCTCATCAGCGTGAGCGCGGTGCTGGCGTCCTACTTCATGCAGGGCGACACCGGCGCCATCGGCCATGCGGTGGTCGGCGTGCTGCTGGTGGCGGCGGCGGTGGGCACGGTGAACGGGCTGCTGATCGCGCGGCTGGGCGTGAGCCCGCTGATCGCCACCCTGGGCGTGGGGCTGGTGCTGCAGGGCGTGCTGACGGTGGCCTTCACCTCGCTGCAGGGCAAGGTGCCGCAGGCTTACCAGGCGCTGGCCTATGGCAGCGTGGCGGGCGTGCCTGTCGCGGTACTGATCCTGCTGGCGGTGGCTGTGGCGGCGGCCTTCGCGCTCACCCGCACGGTGGCCGGCGCGCATCTGTTCGCGGTGGGCGGCAATGCCGACAGCGCGCGGCTCGCGGGCATCCGCACGTCGCGGGTGCTGGTCGGCGCGCATGCGATGGCCGGGCTGATGTCGGGGCTCGCGGGGCTCTACCTCGCGAGCTGGCTGGGGGCGGGCACGCCCTGGGTGGGCCGCGACGGCGGCTACGACCTCGACTCGATCGCGGCCGTGGTCATCGGCGGCACGCTGCTGGCCGGCGGGCGCGGCAGCATCGCCGGAACGATGGCGGGCGTGTTCGTGTTCGCCACCATCGACGCGGTGTTCAACATGCTGCAGATCGACTCGTTCCTGAGCCAGGTGCTGCGCGGGCTGATCGTGGTGATCGCGGTGGGGGTCTACACCTTCCGCAACAAGGGGCATGTGGCATGAAACGCTGGCGCAATATCAATCCGGCGCTGGTGCTGCTGGTCGTGCTGGTTTGCACGATGGTGTTCATGAGCCCGCTGTACCAGACGGCGCCCGGCCTCATGAGCTTCCTGCAGCGCGCGGCACCGCTCGTCATCCTGACCTGCGGCGCGTCGTTCGTGCTGATCGCCGGCGGCTTCGACCTGTCGTCGGGCGCGCTCATCACGCTGGTGGTGATCGGCTGCGCGCTCATCACCAACGGCGACGCCGACATGACATGGACGGCCGTGGCCGCCGCGTACGCGATGGGCCTCGCGGTGGGCCTGCTCAACGGGCTGGTCGTCACGCGGCTGAAGGTGCCGTCGATCATCGCCACGCTCGGCGGGCTGCTGTCGATCAAGGGCATTGCCATGGTGTGGTCGGGCGGCGCGCCTTCGGGCTACCTGCCGCAGAACCTTCGCTACCTGGGGCGCGGCGTGCTGCGCGAGGTGCCGCTGACCGGCACGCTGCCCATCGCGGTGATCGTGCTGGCGGTGTTCGTGGCGCTGTGCTTCTGGCTCATGCACCGCACCAACTTCGGCCGGCTGGTGCTGATGATCGGCGACAACCCCGTGGCCGCAGAACTGGCCGGCGCGCCGGTGCGCCGGGTGCGGGTGGCGGCCTTCGTGCTGTCGTCGCTCTCGGCGGTGACGGCGGGCATCCTGCTCGGCGGCTTTTCGGGCGTGTCGGTGGACGTGGGCACGGGCTACGACCTGCAGGCCATCGCGGCGGCGGTGATCGGCGGCGTGGTGCTGCTGGGCGGGCGCGGCTCGATTCCGGGCGCGTGCATCGGCGCGCTCACGCTCTACACGCTCTTCACCGTGCTGAACCTGCTGGGCTTCTCGGAGCCGCTGCGCGTCGCGGTGCAGGGGCTGATCCTGATCGGCGCGGCGGCGCTCACGGCCTGGCGCCATCAGCGCCGCTAGCCGGCCGCATACCAGGAGGCCGCGCATGCAGTGAACACGACTCGAAGAACCCCCCTTGATCCATTCCCGAAAAACCGCAGGAGACAAACCATGAAATCACATCGTTCAAACCGCCGGCAGGCCTTGCGCTGCGGCGTCCTCGCACTCGCCGTGGCCGCCCACGCGGGCGCCTTCGCGCAGGTCGCCAACGTCGACGTCGACAAGGAAATGCAGGAGCAAGCGCGCCTCATGACCGCCACGCCCGAGGGGCCGGCCGGCCAGCCCTGGCTGCAGCGCATCGGCGGCAAGACCGTCGACACCGCCAAGTACAGGAAGAAGGGCCCCTACACGCTGTGTTTCTCGAACGCGAGCGTGGGCAACCCGTGGCGCGTGGTCGGCTGGAACACCATGCAGGCCGAGGTCGAGCTGAACAAGGCCGACATCAAGGGCTTCGAATACGCCGACGCGCAGGGCAAGGACGAGAAGCAGATCTCCGACATCCGCTCGCTCGTGAACAGCGGCAAGTGCGACGCGCTGATCGTCTCGCCCAACACCTCGGCCGCGCTCACGCCCGCGGTGGAAGAAGCGTGCAAGAAGCTGCCCGTGGTGACTTTCGACCGCTCGGTGGACAGCCTGTGCCCGGTGACGGCGGTGCGCTCCATCGGCGGCTATGCCTGGGGCAAGGTCGGCGCCGACTTCATCGCGGCCAACGCGCCCAAGGGCGGCAAGGTGCTGGTGCTGCGCACCGCGCCGGGCGTGGACCTGTTCGAGACGCGCTGGGCCGCCGCCAAGAAGGTGTTCGACGCATCGGGCCTGAAGGTGGTGGGCAACGAGTTCGTGGGCGGCGACCGCGCCAAGACCAAGGCCACGGTGGCCGACTACCTCAGCCGCAGCGGCAAGATCGACGCGGTGTGGGTCGACCTGGGGGCGGTGTCGGTGGCCGTGGCCGAGGCCTTCGAGGACGCGGGCCAGCCTTACCCCATCATCACCGGCGAAGACCAGCAGGACTACCTGCAGGCCTGGAAGAAGAACGGCTTCAAGGGCATCGCGCCCACGTACCCGGCCTACCAGTGGCGCACGGCCGTGATCGCCGCGCTCAAGGCGTTGAAAGGCGAGCCGCTGCCGTCGCCGACGTGGATCCTGCCGCAGCCGAGCATCACCGCCAAGGAACTGCCGCAGTACGTGAACGACAAGCTGCCGCCGCTGCACTATTCGATGTGCGGTTGCGAGAAGATGCCGGGCTACCCGCAGCGCTGGGGCGGCAAGCAGTAATGGCGCAGCCCATCGACTACCTGATCCTGGGCGGTGGCACGGCGGGCTGCGCGCTCGCCGCGCGGCTGTCGGAAGACGCGGGCAAGCGCGTGGTGCTGGTGGAGGCCGGGCGCGACCTGCGGCCCGACGCCATGAGCGACAGCATCCGCAGCCGCTACCCCGGCCTGGCCTACCTGGACAAGCAGAACATCTGGACGGCCCTGGTCGCCACCGTGAGCGGCGCGCCCACGCGCCAGCCCAACCGCACGCCGCGCGGCTACGAACAGGGGCGGGTGCTGGGCGGCGGCTCGGCCATCAACGCGATGGTGGCCAACCGCGGCGCGCCCGACGACTACGACGAGTGGGCCCGGCTGGGCGCCGAGGGCTGGAGCGGCGAGGTTGCGCTGAAGTACTTCCGCAAGCTGGAGCGCGACTGCGATTTCGACGACGCCTACCACGGCCGCGGCGGCCCGGTGCCGGTGCGCCGGCTCGCGCCGGAGCGGGTGTCGCCTTTCGTGCAGGCGGTGTGCCGCTCGCTGCGCATGCGCGGCCATCCGCAGTACCCCGACCAGAACGGCGAATGGAAAGACGGCGTGTTCCCCGCCGCCATTGCCACCAGCGACGACGGCCAGCGCGTGCCCGCGTCCATCGTCTACCTGACGCCCGAGGTGCGCGCGCGCAAGAACCTGCGCATCGTCACCGACACCCACGTACAGCGGCTTTTGTTCGAAGGCGCGCGCGTGACCGGCGCGGAGGCGGGCGGCCAGCCGATGCATGCGGCGCACACCATCGTGTGCATGGGCGGCATCCACTCGGCCGCGCTGCTGATGCGCAGCGGCATCGGCCCGGCGGCCGACCTGCGCGCGCTGGGCATCGAGGTGAAGGCCGACCGCCCCGGCGTCGGCATGAACCTGATGGAGCACCCGCTGACGGCGGTGTCGACCTACCTGCCGCCCGCGTCCCGCATGAAGGACCTGGCCGAGCACCACGACCAGGCGCTGCTGCGCTACACCTCGAAAAGCATTCCGAATGCGCCGGCCGGCGACATGCACGTGGCCATCATCGGCCGCACCGCGTGGCACGCCATCGGCCAGCGCATGGGCACGATGTTGATCTGGGTCAACAAGTCGTACTCGCGCGGCACCGTGAAGCTGCGTTCGGCCGATCCGCTGGAGGAGCCGGTGGTCGACTTCCGGCTGCTTTCGGACCCGCGCGACCTGGCGCGGCTGAAGGAAGGCTTCGGCGTGGCGGCCAGGGCGCTGGGCGATGCCAACCTGGACGGCGTGCGCGGCCCGGTGTTCCCGACCAGCTATTCGGAGCGCGTGCGCAAGGTCTCTGCACCAGGCGCCTGGAACGCATTCCAGATGGGCGCGCTGTCGTTCATCCTCGACTGGGCGGGGCCGCTGCGCGGCGCCATCGTGCACGGGCTCATCACGCTGGGCGTGCGCATCGACGACCTGCTGAACGACGACGCCAAGCTCACCGAGTTCATCGGCAACGGCGTGGCCGGCGTGTGGCATGCCTCGGGCACCTGCAAGATGGGCGCCGGCGACGACCCGACGGCCGTGACCGACGGCGCCGGCCGGGTCTACGGCGTGGAGGGGCTGCGCGTGTGCGACTCGTCGATCATGCCGTCGATACCGCGCGCCAACACCAACATGCCGACCCTGATGCTGACCGAGCGGATCGCGGACCTGATCAAGGCGGAGGCGCGAGAGGGTGCAGTGGCTGTCTGAGGCTTCAGGCCTCTTCGAATGCCTGCAGCAGCAGCTCAGACAGCTCGGCAACGAGCGCCTCGCGTTGCGGCGACGGGCGCCAGAAGGCGCGCGTGGTCACGCCGCTCGCCTCCCACTCCGGGTGGTTGCGCGCGGGCTGCGCGGCGCGCACTGCCGCTGCGGCAGCACGGGTCGGGGCATCGCCGTCGGCGGGCGCCTCGGCCGCGATGCGCTGCGTGGCGGCATGGCCGCGCACTTCCAGTGCCTGCGTGAGCTTGAGCTGCCATGCGACCAGCGCGAACAGCACGCCGTCTTCGACAGTCAGTTCATGCACGTCGCGCAGCTTGTTGGCGAGCTTGCGGCCCAGCGGCCCCCAGCCCTGCGACACCGCGCCGCCGATGGCGCCGCCCAGGGCCGCGCCCGCGCCGAGCGAGATGCCGGCCACGGCCAGGTCGGCCACCACGCCCACCGCGGCGCCGATGACCGCGCCCTTGCCCAGGCGCAGGCCCGCGTCCTTCATGGCCTCGGGGCTGAAGAAGTCGAGCGTCCAGCGGCCTTCGATGATCGGCAGCGGCGCTTCGTCGGCGTCGCCCTGGCGAAAGCCGTAGAGCGCGAGCAGGTCGTCGGTGCAGTGCTGGGCCTTGTCGAACACGGTCTTCCGCAGCGCCGCGACCAGCGTCTGCCGTCGCCCGGCATCGGCGAATTCGGCCGCCTGCACCGTGCGGCGCACCGAGGCGGCATCGACCAGCAGCGCGGCGATGCGCGTGCAGGCCGAGCGGCGGCGGCCGGCGGCTTCGGTTTCCAGCGAGTCGACCACGCCGCGCAGCAGTTCGCGGCGGTCGCGCAGCAGGGTGGCGAGGTCGTTGTACAGGTCTTGCTCGGCGCCGACGAACGGCGCCGCCGCGTCGAAGCGCACCTGCACATGCAGGCCGTAGGCCGACAGAAGCTCTTTCCATGCCGGCTCGCGGCTCGCGGCATCGCGCACGAAGTTCAGCACCGGCAGCACGGGGCGCGCGCAGGCGTTGAGCAGTTCGATCTCGTCGCGAAACTTGGGCAGCACCGGCTCGCGCACGTCGATGACGAGGAAGGCTGCGTCGATGTCGAGCATGGTGCGCAGCACCTTGGCCTCCTGCTCGAACACGCCGTGCGCCTCCGGGCCTTGCAGGAACTGGCGGATGCGCTCGGGCGGCGTGGCCTGCGGGTCGAAGCGGGCGAGGTGCTCGCGCAATGCGACGGCATCTTCGAGGCCCGGCGTGTCGAAGAAGCGCACGGCGGTTTCGTCTTCGACCTCGAGGTCGACCGACTCGACATGGCGCGTGGTGCCAGGGCGCTGCGACACCTCGCCGAAGTCGACGCGTCGCGTGAGCGTGCGCAGCAGCGAGGTCTTGCCCGCGTTGGTGTGGCCGACGACCGCGATGCGGACGGGTTGCTGTTGTTGTTGTTGCTGCGTCATTGCGCGACGGCCTCGTTCGGCCGCAGGGCGAGCGTCAGGGTGTCGCTGGCGAAGACGCTCTCCAGGCCGCTGTCGCGCAGCCAGTCGAGCCAGCGCTGGATGGCGGTGGCATCCGGTGCGCCCGCCAGCCACAGGCGGCATTCGCCGCAATGCGCCAGCACCTCGCGCAGAAAGCGTTCGGTGCCGCGGTCGGGGCTCGATGCGGCATGGCAGGCCAGCAGCACGGTGCGCGGATGGGCGCTTGCCAACTGGTCGAGCAGCGTGCGGCGCGCCGGGGCGCTGCCGTCGATGCGCTCCACGCGCGTGGCGGCATCGAGCGGCAGACCGGCCGGCGGCCAGGGCATGTCGGGCGGTAGTTCGAAGCCGATGACGAAGAGGCCATCGTGCTGCTGCGATGCCGGCAGGCCCGCCGGTGCACCGGTGCGCGAGCGGCCCGGGTCGGCATCGACGATGGCGGCAGGCGCCAGCGCGGCGAAGCGCGCGAGCAGCTTGCGGTAGTAGGGCTCGTGCCAGTCGGGTTGCAGCGCCTTGCGTCGGCGCTTCCAGACGGCGGCGCTCAGCAGCACCAGCACAAGGCGGGGCAGCAGGCCGTAGACCGCGATGCAGCCGGTGAGCCACAGCGCCCAGGTGCGCTGGCCCGCCGCGCCGGGCGCCGCTGCCAGCACCGTGGCGGCGTCCGGCACCGGAAAGCCGAGCTGCGCGGGCGCCCAGCCCAGCGACTGCACGGCGCGCACGAAGAAGGCCGGATCGAGGATCGTCGTTTCCCAGCTCAGCGTGTAGCTGCGGAAGGCGAGCGCGAACAGCATCGAGCCCAGCACCACGATGAACGACAGCGACCAGATGCCGTGGCTGACCAGCCCGAAGGCCCAGGGCAGCAGCCGGGCACGCGTCAGCAGGCCGGTGGCCGCGCGCAGCAGCACCGGCGCCTGCCCATGCTTGCCGCCCGCCACGCGCGCGGTGAGCGAGAGCCACATCCAGCCGAGCGACGCGGTGCCGAAGGAGCCGAGCGGAAAGCAGAGCCCCAAAAGCCACAGCAGCAGCGTGAGCGCGTGCAGCCCCAGCAGGCTCACGAGCGCGACGACCACGTTGATGTGCCGCTCCCCGCCGCCGACCACGTTGCCCGCGAGGCCGAGGCCGGCCATCACGATCAGCGCCACCAGCGCGATCAGCACCCAAGGCGCCCATTGCCGGGCGCGTGAAATTTCAGGCTGCAGGCCGATGCGTTCGCCGAGCTGGCGTGCGCGTTCGATGATTTGCGTGTGCGCATCGGTGATGCCAGTGGTGCGCGAGGCGAGGGCGGCGCGCATGGCTTGCGCGTCGTCGAGCGGACCGCTCTGTTCGACCCACCGTATCGCCTCGGTGATCACCGCATCTGAAATGGCTGGTTCGCGCGGCGCGGTGTTGGTCAACAGGGTCCCTTCGCAAGTGAGGCCCCGTGCGGTGCCGGGGCGCGCGAATTATGCCCGGTGCACTTCAGATGCCCATGAGAAACGGGGCCGCGAGCGGCCCCGTTCCAGAGGGTGTCGGAGCAGGGGCGTGC
Organism: Variovorax paradoxus; assembly: GCF_022009635.1. NCBI lineage: Bacteria > Pseudomonadati > Pseudomonadota > Betaproteobacteria > Burkholderiales > Comamonadaceae > Variovorax > Variovorax paradoxus. The sequence goes on from NZ_CP091716.1 coordinate 3,255,269, forward strand.
CCGGTCTCAGCGAAGGCCGAAGAACGAGAGCACGGCAACCACGACCACGACCAGACCGACGATGTAAATGATGGAATTCACGCGAGACTCCGTTGTTGACGACGATGTCAGCATCGCGCCGCGCAGGGTGCGCGAATGTCGGCGGCAGGCGGCGTGTGATGTAGGACTTGCGAAGCGCGAAGTCGTACCCGGGCATCGCCATCGGACTACACCGCCGTGCTTGTGCCTCGCTCTGACGGTCAGCGCTTCTTTTCGGGCCCCAGTGCCTGTTCCACCAGCCAGCGCATCGCCGCGCGGACTTCTTTCGCATCGGCGCCCGCGTCGATTTCCAGCGCTGCGCGGTCGAAGGCGGCCGACAGCAACTGCGACAGCGCATCGACCGAGACTTCGCCGCGCCCCATGCCCGCGCGCGCGAGGCCCTGGCGCAGCGAGTGCGCGGCGTTGGCGTCGTCGATCGCCATGATTTCCGCCATGCCCAGCACGGCAGGGCCGTCCACCAGCAAAAGCCGCGTGCGGCCCGGCACGGTCATGGCGTTCAGGTAGGCCTCGCTGCCTTCGAGCAGGGCTTCGCGCGGGCCCAGCCGCTCGGGCGTGGCGGCCTCGATGTCGGCCGCCACGGCCATCGCCTCGCGCGCAAGCACCTGCCGGAAGAGGTCGCGCTTGTCGGCGAAGTGGTGGTACAGAGCGCCGCGCGTGATGCCGGCCGCCAGGGCGATCTCCGGCGTGGAGGTGTCGCCGTAGCCCTTGCTGACGAAGAGCGCGCGGGCGGCTTCTAGCAGGGCGAGCTGGGTGCTTTCGGTGCGTTCGCGATTGGTAGCCATGACGGGTAATTTACATGCAGGCTGTCTGTAGGTTAGTATTTAACGTACGTGCAGACTGTATGTTTTATGAAAAGGTCGATTCCATGAAAGTCACGAGCTATTACCCCGTCGTCATGACCGAAGACGTGGCCGGCACCGCCGCCTTCTACCAGTCGCACTTCGGCTTCGTGCCGCTTTTTTCCAGCGACTGGTATGTGCACCTGCAACTGGCGGAGCAGCCCTCGGTGAACCTCGCCGTGCTCGACGGCCGCCACGAGACCATTCCCGAAGCGGCGCGCGGGCAGGTGGCGGCGGGCCTGCTGCTGAACTTCGAGATGGAAGACCCCGACGCGGTGCACGAGCGGCTGAAGGCGGCCGGCCTGCCGATCCTGTTGCCGCTGCGCGACGAGGCCTTCGGCCAGCGCCACTTCATCACGCGCGACCCGAACGGCGTGCTGATCGACATCATCAAGCCGATCCCGCCGTCGGGGGAGTTCGCGGCGCAGTACGAAGCAGGGGCGCTGCCGACCGCCTGAAGGCGATCAGGCGCGCAGGGCTTCGTCCTCGTCGAGGCCTTCCCCCAGGAACCCGCCACTCTGGTGCGCCCACAGCCGCGCATAAAGCCCGCCCTGGGCCATCAGCGTGCGGTGATCGCCTTCCTCTACCACGCGGCCTTCGTCGAGCACGATGAGCCGATCCATCGCCGCGATGGTCGACAGACGGTGCGCGATAGCGATCACGGTCTTGCCTTCCATCAGCGTGTAGAGGCTCTGCTGGATGGCGGCCTCGACCTCGGAGTCGAGCGCGCTGGTGGCTTCGTCGAGCAGCAGGATCGGCGCGTCCTTCAGCATCACGCGCGCAATGGCCACGCGCTGGCGCTGGCCGCCCGACAGCTTCACGCCGCGCTCGCCCACATGCGCCTCGTAGCCGCGCCGGCCGCCCGCGTCGCCCAGCGTCTGGATGAAGTCGTGGGCCTCGGCGCGCCGGGCGGCGGCCTCGATCTGCTCGCGCGTGGCATCGGGGCGGCCATAGGCCACGTTGTCGGCCACCGAGCGGTGCATCAGCGAAGTGTCTTGCGTGACCATGCCGATGTGGCTGCGCAGCGAGTCCTGCGTGACATGCGCGATGTCCTGCCCGTCGATCAGGATGCGGCCGCTTTCCAGGTCATGAAAGCGCAGCAGCAGGTTCACGAGCGTCGACTTGCCCGCACCCGAGCGGCCGACCAGGCCGATCTTCTCGCCGGGCTTCACCGTGAGGTTCAGGTCGTCGATGACGCGGCGGCCGCCGTCGCCATAGCGGAAGCTCGCATGCTCGAAGCGCACCTCGCCCTGCGGCACTTGCAGCACGGTGGCGTCGGCCGCGTCGAGCACGGTGCGCGGGCGCGACAGCGTCTTCATGCCGTCCTGCACCGTGCCGATGTTCTCGAACAGGCTGGTCATCTCCCACATGATCCAGTGCGACATGCCCTGCAGCCGCAGCGCCATCGCGGTGGCCGCGGCCACGGCGCCCACGCCCACCGCGCCGTTCGACCACAGCCACAGCGCCATGCCGGCCATGCCGGCGGTCAGGCCCATGCTGAGCGTGTGATTGACGATTTCGAAGGCGCTCACCAGCCGCATCTGGCCGTAGCCGGTGTGCATGAATTCGCGCATGGCGTCGCGCGCAAAGCCCGCCTCGCGCTGCGTGTGCGAGAACAGCTTGACGGTGGCGATGTTGGTGTAGGCGTCGGTCACGCGGCCGGTCATGAGCGCGCGCGCATCGGCCTGCGCCTTGCCGACCTTGCCCAGGCGCGGCACGAAGTAGATGAGCGACACGACGTACAGCACCAGCCAGATCAGGAACGGCCACACCAGCTGCGCGTCGAGCACGCCCACCAGGATGATCATGGTGGCCACGTACACGCCCATGGCCACCAGCACGTCGGCCAGCACGAAGATGGTTTCGCGCACGGCCAGCGCGGTCTGCATCACCTTGGCCGTGATGCGGCCCGCGAACTCGTCCTGGTAGAAGGCCATGCTCTGGCCCAGCATCAGCCGGTGGAAGTTCCAGCGCAGCCGCATCGGCAGGTTCACCGCCAGCGTCTGGTGCTTGACGATGGTCTGCAGCGCCACCACGCCGATGCTGATCACCAGGAACGCGGCCAGCCACATCAGCGTGGTGCCGCGGTCTTCCCACAGGCGCGAAGGCACCTGCCCGCCGAGCCAGTCGACGATGCGCCCGAGGATCGCGAACAGCGCGGCCTCGAAGATCGACATGACCGCCGTGAGCACGGCCATGGCCGCGATCTTGCCGCGCACGCCGTGCGTGCAGGCCCAGAGGAATGCGAAGAAGCCCTGCGGCGGCAGCGAAGGTTCGGCGGCGGGGTAGGGATGAAGCAGTTTTTCGAAGAAGCGGAACAAGGCGAACGGTCTCCCAGAGAGCCTTTGACTGTAGCCGTGCATGCATGACCTTGCCCCGAAAAGGTGCGTTCCTCGGGTGTCGCCCGGGGAACAGTCCGGCTAGGGTTGTCACTCTCCGGAGGCCGAATCGTTATCGACTATGTTTTGGTGGCTTCGCGCTTGCGCGTCGTCGCTTTCGGTCCGACCAGAAATTTCACAACAACGTTGGAGACGTTTTCCATGCACTTTCGTTTCAAGCTGCTGGCGCTGACCAGCGCGCTCGCCTTCTCGATGGGCGCCCTCGCTGCCGATCCGATCAAGATCGGCGTGGACGGCCCCTTCACCGGAGGCTCGTCCTCGATGGGCGTGAGCATGCGCGACGGCGTTCGCCTGGCCGCTGAGGAGATCAACAAGTCGGGTGGCGTGCTGGGCCGGCAGATCCAGCTGATCGAGCGCGACGACGAGGCCAAGAACGAACGCGGCGTGCAGATCGCGCAGGAGTTCGTGAACAAGGAAAAGGTCGTGGCCGCCGTGGGCTACATCAACACCGGCGTGGCGCTGGCCTCGCAGCGCTTCTTCCAGGACGCGAAGATTCCGGTGCTCAACAACGTGGCGACGGGCTCCGTCATCACCCACCAGTTCGACAAGGACCCGGAGAACTACGTTTTCCGCAACGCCGCGCACGACAGCATCCAGGCGCCGATGATCGTGGAAGAGGCGATCACGCGGCGCGGCTACAAGAAGGTCGCCATCCTGGCCGACTCCACCAACTACGGCCAGCTCGGCCGCGAGGACCTGGAGCGCGCGCTCAAGAACAAGGGCATCACGCCCGTGGCGGTCGAGAAGTTCAACATCAAGGACGTCGACATGACGGCCCAGCTGCTGAAGTCGAAGGAAGCCGGCGCCGAGGCCGTGCTCACCTACGGCATCGGCCCCGAGCTGGCCCAGATCGCCAACGGCATGACCAAGCTGGGCTGGAAGGTGCCGATCATCGGCAGCTGGACCCTGGCGATGGCCAACTTCATCGACAACGCCGGCCCCGGCGGCGACGGCGCGCGCATGCCGCAGACCTTCATCCAGGAGCCGACGAACCCCAAGCGCAAGGCCTTCATCGACGCCTTCGTCGGCAAGTTCAAGCCCAAGAACAACCGCATGGATTCGCCGGTGTCGGCGGCGCAGGGCTACGACTCCATCTACCTGCTGGCGGCCGCGATCAAGCAGGCAGGCAGCACCGACGGGCCGAAGATCAAGGCCGCGCTGGAAGACCTGCAGGCGCCGGTCGAGGGCGTGGTGACGACCTACAACAAGCCCTTCACCAAGACCGACCATGACGCCATCACCGCCAACATTCCGGTGTTCGGCGAGGTCAAGGGCGGCCGCGTGGTGTTCGCCAACCCCGACGACCAGAAGAACGCCGGCACCGTCCGCATGAAGGACGTGGCGGCCAACGACGCCTTGCTGAAGAAGTAAGCAGCGGCCCGAGCGCCGGCGCCGCCCCGGGGCCTGTTCCCGCGGCGGCGCGTTTTTTGGTTCAACGCTTCTCTCGAGCCGCCATGCAAATCCTTACCCAACTCATCTTCAGCGGCATTGCGCTGGGCATGATCTACGCCGTCATCGCGTTCGGCTATCAGCTCACCTTCGCCACTTCGGACACGCTGAACTTCGGCCAGGGCAACGCCCTCATGCTGGGCGCCATGGTCGGCCTCACGCTGGTGAACATGGGGCTGAACTACTGGCTGATGATTCCGCTGGTGTGCCTGTTCGGCGCCTTCCAGGGGGCGGTGGTGGAGCGCATCGCGGTGCGCCCGGCCATCAAGATCAAGTCGGAGTTCGGCTGGATCATGTCGACCATTGCGCTGGGCATCATCTTCACCAACGTGGCAGAGAACGTGTGGGGGCGCGACGACCTGAAGTTCCCGTCGCCGCTGCCGGAATCGCCGCTGCATTTCCTGGGCGCCAACGTGCTGCCGATGGAAATCCTGGTGGTGATCGGCGCGCTGCTCATGATGCTGGCGGTGGAGCTGTTCAACCGCCGCTCGATCTACGGCAAGGCCGTGGTCGCGACCTTCAACGACCGCGACGCCGCCAAGCTCATGGGCATCAACACCGGGCTGGTCATCACCTTCTCGTATGCGCTGTCATCCATGACGGCGGCCTTTGCCGGCGTGCTGATCGCGCCGCTCACGCTGACCGGCGCCTCGATGGGCGCGGTGCTCGGCCTGAAGGCCTTCGCGGTCGCCATCATCGGCGGGCTCACCAGCGGCATGGGCATCGTGGTGGGCGGGATCATCCTGGGCATTGCCGAGACCACCACCGGCTTCTACCTGAGCACCGGCTACAAGGACGTGCCCGGGTTGGTTCTGCTGCTGATCGTGCTGGCCGTCCGGCCCTCGGGCCTGTTCGGCAAGGCCGCCATCAAGAAGGTCTGATCGCGTGGCCAAGAATCCCGAAAAAATGAAAACCAGCCATCTGCTTCTGGCGATAGCGGGCGTGGCGGCGCTGCTGCTGTTCCCGATCGGCATCGACAACCCGTACTACATCCACCTGCTCGAGACCATCATGATCTACGCGATCCTGCTGTTCGGGCTGGACATCGTGGTGGGCTACACCGGCCAGGTTTCGCTGGGCCATGCGGGCCTGTTCGGCCTGGGCGCCTACGCGGCCGGCGTGCTGGTGTTCAAGCTGTCGGCGCCGTTCTGGATCACAGTGCCTTTCGCCATCGTGTTCACGGCCGGCTTCGGCGCGCTGCTGGCTTTGCCGGCGCTGCGCGTGTCGGGGCCTTACCTGGCCATGGTGACGCTGGCCTTCGGCACCATCATCCAGATCCTCATCAACGAGATGAGCTTCCTGACCGACGGGCCGATGGGCATCAAGCTGGAGAAGCCCTCGCTCTTCGGCCACAAGCTCGACGACCGCGAGTACTACTGGGTGGTGGCGGTGCTGATGGTGCTGGCGCTGGTGGTGGTGCACCGCATCCTGCGTTCGCACCTGGGCCGTGCTTTCGAGGCGCTGCGCGGCAGCCCGGTGGCCTCCGACTGCATGGGCGTGTCGGTGTACCGCTACAAGGTCTACGCCTTCGTCATCAGCGCAGGCTTCGCGGGGCTCGCGGGCAGCCTCTATGCCTACTCCGAGCAATACATCTCGCCCAACTCCTACAACTTCGAGCTCACGGTGCTGTTCCTGCTGGCGGTGATCATGGGCGGGCGCAAGAGCCGCATCGGCTCCATGCTCGGCGCCACCATCATCGTGCTGCTGCCCAAGCTGCTAGACGACGTGGTGCTGTTCCGCTATGTGTCGGTGGGGCTGGCCGTGGCGGTGCTGGTGGCCGCGGTGGTCGCCATCAGGCGGCAGCGCGCCACGCCGGGGCAGATGGCCATTCCGGTGGTCGGCAGCATCGCGCTGGCGGGCCTGGCCTTCTGGCTCGACGCGATGACCGACTGGCGGCTGTCGATCTTCGGCGTGATCATGCTGTTCGTCATCTACTACCTGCAGGACGGCATCGTCGGCTTCGTGCGCAAGGCGCTGAACATGCGCCGGCCGGTGGCGTCGGTGGATGCGTCGGACGTCGACGCGGCACCGGCCGACGCGGTGTCCACCGCGGCCTATGCAGGCGGCACCGAAGACGTGCTCGAGGCCTCCGGCGTGCTGATGCAGTTCGGCGGCCTGAAGGCGCTCAACAACGTCGACCTGCGCATCAAGCGCGGCACCATCCACGGCCTGATCGGGCCCAACGGTTCCGGCAAGAGCACCATGATGAACGTGCTGACCGGCATCTACGTGCCGACGGCGGGCGCCATCTCCTTCGGGGGGCGTTCGCTGGTGGGGCGCACCTCGGCCGACATCGCGCTGTCGGGCATTGCGCGCACCTTCCAGAACGTGCAGCTGTTCGGCGAGATGACCGCGCTGCAGAACGTGCAGGTCGGGCTGCACCACAGCTTCGCGAGCAACCTGCTCGACGTGGCGGCCGGCACGCCGCGCTACCGGCGCGAGAGCGCCGCGGCGGTGCAGCGCGGGCTGGGCTTGCTGAAGTTCGTCGGCCTGGAATCGTTTGCCACCGAGGAGGCGCGCAACCTGCCTTACGGCAAGCAGCGCCTGCTGGAGATCGCGCGGGCGCTGGCGCTCGATCCGCAACTGCTGCTGCTCGACGAACCGGCCGCCGGGCTCACCGCGCCCGACATCAAGGAGCTGCTCGGCATCATCCGCAAGATCCGCGAGCACGGCGTGACCGTGATCCTGATCGAGCACCACATGGACGTGGTGATGAGCATGTGCGACACCGTCTCGGTGCTCGACTTCGGCCAGAAGATCGCCGAGGGCGAACCGGCCAGGGTGCAGGCCGACGAGAAGGTGATCGAGGCCTATCTGGGCGGCGGCGCATGACGGGCGCCGGCCACGCAAGACCAGGAACCCCAACATGCTGACCATCCAGAATCTTTTCGCGGGCTACGGCAAGGTGCAGGTGCTGCACGGCATTTCGATCGAGGTGCCCAAGGGCAAGGTCGTGACGCTGATCGGCTCCAACGGCGCCGGCAAGACCACCACCATGCGGGCCGTCTCCGGAATGATCGCGCCCACGGCCGGCGAGATCACGCTCAACGGCAAGCGCATCGACGGGCTGGAGTCGTACCACATCGCCAAGCAGGGCCTGGCGCATTCGCCCGAAGGCCGGCGCGTGTTCGCGACCATGACCGTCACCGACAACCTCACGCTGGGCGCCTTCCCGCGCCTGACCGGCAGCCGCCCGCGCGGCGACGTGGCGGGCGACCTGGAGCGCGCGCTCGAACTCTTTCCGCGGCTGAAGGAGCGCCGCACGCAACTGGCCGGCACGCTCTCGGGCGGCGAGCAGCAGATGCTGGCCATGGCGCGCGCGGTGATGCTGAACCCCGAGGTGGTGCTGCTCGACGAACCGTCGATGGGCCTGGCACCGATCCTGGTGGCCGAGGTGTTCCGCATCATCGAGCGGCTCAAGAGCGAAGGCGTGACGATGCTGCTGGTGGAGCAGTTCGCCGCCGCCGCGCTCGGCGTGGCCGACTACGGCTACGTGCTGGAGAACGGGCGCATCTCGCTGCACGGGCCGGCGGAGAAGCTGCGCAGCGATCCGGCGGTGAAGGCGGCTTATCTGGGGGGCGGGCACTAGGCACGGGCCGCTAGACTCCTGCGCGTGAAACCTGAAGGAACCCGGACCCTCGAGCCAGTCATCCCGCAAAGGCGCCCATGGACCGCATGACCAGCCTGCGCGTGTTCCGCGAAGTCGTCGAGGCGGGCAGCTTCGTGGCCGCCGCCGAGCGTCTGGGCATGTCGCCGCCCATGGCCAGCAAGCATGTGGCGCAGCTTGAAAAATCGCTCGGCGCGCGGCTGCTGCACCGCTCCAGCCGCCATCTGAGCCTGACCGAGGCGGGCACCGCCTGGTACGAGCAGAGCCGTCGCGCCCTCGACCTGCTGGACGCGGCCGAGGTCGCCATCGGCCAGACCCACGACACGCCGCGCGGCCAGCTCAAGGTGAGCGCGCCCGTGTGGTGCGCCACGCCGCGCTTTGCGCGCATGCTGGCCGACTACCGTGCGCAGTACCCCGAAGTGCTGGTCGACATGCACCTGGAAAACCGCAAGGTCGATCTCGCGGCCGACGGCTACGACCTGGCCTTGCGCGCCACGCAGGAGCCGTCGCCGGCGCTCATCGCGCGGCCGCTGTGCAGCGTGCCTTTTCATCTGGTGGGCACGCCGGCCTATGTCGAGCGCATGGGCGGGCTGCCCGCGCTGCCGGCCGACCTGGCGAAGCTGGGCGCCATCGTGCCGAGCTACGTGAACCTGGAGAACCTCGCGCTCAAGGGGCCGGGCGGGCGGATGTTTCCGCTGCGGCTGGCGCCGGCCATGCGCTCCGACGACACCACGCTCACGCTGCACGCGGTGCGCGCGGACATGGGCATCGCCTACATGCCCTCCTGGCTGGTAGAGGAAGACATCGAGGTCGGGCGGCTGCTGCGGCTGCTGCCGGAGTTCCATTCGGGGCCGGTCACGCTGTTCGCGGTGTACACGAGCCGGCAGTACATGTCGTCGAAGCTGCGGACCTTCATCGACTTCCTGAGCGAGCGGCTGGGGTAGGGCGGCGGAAAATCAACCCCTTCGATGTTTCCTGTGGGGAACTGATCCCATGCATGGGCGCCTGTCGATTTCCTCGCAGGAAATGTCTACAGTCGATGCAAAGCCTTCAAGGAGCATCGACTTGACCCACGACGACACCCGCACTTCACGTCTGCCCACGTACTTCATTTCCCACGGTGGCGGCCCCTGGCCCTGGATGAAGAAGGAAATGGGCCCCACCTACGACAAGCTCGCCGCCTCGCTGGCCGACATGCCGCGCCAGATCGGCCGCAAGCCCGCCGCCATCCTCATGGTGTCGGCGCACTGGGAGGCGCCTGCATTCACCGTGCAGGGCAACCCCAAGCCGCCGATGATCTACGACTACGGCGGCTTCCCCGCCCACACCTACGAAGTGCACTACGACTCGCCCGGCTCGCCCGAACTCGCGCGGCGCGTGCAGTCGCTGATTGCCGAAGCCGGCCTGCCGGTGCAGATCGACCCGGAACGCGGCTACGACCACGGCATGTTCTCGCCGATGGCGGCCATCTATCCGCAGGCCGACGTGCCGGTGGTGCAACTGTCGCTGCGGCGCGGGCTCGACCCGGCCGAGCACCTGGCGCTGGGCCGCGCGATTGCGCCGCTGCGCGACGAGAACGTGCTGATCGTCGGCAGCGGCCTGAGTTATCACAACCTGCGCAACTTCGGCCCGCAGGCGCACGGCGTGTCGAAGGCCTTCGACGACTGGCTCGATGAAGCGGTGGTGAAAAGCGGCGCCACCGAACGCAGCGCGCAGTTGCTCGACTGGGCGTCAGCGCCCGCGGCGCGCATGGCGCATCCGCGTGAAGAGCATCTGATTCCGCTGATGGTGGCGGTCGGTGCGGCGGAGGCCGAAGTAGGTGAGCGCGTCTATCACGAAGACGCGTTCATGGGCGGGCTCGTGGTGTCGAGCTTTCGCTTCGGCGCCTGAAGCTCAACTGCGGCGCACGCCGTCGGCATCCACCAGCCCGACGCGCGTCTGCCGCCCCCAGGTCCCGCGCCCTGTGAGGAACGTCCACCATCCCCAGGCCGCACCCGTGTGCCGCAGGATCTGGAAGGTGAAGGGCTCGACCAGCGCGGCCAGGAAGGCCTGGGCCATGTTGGCCTCGCTCTGCTGACCAATCCAGCGCCGATACAGGAACACCGACCACAGGTGGAAGAGCAGGTCGAGCACGATCTTCGCGCCGATCACGCCGGCCACCGGCGCCAGCACGCCGAAGTTGCCGCGCACCAGGTACATCAGCAGCAGGCCGAAGGCGGCCAGGCCGTAGAGCGGTTGCAGGGTGTCGATGGCCTTCACCGGCAGCATCGCGATGCCGAGCCAGCCGTAGCGCCGGTCGCCGACCATGGCGCGATACCAATACTGCGTCTGCAGGAAACCGCCGAACCAGCGGCGGCGCTGGCGCAGGAAGGCGCCGGTGCTGCTGGGCGCGTCGGTGTGGGCTTGTGCGTCGCCGAGCACGCGCACGGTCCAGGGCAGGCCGTGCGCCTGGGCGTGGCGGTGCAGGCGGTGGATGAGTTCGTAGTCTTCGACCAGGCAGTCGGTGTCGAAGCCGCCCACGGCGCGCACCGCATCGGTGCGAAAGCCGGCGAAGGCGCCCGAAATCAGCAGCAGCCCGTTGACGCGCATCCACGCATAGCGCGACAGGAAGTTGCGGATGTATTCGTATGTCTGGAACCACTGGAAGCAGCGCCCCGCCAGCGTGCGGCTGCACACCGGCGTGATGACGCCGGTGGCAGCCACGAGGTTCGGTTCGTCGGAGAAAGCCCGGCGCACTGCGGCGATGGCCTTGCTGTCGAGCAGCGTGTCGCCGTCCACCGTGAGCACGGTGTCGGTGTCGATGCACAGGATGGCCGCGTTCAGCGCCACCGCCTTGCCGCCGTGCGGCAGCCGCAGCCAGTAGAGCGCGGGGTGCGTGGCGCTGGCGGCGCTCAGTTCGCCCAATGCCGGTGCGACCAGGCCGTAGCGGGTGGTGAGCAGTTCGGCGGTGCCGTCGCTCGAGCCGTCGTCGGCGATCACGATGCGGTCGGGCACGTCGGTCTGGCCGAGCAGGGCGGCCAGCGTGACGGGTAGAACGGCGCACTCGTTGTGCGAGGCGACGATCACGCCCAGCGTGGTGCGGCGGTGCGTACCGGTCGACTGGGAGGGGGGGCGGGGCCGCAGGATCGGCAGCGTCATCCACCCGACGAACAGCAGCAGCACCGTGTCGTAGAGCACATAGGCCACGCCCACCGACCAGGCGCCGACGTTGCCGACGCGAAAAGCCATGGCGAAAAGCAGGCCCCACAGCACGAGCACGCCGCCATGGATCAGCCAGCTTCGCAGCGGGGTGGCGGGGGGAGACAGGCGCGGCGAGGCGGCCACGAACGCGGATTGGAGGGAATTGTTCAAGGGAGATGCCAAGGGATGCCAGGGCGACGAACGGTCATACGCAAGAACTGGGGCAGCGGTTTCCAAAAAGCCCGGGTGGAACCGGGACAATCGCAAAAGCCACAGACAGACTCGGCCCACGCCTGAAAATTCCCCGCATGCTCCCACAAACCCGCTACACCCGAACCGCGATGGCCTTGCACTGGCTCGTCGCGCTGCTCATGGCCATCAACATCGCGCTGATCCTGCTGGTCGACCACTACCCGGACGACTGGGTGCGCCCGGCGGTCGACACCCACAAGTCGATCGGCATCACGGTGCTGGGGCTGGTCATCCTGCGGATCTTGTGGCGCCTGACGCACAAGCCGCCGGCCATGCCGGGCTCCTACGGCGCGCTCGAGCGCCTTGCCGCGCACGCGGCCCACGGCGTGCTTTACCTGCTGATGGTGCTGCTGCCGCTGTCGGGCTGGATGCACGACTCGGCCTGGAAGGACGCCGGCACGCATCCCATGTACCTCTTCGGCCTGTTCGAATGGCCGCGCATCGGCTGGATCATGGCCATCGAGCCCGCGGTCAAGGAAACCTGGCACACCGTGCTGGGTGGCGTGCACGCCTGGGCCGGCTACGTTCTTTACGTGATGTTCGCGCTGCATGTGCTGGGCGCACTGAAGCACCAGCTGCTGGACGGCGAGCGCGAGCTGCAGCGCATGTGGCCGGGAGCACGCGGATGAGCGGCGGCATGAACGAAGAAGAAGCGCGCGCCGCCATCGCGCGCGTCGATGCGCTCTCGACCCGCCACGACCCGGTGCACGGCGGCGTGCGCGTGCGCTGGCGCCGCTTCGGCACCGACACCACCCGGCCGCCGCTGGTGCTGCTGCACGGCGGTCACGGCAGCTGGATGCACTGGCTGCGCAACGCCGAGGCGTTGTCGGCCGGCCGCACGCTGTGGCTGCCCGACATGCCGGGCTTCAACGAATCCGACGCGCCGCCGCGCGTGGCGCCCGGGCAAGACTCCCTGCCGCCCCTGCTCGACGCGCTCGGCGGCACGCTCGACCAACTGATCGGCGCGGGCACGCCCATCGACCTGGGCGGTTTTTCCTTCGGCGGGCTCACGGCCGCGCGCTTCGCGGTGCGGCGCGGCGCCATCCGGCGGCTGGCGCTGGTGGGCAGCGGCGGCCACGGCACGCTACGGCGCATGACGGTGCAGATGATCAACTGGCGCTCCGCCTCCGACCGCGAGCAGGAGCGCGCCGCGCTGCTGCACAACCTGGCCGCGCTGATGCTGCATGACAAGGCCGCCATCGACGCGCTGGCCTTCGAGATCCACGACATCTCCTGCCACGGCACGCGTTTTCGCAGCAAGGAGGTGTCGCTGTCGGGCGGCCTGCAGCAGGCCATCGACACGCTGGGCGTGCCCACGCTGCTGCTGTGGGGCGAGTTCGACGTCACCGCCGACCCGCGCCCGCTGGTGGCGCGGCTGGTGGCCGAAGGCCCGGGGCGCGAGGGCACGGTGATCGACGGCGCCGGGCACTGGGCGCAGTACGAGCGCGCCGACGAGGTCAACGCCCGGCTGCGGGCGTTCTTCGACTGAGGCGGCGCTCGCGGCGCTTCACTGCTGCTGCTTCACCAGCCCCAGCTTGCGGATGATGTCGCCCCACTGGTCGTAGGTGGCGCGCGTCAGCTCGGCCAGTTGTTGCGGGCTCGACGACTCGGCCTCGTAGGCGCCCTGGCGGAAGAAGTCGCGCGTGGCCGGCATCGCCAGCACCTGCGCGAGCGCCGCGTTGAGCTTCTCGACCACTGGCGCCGGCATGCGCGCCGGGCCGTAGAAGCCGAGCCAGCTCGGCATGTCGACGCCGCTCACGCCTTGTTCGGTCATGGTGGGCACGTCGGGCAGCATCGGGCTGCGCTTCGGCGCTGCCACCGCCAGCATGCGTACCTTGCCCGTGGCGGTGTTCTGGATGGCGTTGGGCGCGGCGTCGAAGTAGTACTGAACGCGGCCCGCGAGAAAGTCTTTCGCTGCATCGGCGCCGCCCTTGTACGGCACGTGCACCACGTCCAGCCCGGCCTGCCGCGCGAAGGCCTCGCCGTAGATGTGCGACGAGGTGCCGGTGCCGAAGGAGGCATAGCTCATCTTGCCCGGATTGGCCTTGATGTACGCCACCAGCTCCCGCACCGTGCGCGCCGGCACGCTCGCATGCACGGTCAGCACCAGCGGGCCGCGCGCGCCGAGCGAGATGGGCGTCAGGTCCTTGAACGGGTCGTAGCGCACCTGCGCCAGCGTCTGCGGGTTCTGCGCCACCACGGAGGAGGGCGCGTACATGAAGGTGTAGCCGTCGGGCGCGGAGCGGATCACTTCTTCCGTCGCCAGGATGAAGCTCGCGCCCGGCCGGTTCTCCACGATCACCGGCGTCTGCAGCACCTCGGCCAGCCTCAGCGCGACGAAGCGCGCCTGCGTGTCCGACGCGCCGCCGGCCGCCAGGCCCAGCACGATGCGGATGGGGCGCCCCTTCTCCGGAAAAGGCCCGGCGGCGCTGGCGCCCAGCGGTGCCAGGGCCGCGCCGAGGGCGCCGGCCGCGAGCGTGGCATTGAAGCGGCGGCGGCCCGGCATGGTCTGCACGGCGCTCATTGCTTGGCCAGCCCGACCTGCTGCACCATCGTTCCCCAGCGGTCGTAGGTCGCGCGCGTGATGCCGGCGAACTCCTCGGGCGTGGTGGCGCCGGCCTCGTAGCCGCCGCTTCGATAGAACTCCTGCACCTGCGGCATCGCCAGCACCTTGGCGAGCGCGGTGTTGAGCTTGGCGACCACCGGCGCCGGCATGCGCGCCGGCCCGTAGAAGCCCAGCCAGCTCGGCAGGTCGAGCCCGGCGTAGCCTTGCTCGGCGAAGGTGGGCACGTCGGGCAGCGCAGAAATGCGCGCACTGGCGGCCACCGCGAGGATCTTCACCTTGCCCGTGGCCGAGGTGATGACGGCCGACGAGGCCGAGTCGAACATGTACTGCACGCGCCCGCCGATCAGGTCTTTCGCAGCGTCGGAGCCGCCCTTGTAGGGGATGTGCACCGCGTCGATGCCGGTCTTCTTCACGAAGGCCTCGCCGTAGATGTGCGACGAGGTGCCGGCGCCGAAGGAGGCATAGCTCACCTTGCCCGGATGGGCCTTCACGTAGGCGACCAGTTCCTTCACGCTGTTCACCGGCACGCTGGTGCTCAGCGACAGCACCAGCGGCCCGCGCCCGCCCATCGAGATGGCGGTGAAGTCCTTGAACGGGTCGTAGGGCACCTGGTTGAAGGTGTGCGGGTTCTGCGCCATGGTGGACGAGGGCGCGTACAGCAGCGTGTAGCCGTCGGGCAGGGCGCGCGACACCTCGTTGGCCGCGAGCATGGTGCTGGCACCGGGCTTGTTGTCGACGATCACGCTGGTGCCCAGCACCTCGCCGAGCTTCTGCGCCACGATGCGCGCCTGCCCGTCGGTGCCGCCCCCGGCGGTGAAGCCGACCACGATGCGTATCGGCTTGCCGCGCGCCGGAAAGTCTTGCGCCACGGCCAGTGACGCCAGGCCAAGCAAGGCCGCGGCGCCAAGGGTCGAGCTGAAGGCACGGCGTGTGCCCCGAAGTTTCTTCATCAATGTCTCCGTTGGAATGTTTCTTTTATATTGATCTTGAAATCCATAAAAATCCATATCTTCCAGGGAATACCCTGAATATCACTCTTTTTGTTTTGACAAAATGGAAAGTGAAATCAAAATACGACGAAATAAGCCAAGCCGAGACCGCATCCATGAAAACTGTCGTCCGTACCGACGAGCGCATCCTGTCCTCCGACATCTTCGACCGCGACAGCCGCGTCAAGCGGCCTGACCACGGCAGCTGGGCCGAGCCCGGCAAGCGCATTCCCGTCTATCACCGCTGCGGTGTGCTGGTGGTGGGCGGCGGGCCGTCGGGCACCGCGGCAGCCGCAGCGGCAGCCCGCGCGGGCGCCGACGTCGCGCTGCTGGAGCGCTACAACCACCTGGGCGGCCTTTCCACCGGCGGCCTCGTCATCTGGATCGACCGCATGACCGACTGGGAAGGCAAGCTGGTGATCCGCGGCTTCGCCGAAGAGCTGTTCGACCGCCTGCCGGCCGAGGCCATCGCCGGCCCGGTGCGCGAGGACTGGGGCTCGCAGGACGCGGCCAAGGCCGCGCACTGGTCGCAGCGCACCGCCGCCTATCACGGCGTCGTCACCTGGTCGCCCACCATCGACCCCGAGAGGCTCAAGCTGCTCTCGCAGGAGATCGTGCTGGAGCGCAAGGTCAAGCTCATCTATCACTCGTGGGCCGCCATTCCCATCGTGCAGGACGGCGCCGTCAAGGGCGTGGTGTTCGAGAGCAAGGAAGGCCGCATGGCCATCATGGCCGACGTGGTGGTCGACGCCACGGGAGACGGCGACCTGTTCGCCCGCGCCGGTGCCGACTACGTGAACGACATCGAGGAAGCCGACGTGCACCACTGCATGAACACCTCCTGGCTGTTCGGCGGCGTGGACATGAACCGCTGGATCGAGTTCAAGGCCGGCCAGCCCGAGGCCTTCACCGCCTTCATGGCGGGCGGGCGCGCGCAGTGCGGCCTGTTCGAGCGGCCCTTCGTCTCGTGGCGCAACGACGTGGCTCTTTTCATGGGGCCGCGCCAGTCGGGCTATTCCGCGCTCGACGTGGACGACCTCACCGCCGTGGAAGTGCGCTCGCACCGCGCCATGGCCGCGCACCTGGACTACTTCCGCGCCCATGCGCCCGGCTTCGAGAACGCCTACCTGATGTTGAGCGCGCCGCAGATCGGCGTGCGCCACGCGCGGCGTCTCGTCGGCGTGGGCTCGGTGCTGCGCAGCCAGTGGCCCGACGGCGTGCCGCTGGCGGACGAGATCGGCGTGTCGCCCGCCGTTTCGCCCAAGTTCCCGAACATCTCCATTCCCTACGGCGCGCTGGTGCCGCAAAAGCTAGACGGCCTGCTGGCCTGCGGGCGCCATATTTCCTGCGACCGCAATTCGCACGGCTTCATGCGCGAGATTCCGCAGTGCTGGATCACCGGGCAGGCCGCGGGCGTGGCGGCGGCACTGGCATCGCGCGGCGGCATCGCGCCGCGCTTCGTCGACGTGGGCGCGCTGCAGTCCGGCCTGCTGGAGCAGGGCGTGTACCTGCGCGCAGCGGTGGGGCAGGGCGCGGCGTCGCCCGCCGCGGCCGAGGCCGGTGCCTGAGCCGCCGGCCATGAACTCGGACGCGCGCTCTTCGCGACCCTCTACATTGGAGCGTCCAGAGAGTCTTGTGAAGGGTTCCTCCATGTCCACTGAAAAAAACGACACCTCCTTTTCCGCGGCCGAGCCGGCCGATGCGCGCGGCGAGCGTTCCGACACGGTGAGCGCGCTGGAGCGCGGCATCTCGGTGCTGCGCTGCTTCAGCGAAGAGCGCCCGGTGCTGGGCCATGCCGATCTGGCGCGCATCACCGGCATTCCGCGCCCCACCGTCAACCGGCTGGTGGCCACGCTGCTGTCGCTGGGCATGCTCAAGGCGGCGCAGGCGCCCGACCGCTTCATGCTCGGGCCGGGCGTGGTGTCGCTGTCGCGCGTGTTCCTCGGCAGCCTCGACGTGCGGGCCGCCGCGCGGCCGAGCATGCAGGCGATGGCCGAAGAGGTCGGTGCCTCGGTCTATCTCGCGATCCGTGACGGCATGGAAATGGTGCTGATCGAAGCCTGCCGCCCGCGCTCGTCGATGCTTTCGGCGCGGCTGGACGTCGGCTCACGCGCCCCGCTGGCCAACTCGGCGCTGGGCCGGGCCTACCTCTCGGCGCTGCCCGAGGCGCAGCGCAACCAGCTGGTCGATTCGATGCGCCTGCTGCGCGGCCCCGAGTGGGACAGCATCGCGCCCAACATGAACCGCGCCATCGGCGAGTCGAAGCGGTTGGGCTACTGCCTGTCGCTCGGCGAGTTCCACCGCGAGATCAACTCGGTGTCGGTGCCCCTCGTCGGGCCCGACGGCGAAGTGATGGCGCTCAACGGCGGCGGCGCCGCCTTCGTGTTCACAGAAGACCGGCTGCGCAACGAACTCGCGCCGCGCCTGCACGACATCGCGCTGAGCATCGCGCGCGACATCGGCGGCCACGTACCCACGCCCTCGCCGGGTTAGCAACCCGGCCGGGGTTTCATTCCCCTGAGACGACAGAAGAACGGAGACAACAGGCCATGCACCTGAGCGATGAAGAAAAAGCCATGTACGACGGGCGCGACGGCCCGGCCGTGCAGAAGGCGATGGACCTGCTGATGCGCTACGGCGAAGCCCTGGGCGCCGAGCGGCTGGTGGAAACGCGCAACGTCTGCGCCACCATCACTTCGACCACGCCCTTCCAGCGCGACTTCGCGCTCGCCAAGGGCGGCGGCATGGACGCGGTGTTCTCCGAATTCAGCCTCGACAGCCAGGAGACCGTCGAGATTCCGAAGTTCAAGGTCTTCACCAGCCACCTGCAGTTGGGCTTCGACCCCGGCCAGCCCGAGCGCATGGGCGTGAGCGAGGAGATCGTGCAGTTCTACAACCGGAGCGAACGCCACGCGGCCGGCCTGGGCGCGCAGATCATGAACACCTGCACGCCCTACCAGGTCGGCAACATCCCGACGCGCGGCGAGCACTGCGCGTGGATGGAGTCGTCGGCCGTGGTGTATTGCAATTCGGTGCTGGGCGCGCGCACCAACACCGAAGGCCGCGAGAGCACCGGCGCCGCCATGCTCACCGGCCGCATTCCGTACTGGGGCTATCACCTCGACGAAAACCGCCGCGCCACGCACGTGGTCGAACTCGACATCGAGGTCGAATCGGTGCAGGACTGGGGCCTGCTGGGCTATTTCATCGGCGAGCATGTGCAGGAGCGCGTGCCGGTGGTGCACAGCCGGCGCGGCATCTCGCGGGTGCCGAACCTGCCGCGGCTCAAGCACTTCGGCGCGGCTGCATCGTCCTCGGGCGGCGTGGAGATGTATCACATCGCCGGTGTCACGCCCGAAGCGTTGACGCTGGAACAGGCGCTCGGCAACAGGGCGCCGGTGGAGGTGCTGCGCTACGGCGAGGCCGAGCGCCGCGCCACCTACGAGAAGATCAACACCACCGGCAAGGACGCCGAGGTGCAGTACGTGATGCTGGGTTGCCCGCACTACACCATCGAGCAGATCTGGGAGGCCGCGCAGCTCATCGAGGGGCGCAAGGTGCACCCCGATTGCGAGCTGTGGATCTTCACGCCGCGCGCCATCAAGTCGCTGGCCGACCGCAACGGCTACACGAAGATCATCGAGGACGCGGGCGGCATCATCATGAGCGACAGCTGCTCCGCCATGAGCCGCGCCGTGCCCAAGGGCACGAAGACCGTGGCGCTCGACTCGGCCAAGCAGGCCCACTACCTGCCCGCCATCCTCGGCGTGCAGGCCTGGTTCGGCAGCACCGCCGAATGCATCGACGCCGCCTGCACCGGCCGCTGGAACGGAGGCTACGCATGAGCACCGAAGTCATGACCGAACGAACCATCGTCATCCGCGGCCGCAAGGTGGTGGGCGGCGTGGCCGAAGGCGAGGCGCTGGTCACGCGCGACCGCATCTCCGGCTGGGGCGGCATCGACCCGCGCACCGGCACTGTCATCGAGACGCGGCACGAGCTGCGCGGCCAGAGCTTCGCGGGCAAGGTGCTGGTGTTTCCAGGGGCCAAGGGCTCCTCGGGCTGGTCGGCCATGTTCCACATGACGCGGCTCATGAACTCGGCGCCGGCCGCGTTCCTGTTCAACGAGATGACGACCAAGATGGCGCTGGGCGCCGTGGTCACGCACGCGCCCTCGATGACCGACTTCGAGCGCGACCCGCTCGAATGCATCGAAACCGGCGACTGGGTGCGCGTGGATGCTGACCGCGGCGTGATCGAGATCACGAAGAAAAAGGCCGGAGGTGCCGCATGACCAGACCCTTGCGCAGCAACTTCCCGCGCGGCTCCTACCTGTGGTCGGTGCGCAATGCGCATTGGCGCGCGCTCGGCATTCCCGAGGAGGACTGCGAGAAGCCCAAGATCGCCATCGTCAACAGCTCGTCGGAGCTGGCGGCATGCTTCAGCCACCTCGACCGCGTGGCGGTGGAAGTGAAGGCCGCCATCCGCGCGGCGGGCGGCGTGCCCTTCGAGATCCGAACGGCAGCGCCCAGCGACTTCATCACCGGCGCGGGCGCGCGCGGCGCCTACATGCTGGCCGCGCGCGACCTGGTCACCAACGACATCGAGGTGGCCGTCGAAGGCGCGCAGCTCGACGGCATGGTGTGCCTCACTTCGTGCGACAAGACGGTGCCGGGGCAACTGATGGCGGCGGCGCGGCTCAACATCCCGACGCTGCTGGTGCCCTGCGGCTACCAGCCCAGCGGCGAGTACAAGGGCCACCACATGGACATCGAAGAGGTGTTCATCGGCGCGATGCATGCCGTCACCGGCAACCTGCCGGTGGAGGAACTGGTCGGCATGAGCCGCGAAGCCATCCGCGGCCCCGGCGTGTGCTCGGGCCTGGGCACGGCCAATTCGATGCACATCGTGTGCGAAGCGCTCGGCCTGGCCCTGCCGGGCAGCGCGCCGGTGGCCGCGCTCAGCCCGAAGATGATGGCCGACGTGCGCGCGGCCGGCACGCGCATCGTGCAAATGGTGCTGGACGACCTGAAGCCGCGCGACGTCCTCACGCACGGCGCCTTCGTCAATGCGGTGCGCGCGGTGCTGTCCATCGGTGGCTCGCTCAACACCGCCAAGCACCTGCAGGCGGTCGCCACCGAAGGGGAGTGCGGCGTCGACGTGTACGGCCTCTTCGAAAGCCTCGGCCCCACGACGCCCGTGCTGGCCGGCGTGCGGCCCATCGGAAGCGATTCCATCGAAGCCTTCGAGGCGGCGGGCGGTTGCCGCGCGCTGATGAAGCAGCTCGAGCCGCTGCTGGACACCAACGCGCTCACGGTCACCGGCGCCACCGTGGCAGACAACCTGCGCAACATCGACGTGGCAGATGCCGAAGTGATCCGCCCCATCGGCCGCCCGGTCGCGCCGCTGCCGGCCATCGTGCTGCTGCGTGGCAACCTCGCGCCGGAGTCGGGCCTCATCAAGACCGGCATCGTCGAGCGCAAGGTGCGCCGCTTCACCGGCCCGGCCGTGTGCTTCTGGACTTCAGACGCGGCCATCGCCGCGCTGAAGAAGGGCGAGATCGTGCCCGGTCAGGTGGTCGTGATGCGCGGCGCCGGCGCCTGCGGCGGGCCGGCCATGGGCGGCGGCGCGTCGCGCATCGTCTTCGCCATCGACGGGGCCGGGCTGGGCGACCAGGTGGCGCTGCTGACCGACGGGCATCTCTCGGGCCTGGTCTGCAAGGGGCTCGTGGTGGCCGAGGTGTCGCCCGAAGCCGCGCTGGGCGGCCCGCTCGCGCTGGTGCGCGACGGCGACAGCATCACCATCGACCTCGACGCGCGCCGCCTCGACATCGCGCTGACCGACGCCGAACTCCAGGCCCGCCGCGCCGACTGGCAGGCGCCGCCGCCGGTGCATGACACCGGCTGGCTGCAGCAGTACCGGCGCAACGTGGGGCCGCTCTCGAAGGGCGCCGTGCTCGTGCGCACCGAACGACCCCGGCCCCCGGGCTAGCCCTTTTTTCCGGCTTTCGCCAACCGGTGCGGACTCCTGTTCGCAGCCGGTGGCGCAGCCCTGCGCGCGTCGCGTTCGTTCCGAGTTTTTCAACCAAGAAAAGAAGCAGGAGACAAGAAACCATGAAGAGATTTTTGATGTGCTCGGCGCTGGGGCTGGCCGGCGCGGGCGCGGCGCACGCGCAATCGAGCGTCACGATGTTCGGCGTGATGGACCTGGGCATCCAGTACACGAAGGGTGACGGCAACGGCTCGGTGAAGGCGCTGTCGAACGGCGGCCTTTCCACCAGCCGCATCGGCTTTCGCGGCACCGAAGACCTGGGCGGCGGCCTGCGCGCGGGCTTCTGGCTCGAAGGCAGCCTGAACCCCGACCTCGGCACCGGCCGGCCGAGCAACAGCAACAACCAGACCAGCGGCGCGGGCACGGCGGGGCCGATCACCTTCGACCGCATGTCTTTCGTGAGCATCTCGTCGGACACGCTGGGCGAGCTGCGGCTGGGCCACGACTTCATTCCCACGCACTACAACAGCATCTACTTCGACCCCTTCAACGCCAACGGCGTGGCGCGCGCGGGCAACCTCACCTTCGCGACGGTGGGCACCGGGCCGCTGCCCACCACCATCACCGGCAGCAACACCGTGAGCTACTGGCTGCCGCCCAAGCTGGGCGGCCTCTACGGCATGGCGATGGTGGGCACCGGCGAGAACGACTCCACCGCGCTGAATCGCGACGACGGCAACTTCGCCGGCGCGCGCCTGGGCTTCGCCTCGGGTGCGTTCGACATCGCGGCGGCCATCACGCGCTCGCATTTCAATTCCACGGCCACCATCGGCAACTACACGCACGCCAACATCGGCGCCTCGTGGGACGCGGGCTTCGCGAAGTTCTTCGCGCTCTACAACACGGTGCGCGTGAATATCGTGGCGGGCACGGTGCGCAAGAACACGGCCGAGATCGGCGCGCACATCCCGGCCTTCGAGGTCGGCCGCATCCGCATCAGCTACGCCTACCTGGACGACCGCAGCGACGACAGCGTGCGCAACGCCGACGGCATGCCGCGCAACCGCGACGACGCCCGGCAGTTCGGCATCGGCTACGTGCACAACCTCTCGAAGCGCACCGCGCTCTACGGCACCTATGCGCGGCTGATGAACAGCGGGCAGGCGCGCTACGTGGTCAGCGGCGGCGTGGCGCCGGCGGCCGGCCAGCGCTCGACGGGCTGGGAGTTCGGCGTGCGCCATCTCTTCTGAAGCGGAGGCACCTCATGCGACGCAGAACCCTGACTCTCGCGGCCCTGGCCGCCACGGCGCTGCCCGGCGCGGCGGCCTGGAGCGCCGATGCGTATCCGAACAAGCCGCTGAAGCTGATCGTCGGCTTTGCCGCGGGCGGCGGCGCCGATTCGCTCACGCGCATCATCGCGGAGGGGCTGGCCAAGCAGCTCGGCCAGCAGGTGATCGTGGAGAACCGCCCCGGCGCCGACGGCGTGCTCGCGGCGCAGGCCACCTCGTCGGCCAAGCCCGACGGCTACACGCTGCTGATGGGCACCAACACCGCGATGGTGGCGGCGCCCACGCTGCGGCCGACGCCGCCCTACGACCCGTTCAAGGCCTTCACGCCGATCAGCTCGGCCGGGCAGTTCTCGATGTTCCTGGTGGTGCCGTCCGGCCTGCCTGTGAAGAGCGTGAACGAGCTGCTGGCGCTGGTGGCCTCGAAGCCCGGTGCGCTCAATTCGGCTTCGAGCAACAGCGCCTCGGAACTGGCAATGCTGCAGCTGCTGGGCGAGCGCAAGGTGGTCAACGCGCGCTACAAGGGCGACATGCAGGCCATGACCGACCTGCTGGGCGGGCAGATCCACATGATGTTCACCACCGGCACGCTGGCGCCGGGCTTCGTGAAGGAAGGGCGCATCCGCGCGCTGGTGACGCTGCTGCCCCAGCGCAGCGGCCTGCTGCCCGACGTGCCCACCGGCGGCGAGCTGGGGCTGGGCAAGCTCACCATCACGCCGTGGGCCGGCTTCTTCGGTCCGCCGGGGTTGCCGCAGGCCATCACCGACCGGCTCTCGCAGGAGTTGCAGAACACGCTCAAGCGGCCCGAGGTGCATGCCCAGCTGGTGCAGCAGGGCTTCGAGGGCTACGGCATGAGCCCCGCGAAGTTCGCCGAGTTCTTCCGCACGCAGTACGACGCCTTCGGCGCCACGGTGCGGGAGCACAACGTCAAGTTCGAATAGCGTCGGCCTCGCGCCGCCAGAAGGCCGCGTCGGGGAAGCTGCCGGTGCCGGCCGCCGCGTTGTCGGCCATGTGCTCGGCGCGGCTGGTGCCGGGGATCACGCATGTCACCGCGGGGTGGCTCAGCACGAACTTCAGCAGCACCTGCGCCCAGCTGGTGCAGCCGATCTCGCCGGCCCACGGCGGCAGCGGCTTGTCGCGCAGTCGACGCAGCAGTCCGCCGCCGCCGAAGGGCAGGTTGACGATCACCGCCACGCCGCGCTCGGCCGCCAGCGGCAGCAGGCGCTGCTCCGCCTCGCGCGCGTCGAGCGAATAGTTGATCTGCAGGAAGTCGAGCTTCTCGGCCTTCAGCACGGCCTCGACCTCGCCATAGGCCGAGGCGGTGTAGTGCGTGATGCCGATGTAGCGCACGCGGTCCTTGTCTTTCCAGCCGCGCAGCGTGGCCAGATGGGTGCGCCAGTCGACGAGGTTGTGCACCTGCATCAGGTCCATGCGGCGGGTGCGCAGCCGCGCGAACGACTGCTCCATCTGCGCGATGCCGGCCTCGCGGCCGGAAGTCCAGACCTTGGTGGCGAGGAAGGCCTTGTCGTGCCGGCCAGAGGCGGCCAGCAGTTCGCCGGTGGTTTCCTCGGAGCGGCCATACATCGGCGAGCTGTCGATCACCGTGCCACCGGCCGCGAACAGCGCGTCGAGCACGCCGGGCAGGCGCTTGTATTCCGCCGTGCCCGGCCGCTGGTCGAAGCCGATCCAGGTGCCGCAGCCGATCACGGGCAGGGCTTCTCGGGTGGAGGGAATGGGACGGGTGTTCATGGCGGGCATGGGCGGTCGTTGCGCGAAGGCGGGGAGCGCGGCGCCGGCGCACAGCGCTGCGCCCAGGCGCAGCAGCTCGGCGCGGGTGAGGTGGAAATCCTTCGAGGGCAAGGGCGGCATCTGCGGCCAGTATCCGGCCGAAGGCGTCGCGCGCAACATTCCGGCCTGTGCTCCAATCCGGCTTTTCGCCGCCTCACATTCATCATGGGAATGCCACTCTCGCTGCTTCGCATGCCTTCACTGGACCTGGTGCGGGGCTTCGTGGCGGTGGGCCGGCGCATGAGCATCTCGCTCGCGGCGCAAGACCTGTGCCTCACGCAGTCGGCGGTGAGCAAGCAGGTCCATGCGCTGGAAACGCTGCTCGGCGTGAAGCTGCTGGTGCGCGGCCACCGCTCGATCGCCTTCACGGCCGAGGGCGAGCGGCTCTTTCGCAGCGCCGACGGCGCGGTGCAGCAACTGCAGGACGTGATGGGCGGCATCCGCCAGTCGGGCGAGCAGCGCCCCGTGACGCTGAGCGCGAGCATCGGCATGACGGGGCTGTGGCTGCTGCCGCGGCTGGGCAGGGTGCAGAAGCTGCATCCGGGCGTCGACGTGCGCGTGTCTTCCAACAACCGGCTGGCGGACATGCGCAACGACGGCATCGACCTGGCCATTCGCTACACCACGCCCGCGCTTGCGCCGGCCGGCGCTGTGCGGCTCTTCGGGGAAACCGTGGCGCCGGTGGCGCACCCGTCGCTCGGGCTGGCGTCGCTGGCGTCGGCGCGGGCGCTGTCGGGGCTTTGCCTGCTGGCCTTCGACGATCCGCAGCACCCGTGGCTGCAGTGGAACGACTGGCTCGCGGCGGTGGGCTGGGCCGATGCCCGACCACAGGCCATGCTGCACTTCAACCAGTACGACCAGCTCATCCAGGCCGCTCTGGCCGGCCAGGGCGTGGCGCTGGGGCGGCTGGAGCTGATCCAGCCGCTGCTCGACGACGGGCGGCTGGCGCGCGTGGAAGCACCCGCGCCGGCGCAGCCCTCGGGCCATGCCTACTGGCTGATCCATGCCGACGAGGCGCCGCGCGAAGACGTGCGCCACGTGGCCGCCTGGCTGATGGACGAGGCGCGGCAGTCCTCAGGGCACTGAGGGCATCGCCTTGCAATGCGCGATCGCCTCGTCGAGCCGGTCGTTGCCCCAGAACATCTCGTTGCCGGCAAAGAAGGTCGGCGCGCCGAAGATGCCTTTCTCGGCGGCCGTCTCGGTCTGCCTGCGCAGCCGCAGCTTGTTGGCGTCGGACAGCGCTTCTTCGAGGATGCGGTGCGCCGGCAGGCCGAGCGCGGCGAGCAGGTCGCGCATGGCCTCGGGCGAATCGATGTCGCGGTCTTCGGCGAAGTTCATCGTCATCGTGCGGCGGCAGAATTCGCCCATCCACGGCTGCGTGGCGCCCGCCAGCGCGATGCGCAGCGGCAGCACGGCCGGGCGCGGAAAGCGCGTCGGTTGTTGCCACGGCAGGCCGTATTTGCGGCACTGGCGGGCCATGTCTTTCCACGTGTAGTCGCCTTTTTCCTTCTGCAGCACGAAGGGCGATGTCTCCCAGCCGAAGGAGCGGAAGATCGGCCCCAGCAGGAAGGGCTGCCAGCGGATGCCGATGCCGTGCGCGGCCGCCTCCTGCTCCACGCGCATCACGCTGAGGTAGCTGTAGTTGCTGCCGAAGTCGAACCAGACGTCGAGCGCGTTCATTCGAACACCACCAGGCAGCGGGCCTCGATGCTTTCGCGCAGCGGCGCGTCGGCGGGGGCTTCGGGATGGTCGAAGGCGGCGTGCGGCGTGTAGCGCGAGACGCCGCTGAGCTGCGAGTCGTATTGCTTGAACACCAGCGCCTCGTGCCGGTCCATCGCCGAGAAGTACGACCAGCGGTGCGAGGGCGAATGCGTTGCCAGGTAGATCTCGCCGGTGCGGCGCGGATAGCGCACTTCGGCGCCGACCAGGTCCCGGGCCATCACCGAACGGGCATCGCACACGGCCAGCGGCGTGTCGAGCACCGGCCCCCTGATCGAGCGCCAGATGTTGACGATGCAATAGCGCCGCACGGCCGCGGCCTCTTCGGGGTCGGGCAGCACCAGGGCCAACCGGCGGCGGCCGGACTCCTCGGTGTAGTCGTTGTGGATGCGGCCGTTGGCGGCGGCGCGTCCGTCGGCCGCGCGGCGGCCGAAGCTCAAGGCGGCGCGGTCGGCTTCGCGCCTGCGCACCAGGTGGTCGAAGACATGGGCGCGCGTGCCGCCGGTGACGGCCAGCGCCAGCTCGGCCGCTTCGCGGTGGTAGACGGCCGTGACCTCCGCGTCGTCGAGGAAGTCGCGCACGGCCGTGGGCGCGTCGCGCAGCACGAAACCCTCGCGCTCGATGTCGGGTGGCGTGGCGGCCGCGCGTGCATCGGCGATGGGCATGGGGCGCAGCTCGTAGTTGCCGCTTTCCCAGGGCGTGTCGGGCGGCGGCTGGAAGGCGTAGCTGACGGGGCGCAGGGCGGACGGCTGGAGGTAGTTCAGGCCGGCGGTGACGGTGGTGTTCGGGGTGGTCATTCGATGGCTCCTTGGTACGACTCCATTGGAGCCAGGCGGCGGGCGCCGCTCAAACGACTTCTGGGCGCCTTCGCATGAGCAACAGGAATATGAAATTCCCGGTGACGAAGAAAAACAGCTTTTTTGTCGCGGCCTGCCTAATACTGTATAAAAATACAGTTAACAGTCTTCACCATGGGCCTTCCTTTCCTCGACTCCTTTTCCGCTGCCGCGGGCCGTGGCGTCTGGCATGCCGACGAACTCGGCCTGGCCGACGCGCAGGTCGTCGCCACCGGCCACGACGCGCTCGACGCGGAGTTGCCGGGCGGCGGGTGGCCGGTCGGCGCGATGACGGAGCTGCTGCAGGCCGCGCCCGAAGCCCATGTCTGGCGGCTGCTGCTGCCCGCGCTGGCACAGGCGGTGCAGGCGCGCGGCGGGCCGGTGGTGCTGGTCGGCCCGCCTTACGAGCCCTGCGGGCCGTCGCTCGCGGCGCAGGGGTTGCCGGTGGAAGCGCTGATGTGGGTGCGCAGCGAGGCGCCGGCCGCACGGTTGTGGGCCTGCGAGCAGGCGCTGCGCTGCGCCGACGTGGCGGCCGTGGTCGCGTGGCTGCCGCAGGCGCGGGTGGCCGAACTTCGGCGGCTGCAACTGGCCGCCGCGCAGCACGAGCTGCTGCTTTTCGTGTGCCGGCCCGGGTCGGTCGCGTTGTCGGCATCGCCCGCGCGGCTGCGCATTCGCGCCGAGCGCTGCGAGGCCGATGCTTCGCGGATCGCGCTGCACATCCTCAAGCGTCGCGGGCCGCCGCTGGCCGCGCCGGTCATGCTGCCCGCGCGCAATGAGCGCATGGCCGCGCTGCTGGCCGCCGCCCGGCTGCGCCGCAAGCTGCGGGCGCAGCAGCAAGGGACCGTGGAGGCGGGCGATACGGCCGCGTCCGCCAAGGTGGTGCGCATCGACGCGTGGAAAGGAGGCCCCAGTGCACTGGATCGCCTTGCGGTGGCTACTTGACGACGCCGCCACGCCCGGCGACGCCCTGAGCCTGCCCACGCCCGAGGCCCTGGGCTGGTGGGCGCTGCGCTACACGCCCCACGTCGCCTGGCAGGACGAAGCGCTGATGCTCGAGGTCTCGGCCTGCGAGCGCCTCTGGGGCGGCCGGCTTTCGCTGATGCGCCTGCTGCTGGCCGACAACCCCGTGCCCGACGCGCGCATGCTGGGCACGCAGGGCGCCACCAGCCTGATCGCGCTGGCGCGGCTGCGGCTTTTCGCGCGCGAGGAGAAGCGGCCGAAAGACATGCCCGCCGGCCTGCCCCTGGACACCCTGAGCGCTGCGCGCGCCCACCTCGACCTGCTCGCGCGGCTCGGCTGCCGCACCTGGGGCGACGTGGCGGCGCTGCCGCGCGGCGGCCTCACGCGGCGCTTCGGCGCCCAGTTGCGCGATGCGCTCGATGCCGCCTGGGGCCTGTGCCCCGAAAGCCATGCCTGGCTCACGCTGCCCGACGTGTTCGAGCAGAAGCTCGAACTGCCCGCGCTGGCCGAAACCGCGCCCGAACTCATGTGGTCGGCCAACCGGCTGCTGGCGTCGCTGCAGCTCTGGCTGCGCGCCCGACAGCGCGGCGCGCGCGCGCTCGAGCTGCAATGGACGCTCGACCTCAAGCGCTTCAACGGCGTGAACCTGCCGCCCTGTCAGCAGGTCACCGTGC
Source organism: Variovorax paradoxus (assembly GCF_022009635.1). Taxonomy (NCBI): domain Bacteria; kingdom Pseudomonadati; phylum Pseudomonadota; class Betaproteobacteria; order Burkholderiales; family Comamonadaceae; genus Variovorax; species Variovorax paradoxus. The sequence continues at coordinate 3,283,843 of NZ_CP091716.1, forward strand.
GCACGGCCGAGCCCACGCAGGACATGGCGCACCTGCGCCGGCTGATGTCCGAAAAACTCGCGCTCACCACGCTCTCGGCGCCCGCGAGCTGGCTGCGGCTGCGCACGCTGGAGACCGACCCATGGGCCGGCGCCAGCACCAGCTTCCTGCCCGAGGACAACCGCAAGGGCGACAAGCTGCACGAGATGGTCGAGCGGCTCAGCGTGCGGCTCGGTCCGTCGCAGGTGCTGGTGCCCTCGGCGCAGGCCGACCACCGGCCGGAGCGCAAGCAGGCGTGGCGGCCCGCGCTGCACAAGGACAAGACCCCGCCCGACAAGGCGCGCAGGCAGGCGCAGGCCAATGCGTCGCAGCCCGATGCCATCTACCCGCCGTGGCTGCTGCCCGAGCCGCTGCGGCTCGAGATGGACGGCGAGCGCCCCTGCTATCGCGGCACGCTGAACAGGCTGGTCGGGCCGCAGCGCGTCGAGACGGGTTGGTGGGGCGACAAGGAAGAAGGCGGCCAGCCCGCGATGCGCGACTACTACGTCGCGGAAAGCCCCGAGGCCGGTCTCGTGTGGATATTCCGCGAGCGGCCCGCGGCGCTCTTTTCTTCGGGCGAGGTGCGCTGGTATCTGCAGGGGTTCTATGCCTGAGCTGAGCGGCAAGCAGGAAAGCAGGCGCCAGCCTGCCAAGGTGCATGCGCTGCCGGTGCCGCTGCGCCGGCCGCCTGCGCTCACGCTGCCCGACTATGCGGAGCTGCATTGCCTGACCAACTTCAGCTTCCAGCGTGGTGCATCGACGCCCGAGGAGATGGTGGAGCGGGCCTATCAGCTCGGCTACAAGGCACTGGCCATCACCGACGAATGCTCGGTGGCGGGCATCGTGCGGGCGCATGTGTGCCTGCGCGGCATGGAACACAAGCTCGACGAATACGAACGCGAGCATCCCGACGAGCCGAAGATCCCGCGCAACCCCACTTTCCGCCTGCTGTTCGGCAGCGAGTTCCAGTTCGAGCGCTTCAGGCTCGTGGTGATTGCCAACGACACCGAAGGCTGGGGCAACCTGTGCGAGTTCATCACCGCCGCGCGCAACACCGAACTGCCCAAGGGCGAATACCGCGTGGGCTGGGAAGAGAGCGACGTGGCATCGCTGCAGCACTGCCAGATCCTGTTCGTGCCGAACCGCAACCCAGGCGGGGCAATGGACAAGGCCACGCTGCATGAAGACCTGTTGGCCGCCAGGGCGCTGTACGGCGAGAACCTCTGGCTGGCGGTGGAGCTTTTCAACGAACTCGACGACGACCTCTGGCTGGTCACGCTGATGGAGGTGGGCGAGCAAGCCGGCGTGCCGCTGGTGGCGGCCGGCGACGTGCATATGCATGCGCGCTCGTGCAAGCCGTTGCACGACGTGTTGACTGCGGTGCGCGAGGGCAAGACGGTGGCTGAGTGCGGCTTCGCGCTGCAGTCGAATGCGCAGCGGCACCTGCGGCCGCGCATGCGACTGGCGGAGATTCATCTGCGGCGGATGCTGGAGAACACGCTGGCGGTGGCGGGGCGATGCAACTTCGATCCGGAGGTGATCCGGGAGAACTACAAGTACCCGCTGGAAACCCTGGGCAGCGATGAGACGCCTGCGCAGACGCTGGTGCGCAAGACGTGGGAGGGGGCGCGAGGTCGCTATCCCGAAGGCATTCCCGACAAGGTGCGTGCACAGGTCCAGAAAGAACTGGACATCATCATCGATCTGAAATACGAGATGTTCTTCCTCACCGTGGAGAACATCGTCAGCTTCGCCAGGTCGCAGAAGATCCTTTGCCAGGGACGCGGCTCATCGGCCAACTCCGCTGTCTGCTTTTGCCTCGGCATCACGGCGATCGATCCGACGAAAGGGCATCTGCTGTTCGAGCGCTTCCTGAGCCGGGAGCGCCATGAACCGCCCGACATCGACGTCGACTTCGAGCACCAGCGGCGTGAAGAAGTCATCCAGTACATCTACGCGAAATACGGACGGCATCGCGCCGCCATTGCCGCCGTCGTCATCTGCTACCGCTCGCGCAGCGCATTGCGCGACGTGGGCAAGGCCATCGGCATCGACGAGCGGCTGATCGACGAATTCGCGAAAGACCACTACTGGTTCGACGACACCGTGCTCGGCGAGCAACTGCGGCAGGCGCAGGCGCGCGTCGGCGTGGTGGAGGACGAGCTCAAGCTCGTGCACTGGATCGAAATGACGCAGAAGCTCAAGGGCTTCCCGCGCCACCTGAGCCAGCACGTGGGCGGCTTCGTGCTCACGCACACCAGGCTCACGCGGCTGGTGCCGGTGGAGAAGGCGTCGATGAAAGACCGCTCCGTCATCCAGTGGGAGAAGGACGACCTCGAGGCCATGGGCATGCTCAAGGTCGACGTGCTCGCGCTCGGCATGCTCAGCGCCATTCGCCGGGGGCTCGAGCACATGAACCGCTGGCGCGGCTCGACGATCGAGATGCACCAGATTCCCAACGACGACCAGAAGGTGTTCGACATGATCTGCGACGCCGACACCATCGGCGTGTTCCAGATCGAGAGCCGGGCGCAGATGTCGATGCTGCCGCGGCTGAAGCCACGCACCTATGAAGACCTGGTGATAGAGGTTGCCATCGTGCGGCCGGGGCCCATACAGGGGGGCATGGTGCATCCATATCTCAAGCAGCGGGAGCGGGTGCGCAAGGGCTTGCCGATCCACTACGAGAAAGAGGAACTGCGCGAGGCGCTGGAGCGCACGCTGGGCATCCCGATCTTCCAGGAACAGGTGATGCAGATCGCCATGATCGCGGCCAAGTTCACGGCCGACGAGGCCGACCAACTGCGCCGCGCCATGGCCGCTTGGAAGCGCAAGGGCGGCCTCGGCAAGTTCCACGACAAGCTCGTGAACGGCATGACTCTCAACGGCTACAAGGCCAGCTTCGCCGAAGCCATCTTCAAGCAGGTCATGGGCTTCGGCGACTACGGCTTCCCCGAAAGCCACGCCGCCAGCTTCGCGCTGCTGGTCACGGTGAGCAGCTGGCTCAAGAACTACGAGCCCGCCTGCTTCCTCGCCGCACTGCTCGATTCCCAGCCGATGGGCTTCTACAGCCCGTCGCAACTCGTGCAGGACGCGCGCCGCCATGGTGTCGAGGTGCGTCCTGTCGATGTGACGAGAAGCGACTTCGACACCACGCTCGAAGCGCGGGAGCCCGATGCGCCGCGTCCTTCCGGCATCGACGAACGCTATGCCGACCGCCTCGGCAACGAGAACCAGCCTGCCGTGCGCCTGGGCCTGAACCGCATTGCCGGCTTCAGCGCGGGCGGCGTCGAGCGCCTGCTGAAGGCCCGCGCCGCGGCACCCTTCACGAGCACCGAAGACCTCGCCCTGCGCGCCGAACTCGAAGGCAAGGACATGGCCGCGCTGGCCGCGGCCGATGCGCTGATGTCCCTTTCCGGCCACCGCCGCCAGCAGGTGTGGGACGCCACGGCGCAACGCCGGGCGCCGGCCCTGCTGAGGGGCGTGCCCATCAACGAACAGGCGCTGCTGCTGCCGGCCGCCTCCGAAGGCGAGGAGATCGTCGGCGACTACGCATCGCTCAGGCTCACGCTGCGCCGCCATCCGCTCGCGCTGCTGCGCCCACGCCTGGCGCGCATGAAGCTCATGAGCGCGGCCGAGCTGCGTTCGGTGCCCAACGGCCAGACCGCGCGCGCCTGCGGCATCGTCAAGGGCCGGCAACGGCCGCAGACGGCCAACGGCACCATCTTCGTCACGCTGGAGGACGAGACCGGCAACGTCAACGTGATCGTCTGGAGCCATGTCATCGAGGCCTGGCGCGAGCCGCTGCTCAAGTCGCATCTGCTGGCGGTGCAGGGCACGTGGCAGCGCGACGACGAGACCGGCGGCAAGGTGCAGCACCTGGTGGCCACCGGCTTCAAGGACCTGACGCCGCTCATGGGCCGGCTCGCGCAGAGCAACACCAGCCGCGACTTCCACTGAAGGAGCATCGATTGATGCAACCGATCGTTCCATGCCTCGCGTTCCGAACGACTTTTCGATAACCTGCCAGAGCCATGTCCGAACTCGTCCTCGACCCCGTCATCGCCACGCCCATCGGTCCGCCGCCGCCCGCACCCGACGTGCCGGTGCCCATGCCGCCGCCACCGCCGCCCGTGCTGCCCCCGGAGGGCGATCCGCCGCCGGTGATGCCGCCCGTGACCGACCCCGGTTTTCCGCCGCCGGTGGTCGAGCCGCCGCCGATGCAGTCCGCCTCCTGTGAAGTGATCGAGGTGCCCTTCGGCAAGCTGCACGCACGACGCCTGCGCGAGATCTACCGCTCGGCCGGCTGGCCTTGCTGCGACGCCATCGAGGTCGAGCTGCTGGCGGGCGGCTTCCTGGAGCGCGTGCGCAGCGCGCACGGCCACGAGACGCTGCGCGTGACCGACGCAGGCATCGCGCGCATCGCGACCACGCTCACCATCAACCGCGCGGCCATGTCGCCGCACGAGGCGCTGGTGGAGCGCGTGGCGCGCGAGATGACGCGCGGCGGCCGCATCGCATGGCGCGGCCTCGGGTTGCGTGCCAGGCTGCCGCCGCTGGAAGAGGGCGGCAAGCAGCGCTGGTGCATTGCGCGGCCCGATGTGTTCTCGATCCGCAATACCAGCGTCGAGGCTTATGCGCACCCCATCGTGCACGAGGTGAAAGTAAGCCGCGCCGACCTGCTGGGCGACCTGCGCAAGCCCGACAAGCGCGCCGCGTACCTCGACCTGGGCGGCGAGTGCTGGTACGTGCTGGGCAACGACGCGAAGGGCCGCTGCATCGCCAAGCCCGAAGAAGTGCCGGCCGAGTGCGGCGTGATGGTGCTCGAAGGCGAACGGCTCGTGGTGGCGCGCGCGGCTGTGCATCGCAGCTTCGAGCGCATTCCGTTCGGGATATGGCTGGCGCTGGCCAAGGCCCAGCCGATGGCCGGCTTCGAGGACGACGCGCAAGACCTGCTGATCTGACGCGCCAGTGCCTGGCTCAGGTCACGGCGTCGTAGCTCTGGTGCGCGATGGCGACGACGCCGTTCGGCACGAACAGGCTCTGCATCCGGCGCAAGCCTTCTTCTCGCTCTTCTGCGCTGGCGTTGGCGCTGTCGAGTATCCGGTCGCAGAGTTCGAGCACATCTTTGGTGATGCGCTCGTAGCGGTAGTAGGCCAGCGCGACCGCGTCGATGTCCGCCGGGCCATAGCCTTCGTTGAACAGCGCTTGCTGCCCGGGCTGGTTCCACGTGTTGCCGACGCCGCCGCCGATGAACATCAGGTCGCGCTCCTTCGGCGCGAGGATCGGCGCGTGCCAGCCGACGATGGCCAGCCGTTCTCCATCGCCCGCGAGGACGTTGCCCGCATGGATGTCCGAGTGGCACGGCACGAGCCGGGGCGGGCGTTCGAGCAGGATGGACGCCAGTTGCTCGCTGCGGTAGACGACGGTGTCGATCTCTTCGGCATGCTCTTCCCAGAACGCGAGAAAGCGCTGGACGATGCCGTCGCCAGCGATGCCGTTGATGAAGCGGCGCTGATAGCGGCGAACGCCTTCGCGCCATTGGTGCGCGTAGCTTTCCTTGGGGAGGCTGGCGAGCAGGGCTTCGGGCAGTTCGCTGCGGTGGATGGCGGCGAGCGCTGCGCCGAGTGCGATCCATTGCCGATCGGACAGGGCGCGGTCGAAGCCGTTCTGGCCGTCGAAGAAGGGGTAGAGCGCCCAGTCGAGGCCTTGGCTTTGGGTGCTCAGCGCGCCGTCTGCCGTAGGTATGGGGGCGATCACGGGCTCGATGCCCTTGTCGTGATGAAGAAAGGCGGGGAGGGCGAGAGTGGACGGATTGACGTCGCTGCGGCGCAACTGCAGGAAGTACGGCGTGCCGTCATCCGCCTGAACACGGAAGGCCGCTGATCCGATGCCTGCTCCCCGTGGCAGGAATTCGGACCGCGTGATGCGAAGCCGGTAGGCCTGCGCAAGATGTCGGGCGATGGTCTCGTGCGAGATGTCGGGTGGCGTCAGCATGCGATCACTGTAGCGCCTGACGCATGTTCTGCCTCAATGCAGAGGATACGAATCCAGTGGCTCATGACGAAACGGGCGGGTGAAGTGCGAGCGGACCAGGCGGAATTCACTGGCGGTCCAGTGAATCGGTTCGAGGGACATGGGGCCGGCGGCGCGCTCTGAATTGCGTGCGATCGTGATGTGCGGCGTCCATCCGCCGGAGAGCCGCGAGGAGAAGCCCGAGCGCCGCAGCGCAAGGCTGATGTCGTGCTGCAGGCGGCGCAGCCCTTGGTGTTCCGAGAGTTGCACGACCGAGACTGGATCCTCGTTGTCGACCCACGTGCACGAGCGGTCGAGCGTGAGATCCAGCGGCTGCATCGTCACGCCGGCAAGAGCGGCGCGCAGGTGCCGCTCCGCGTCGCCTTGCTGATCGTCGAGGTATTGGAGCGTCAGGTGCAGGCGTTCCTGTGGTGGAAACGAGCAACGCTTCGGCCACCACCAGTCCTGGCGGTGCGCGTGGATCGCCGCCTGCACTGGTTCAGTAGGGAAGAGTCCGATGAGAAGCTGTCTGCTTTCGGTCATGGTCGTTCCTTCAGGATTCCGACGGCCACCAGCTCTCGGCCGTCGTGCGGATGACGCGCGCCGCCTGGACGCGAACGTCGTTCTTGTCATCGATGTCGCCGTGGCCATGCTCGCGGGCCACCTTGAAGGGCCAGGTGGAGACTCGGCCCTTGCGGGAACGGGGCTGCAACGGATGCAGCCTCGAGAAGAAAAGAGCCTGCGCGGAGGGCGCGGGCGGGTTGGCGGTGGTCATCGGCGTCGCCTCGATGTTGTTCTTGGAGACGACGAATTTTAGAGAAATACTGTATGTATGTACAGTATATTTGCGAGCTCAGGGCGCGATGCCGAGCAGGGCATCCAGGTCGATGGCTGCGGCCATCGCCTTGTAGCCGGCGTCGCCCGGATGCAGGTGGTCGCCCGAGTCCATGGCCGCCTTCAGGCGCGACGGATGGGCCGGGTCGCGCAGCAGCGCGTCGAAGTCGACCAGCGCGTCGAACGCGCCGCTTTCGCGGATCCAGCGGTTCACGGCCTGGCGCACCTTGTCTTTTTCGGGGGAGTAATGGCCTTCGAGCGGCGTGCCTTTCAGCGCGCCTTCGTTCGGTGGAATGGTGCCGGCCACGATGCGCACGTTGTGGGCATGGGCCATCTCGATCAGTTGCCTGAAGCCCTGAATCAGCTCTTTCGCGCGCATCGCGGGTTCGGCGGGAGCGAAGGGCCCGCCGGGCCAGCCGATGTCGTTGGTACCCAGCAGCACGACCATGGCCCGCACCCCCGGCTGCGCGAACACGTCGCGGCCCGCACGCTCAAGGCCGGCGCGGCCCATGCCGTCTTTCAGCAGCCGGCCGCCGGAGATGCCGGCGTTCAGTACGGCGACGTCGCGGACTGCCAGTCGCTCGGCCAGCGCATCGGGCCAGCGGGTATTGGCGCCGGGCGTGGAGCCGTTGCCGTCGGTCAGCGAATCGCCGAGGGTGACGACGGTGGTAGGGGGCTTTTGCGTTTCGACGATCAGGCCGCTGACGTAGACGCGGGTGCTCCACTGGCTGGCTGCGACGGGCATGCGCGGTGCGGCGGTCAGGTCGCCGTCCGCCAGGTAGGCCGTCTGCCGGGCGTCGAAGTGAAAGCCCGCGGGCTGGCTGGGGCGCGGCAGGTAGAGCGACACGGCAACCTCGCCGAGCGGTGGCAGCGCGATGTCGACCGGATCGCTGACGAGCCGGGCGCCGGGCGGCACGGTCACTTCGGCCTGGCCGCCGAAGCGCAGCGGCCGGTCGCTGCCTTCTGCGATCGCGGAGCCTTCCGCATGGCGCGCCACGTGGGCCGCACCGATGTGCAGCGGCGAGGTGCCGCCTTCATTGCTGATCACCACGCGCAGCCGCGTGCCGCCGATGCTCAGCCGCGCCACCTGGCGCACGGTCTGCCGGTTGAACTGGAATGGCAGGCCCGGGGGCAACGCGAAATCGCCGCTCCAGATGGGCTGGGTGCTGGCCATCCAGCTGGGGCTCCAGTGGGTGGATGCGGGCTCGGCAGCCGATGCGGCGACGGCGCCGGCAAGCGAAAGCGCGAAGGCGCCGCGACGGATGAGCGAGGTGAACCTGGATGCGGTCATTTGCATGTCCTTGGATGAAAAGCGGATCGGTGAGCCGGACTTTCATTCATGCATAGAAAGATGGGTAGTCGGCAGAATGGCATCCACACCATTCCATATTCGAATACACCTGGCATGGACACCTTGCGCGCCATCGAAGCATTCGTTCACAGCGTCGAGCTGGGCAGCCTGTCGGGTGCGGCGCGTGCGCTCGGCACCACGCAGCCCACTGTCAGCAAACTCGTCGCGGGGCTGGAGCGTTCGCTCGGCGTGCGGCTGTTGCGGCGAACCGCCGCGGGCCTGAGCCTGACGGAGGAGGGGCAGCGCTTTCACGAGCGCTCGCGGCGCGTGCTGGAGGACTACGGCGAAGCGGTGGCCGATGCGCGCGAAGGCATCCAGCAGCCGCGCGGCCTGCTGCGGGTGAGTGCGCCGGTGACGCTGGGCCAGCGTCATCTCAATGCGATGGCGCTGGAGTTCCTGGCGATGTACCCCGACATCGAACTTGAGTTGGTGCTGGACGACCGTTTCGTCGATCCGCTGGAGGAACGCATCGACGTGTCGCTGCGGGTCGGCGGCACGCTGCCGCCCGATCTTGTCGGCCGCCACCTCGGCACATGGCCGCGCGTGCTGGTCGCATCGCCCGATTACGTCGCCGCGCGCGGCAAGCCGCGCAAGCCGCAGGACCTGCTGACGCACGACTACCTGCGCTATGCGGGCGGAGACGACGGCCTGCTGTTGCAAGGACCGGGCGGGCCAGAGATGGTGCCGGTGCGCAGCCGCTACCGCGTCAACAACGCGGTGGCGATGCTGGACAGCGTGCTCGGCGGCGCCGGCATTTCATTGCAGCCGACATGGATGGTGGCGGACCTGCTGGCGCAAGGCCGGCTGGTGCGGGTGCTCGGCCGGCACACGGGGCCCGCGCAGGAGCTGCACCTTCTGTATGCGCCGCGCCGTCATCTGCCGCAGCGGGTGCGGGTGATGGTGGACTTCCTGGCCGAGCAGGTGTCGCGCCTGCCGGGGGCGGTGCCGGCAAAACGGAGCTGAGAACGGGGCTGAGAGTACTCAGTCGGCGCGGACTTCGAAGTACGCCTCGTCGGTTTCGCCCAGGTCGCGAAAGCCGGCGGTCCGTGCGGCGTCGTAGGCCTTTGCCCAGCGCTTGGCCATTGCGATTTCCGCCTTCGAAAGTTCGCTTTCGCTCGACTCGCTGGCATTCTGGAATGCCCGCAGGGCGGCGATGACGTCGCTGCCCAGTTGCTTGTCGATTTCGCGCCGGAAGCGTTGCTCGGCCACCCTTGCGGCGTCGGCTGACGGCAAGGCGTAGTCGGCCAGCCGCACGGTGTAGGCCTCTGGTGGCGAGGCATCGGCTTCTTCGGCCTCTGCTTCGACCTCCACGAAGTGGAGCGGGGTATCGAATTCGGGCAACGAAGTGACAGGCATGGGGGCCGGCGTGGTTGCGCGGGGAAAAAACAGTTCAGCTTGGTTCATCGTCCTGGTGTGCTTGGGGCAATTGACCGGGATTGGGAATTTCAGAACTCCCGTGAAGTACTGTTTGAATATACAGTATTTTGATGCGAGAGCAAACAAGCCGAAACCCGCCGACGAGCCTCAGACAACCGATATGCCGGAGGCTCCCATGGCCCCGCGGTCGAAGACGGGCGGCGTCCTGACGATCGATGTCAGCGCAGGCTCGGCCGCTCGCAGCGCGGCCAGGTCGGGGCGCGGACGGCGCAGTTGCGCATCGCGGGAAAAGGCGGCCTCCATGGCGTGCGCCGCGCCCAGCACCTGGTGGTCCGCCCTGAATCCACCGACGACCTGCAGCCCGAAAGGCATGCCTGCGTGGTCGACGCCGCAGGGCAGCGAGATTGCCGGGTGCGTCGTGAGCGTGACCACGTAGGTCAGCGCCAGCCAGCGGTAGTAATTGGCCTGCGCCTCGCCGTTGATGGTGTCCGCATACGGCTGCGTCCATGGAAAGGGCGAGACCGGCGTGGTCGGCGACAGCACGAGGTCGTAGTCGGCGAAGGTCGCCTGGAAGCGCTTGAGAAGACGCGTCTGCTCGGCCTGCGCCCAGGCGCTGTCGAGCAGACTCATGCGCGCGCCCATTTCGTAGTTCGCGCGCGAGTTGGGGCCCAGGCTGTCCGGGTCTCGCTCGTACGCCGCCTGCATGCCCGCCACGAAGGCCTCGGCGCGCAGCACGTCGAAGCAGCGATGCGCCTCGCCCATGTCGAACTCGACCTTGTCGCAACGCCGGAACAGGTGTCGCATTGCTTCGATCTTTCGGCGGAATGTGGCGCGGATGCCGTCGTCCACCGCGCAGGTGCCGAAGTCTTCGGTCCATGCCACGCGAAGGCCGGCCAGATCGATCTGGGCCGGCGTGAGAAAAGACAACGGGTCCAGCGGATGGCTGAGCGGGTCGCCCGCGTGCATGCCGGCGGCCGCGGCCAGTTGCAGGCAGGCATCTTCCACGGTGCGGCCCATGGGGCCGACCACCGAGATCGGCGTCCAGCCCAGCGGCTTGCGCACGCTCGGCACGATGCCCGGCGAAGGCCGGAAACCCACAACGCCGCATTTGGCCGCCGGAATGCGCAGCGAACCGCCGGTGTCGGAGCCGGTGCACACCGGCAGCATGTCGCAGGCCAGCGCGGCGGCGGAACCGCCGGAAGAGCCGCCCGCATTCAGGTTCGGATTGAAGGGGTTGCCAGTGGCTCCCCACACTTCGTTGCGCGAGTTGGCACCCGCGCCCATCTCGGGCACGTTGGTCTTGCCCGCCACGATGGCGCCCGCGCGGCGCAGGCGGGCCACCAGCTCGATGTCTTCCGTCGGCACATGGTCGCGGTAGATGGCGGAGCCCCAGGTCGTGAGCAGGCCTTGCGTGGGCTCGAGGTCTTTCACGCCCAGCGGCAGGCCGTGCAGCAGCCCGAGAGGGGCGCCGCGCATGACCGCGCTTTCCGCGTTCCTGGCTTCGGCGCGCGCGCGCTCGAAGCAGGTGGCGGTCACTGCGTTGACGAAAGGGTTTACGCGCTCGATCCGCGCGATGCAGGCTTCCAGCAGTTCGACCGGCGAGACGGCCTTGCTGCCGATGAGGCGGCGCAACTCGACGGCGGATCGTTCGACGAGTTCAGTGCCGGGCGGGATGTTCGATGCAGGGCTCATGGGGCTTCTTCAATCGGCGGTGATGTTCGCGCGCGCGGCCACGGCACGCATCACGGGCAGCTCGCGGTTGATGAGTTCGCTGGCCGCGGCGGCATTGCTGTAGGCCGGCTCCAGCCCCTGGCCCAGCAGCTTGGCGCGCGTGTCGGGGTCTGCGATGGTCACGGCCAGGGCTTTTTCGAGCCTGGCCTTCACGTCGGCGGGCAGGCCCTTCGGCGCGGCCAGCATCAGCCAGGTGTCCATGTCGATGTCGTTGTAGCCGCTCTCGGCCATGGTCGGCACATCGGGCAGCAGGGCGGAGCGCTTGGCGGTGGTCACGGCGATCGCCTTGATCTTGCCGCTCTTGAGCTGCGGTATGGCCGCGCTCACGGTGTCGATGCTGAAGGGAATCTGCCCGCCCATCAGGTCCGTCATGGCCGGCGCGCTGCCTTTGTAGGGCACATGCGTCATCTTCAGTCCGGCTGCGTGCAGGATGCTTTCTCCGACGAACTGCGAGGTGGTGCCGGTGCCGAAGGAACCGTATGAATACTTGCCCGGCGACGCTTTCACGTAGTCGACGAACTGCTTCACCGTCTGCACCGGCACCTCGCTGTTGGCCAGCAGGATCAGCCCGGTGCGCCCCGCGATGCCGATCGGCTCGAAGCTCTTGACGGGGTCGTAGGGCAGGTTGGCGCGGATGGCCGGGTTGACGGTGAAGGTGGTGCCCGAGCTGACCAGCAGCGTGTAGCCGTCGGGCGGAGCCTTCGAGACGTAGCTCGCGCCGATCACCGTACCCGCGCCCCCGCGGTTCTCGATGATGACGCTCTGGCCGAGCTCCTTGCCCAGCCGCTGCGCGATCACGCGGCCGTTGACGTCCGTGGCGCCTCCGGGCGGGAAGGGGATCACGAGCGTGATGGGGCGCGTGGGGAAAGCCGTCTCCGCTGCAGGCGCGGTCAGCGGCACGGCGGCAAGGCCGAAGCCATACAGCAAGGCGAAGGTCGCGCGGGCCATGGACGGAAGACGGTTCATCGGGGCTCCTGTGGTTCGAGAGAGTGCGTAACGAAACCATCCTAGGAGCCGTGGGTCGATGCAACAAGCGCAATGTTTAGAATCTTTCGTTGCCGAATCGGCAATCGAGAACTGGAGAATTCCATGCCATTTCGTGCATTGCAGGAAACCGCGGTCCGCTACTTTCTCGAGGTCGTGAAGACCGGTTCGGTGAAGGAAGCGGCGCTCAAGCTCAACGTCGCGCCATCGGCGGTGAGCCGCCAGGTGGCGCGGCTGGAGCGCGAACTCGACACGCTGCTGTTCGAGCGCCACGCGCGCGGCATGGTGCCCAACGCCGCCGGCGAACTGCTGGCGGCACACGCCAAGCGGGCGCAGCAGGACATCGAGCGGGTCGCCAACGACATCGCCGGCTTGCGCGGTCTGCGCAGCGGACACGTGCGCGTGGCGAGCACCGAGGGCTTCGCCTTCGACTTCATCCCGACCCTGATCGCACGCTTCCGGCGCAAGCACGAGGGCGTGCGCTTTCATCTGCAGGTCTGTTCCCCGGCCGACATCTCGAGGCATGTGCGCGACGGCGAAGCCGATGTAGGCATCACCCTGAGCGCCATGCCAGAGCCCGGCATCGAGGTCGAGCTGCGGCACCCCAGCCCCATCCTGGCCGTGATGGGCAAGGATCATCCGCTGGCATCACAGCGGCAGTTGTCGCTGCGCCAGGTGGTGGCGTATCCGTTGGGATTGCCGCAGGAAGACAGCTCGATACGGCGCTTGCTCGACGCCAGTTGCAGCCGGCAGGGGCTGCGCTATGTGCAGGCCATGTCCAGCAACCACGCGAGCGCGCTGCTGAGCTTCGCGGCGGCGGGCGGGGACTGCATTGCCTTCTACGGTGCGTTGTCGATGAAGCCGCTGCTGCAGAGCAAGGCGCTGGTCGTCATACCGCTGAAGGACCGCGAGATGAACGAGCGTCACCTGGCGATAGAGACCATGGCGGGCCGCTCGCTGCCCGACGCGGGCAAAGCCTTCGTGCGCTTTCTGGTCGACGCGGTGAAGGCTACGTGACGCGACTCAGGGGAGGGGGATTGGAGCGGGCGAAGGGAACAATCCCAAGCATCCAACCCGTTGATTGACAACTGGATTTTCCCATTCACCGCACGGGAAAAGACCACATATTGTACCAGTCAATCGTGCTCGTCAACGCATTGCTTCCGTCGCCGTCTGGGGACGATCAGCAACAGCCACCAAAGCTCAGGTTCTGGCGGCTCGCGTTCAAGCGCCAGTCTCACCGCCTGGTGCCCCGCCAATCGCCTTCACGCGACTGATGAAGCGCTTCATCGGCTCGGACGGCTCTCCCTGGCGGCGCAGCAGGAACGTGGTCAGCGTCGGCGCCGTGCCGGCCAGCGGCCGGATTGCGATGTCCGGGCGCTGCCAAGTCTGCACCTGCGAACCGATCGCGAAACCAATGCCATAGCCTGCGCCCACCAGTGTCAACATCACGCCCAGGCTCGTCACGTGGTCGGCTACCTTGGGTGTTACGGCTGCTCCATCCAGCACCGCCTGGATTTGGCTGTGACAGCCCGAACCTGCATCCGGGTGGCACAGCACCAACGGGAACTTCAAGGCATCCTGCAACTTGACTTGGACATGAGCAAGCAGCGGATGGCGCGCCGGCACAATCACCGACAGCGGATCGCTCCAAGCCGGCTCGGCCACCAGCCCGTCGTTGACTCCATCCGATAGCGCAAAGCCGATGTCGAGCAGGTCGTTGTGCAGGCCTTTGAGCTGCTGCGAGAACGGCAACTCAAAGACGCGGATGCCCAACTCTGGCTCTTCCTCGCGGCTACGGGCCAACAGCAACGCGATGCGCGGCTGGGCCAGGCTGTCGCAGATGCCGATGCGCAATGTGCCCTGATAGCCTTGGGCCGCGCTCTTGGTCGCCTGTACCGCATGATCGACCGTTGCGAGCACGCGCCGGGCTTCGCCCAACAGCACTTTGCCAGCCCAGGTCAGGCGCGTTTGGCGCGTGCTGCGGTCGAACAACTGCACGTCAAGCAAACGTTCGAGGTCGCGCATCGCACGCGACACCGGCGACTGCTCGATGCCTAAACGTTCGGCCGCTCGGGCCAAGTGCAACTCCTCCGCTACGGCGATGAAGTAGCGCAACAACCTGAACTCCATAGCGGCCTCCTTTTCGCGTTGTTTTGGTGTGGCCGACCCGCCCAACACGTCCGCCCCATTCTTGTTCCAAGGATGAAGTCAATATACCATACCCCCCTATCCTAAACAAAGATGAACATCTATCATGAATCACACAGTCAGGGAGAAGCCAAAGCTCCTCGCTCGTGTGCGTCGCATCCGCGGACAGCTAGAGGGGATCGAGCGTGCTCTGGAAGCCGAAAAGAGATCTGCCGAGGTCCTGCATCAGATCGTTGCGGCACGCGGCGCGCTGACGGGCTTGATGCGCGAAGTCATGGAGGGGCACATCAACTCGCACATCGCCAATCCGCAGGACCCCGGAGACGGTACGCGCGAGCAAGGCGCTGCGGAACTGATCGCAATTCTGCGCAGCTATATGAAGTGAATCCGATGCCGCCTATGGGCGCAGACCTCTTGGGAGGATCATCGACGATCGCGCATCACGAGCGAGTGGATGGGGACCTGTCCTGGTTGCCACCGCAGAGCGCCATCGACAGTAGGCCGAGTGCCATGACCGTAGGGTGGCTATCGCTCAGCGGACGAATGCAGTTGTTGAGCCGCAGCACGCTGCCGCGACCGTTCAGGCTTTCTGCGCTTTGCCCAGCAACCGCAGTCCGTTGAGCACCACCAACAGGCTGGCCCCCATGTCGGCGAAGACCGCCATCCACATCGTTGCGTTTCCAAAGACGGCGAGCACAAGGAAGACGGCCTTGATGCCGAGTGCCAGCGTGATGTTCTGCCACAGCACTGCATGGGTCGAACGCGACAGTTTTACCGTTTCGGCGATGCGCCGCAGATCATCGTTCATCACGACGACATCGGCTGCTTCCATCGCGGTATCGGTGCCGGCCGCGCCCATTGCCACGCCGATGTCGGCTTGCGCGAGAGCGGGCGCGTCGTTGATGCCGTCCCCGGTCATCGCGGTTGGTCCTAGATCGCGCTGCAACGTCTTGATCGCTTCGAGCTTGTGCTCGGGCAACAAGTCGCCGCGTGCCTGCGCGATGCCGGCCTCCAGCGCGACAGCCGTGGCGGTGGCCTGGTTGTCGCCGGTCAGCATGACCGGGGTGATGCCCAGCGCCTGGAGCGACGCGACGGCCTCGCGCGAGGAGGGCTTGATGGTGTCGGCGACTGCGAACAGCGCGAGGACCCTCTCCGGCCTGGCCAGCAGCGTGACGGTGCGGCCCATCTCCTCATGCTGCTTCAGCCGCTGCTCCAGCGCCGGCGAGCACTGCCCACGTTCTTCGATCAGGCGGTGGTTGCCGAGCACATAGGTCACGCCACCGACCTCGGCCTGCACACCACGCCCGGCCAGCGCCCTGAAGTCCCGCGCCTCGACACCGTTGGGCTTCAGGCCGGCAGCAATCGCGCGCGAGACCGGATGGTCGGAGTGGCTGGCCAGCACCACGGCGACGTGTTCGGCCTGCGCCGCCTCGGTTTCCAGATCGACGACGGCCCAATCCACCAGCCGCGGCTTGCCCTCGGTGATCGTGCCCGTCTTGTCAAGCGCGATCGCCTTCAGCTTGCGCGCCTCTTCGAGGTAGATGCCGCCCTTGACCAGGATGCCGCGACGGGCGGCCGCCGCCAGGCCGCTGACGATGGTCACCGGCGTCGAGATCACCAGCGCGCAGGGGCAGGCGATGACCAGCAGCACCAGCGCCTTGTAGATGGCCTGCATCAAGCTCCAGCCGAGCAGCCACGGGCCGAGCAGCGCAACCGTCAGCGCGATCATGAAGATCGCCGGCGTGTAGACCGCCGCGAAGCGGTCGACGAAGCCCTGCGTCGGCGCGCGCGTCGCCTGCGCTTCCTCGACAGCATGGATGATGCGCGCAAGCGTCGAATTCGACGCCGAAGCCGTGACCTCGAACTCGAAGACTTCCAGCACCCGGCTATTGAAAAGCTTGTCGCCGGGCGCGGGTGGCGCGCCTTCACTGCATCAGCGGATCGGTGCGGTGTACGACTTCGTGCGCAACGAGATCGCCTACGGCTGCAACGAGGCGGATGAGTTGCCGGCCTCGTGGGTGCTGGCTGACGGCTAAGGGCAGTGCAACACCAAGGGGACTAAACCCTGTAAGATATCCCCTCCAGGGGCATAGGATCAAGGCGCTCGGTTATGCACACACATCACTCCGATACACATCAGTCACATCCCGCGATCGTTAAGCGGCTGCGCCGCGCCGGAGGTCATCTGAACAGCATCGTGGAAATGATCGAGCAAGGCCGCTCCTGCCTCGACATCGCACAGCAGCTACAGGCGGTGGAGAAGGCGATTCAGCAGGCGAAGAAGACGCTCATTCAGGACCACCTTGATCACTGCCTGGAGGATGTGGTTGGCCCCTTGGCGCGCGATCAACGCGAGTCCATGGCCGAGTTCAAAGAGATCACCCGATACCTGTGAGCCTTCTATGCCGTCTCTTGCCGAACTGATTCACCAGGGAACCGCGAGCGTCTGACGCCATGCTGCAGATTCTTGCCAACCGCACGTACCGACACCTGTTTCTCGCACAGGTGATCGCGCTCGTCGGTACGGGATTGGCGACGGTGGCGCTCGGGCTGCTGGCATACCAGTTGGCCGGCGCGGATGCGGGAACGGTGCTCGGCACCGCATTCGCGATCAAGATGGTGGCCTACGTCGGTGTGGCGCCGGTCGCAACTGCGCTGGCTGACCGATTCCCTCGCCGCACGATGCTGGTCTGTCTGGATCTGGTACGTGCTGCCGTTGCGCTACTGCTGCCTTTCGTTTCGCAGGCGTGGCAGGTCTATGTCCTGATCTTCGTACTGCAAGCGGCGTCGGCGGCCTTCACGCCCACCTTCCAGGCGACGATCCCCGACGTACTGCCCGATGAGAAGGAATACACCCAGGCGCTCTCGCTTTCGCGCTTGGCCTACGACCTGGAAAGCCTCGTGAGCCCGATGCTGGCGGCGGCGCTTCTAACGGTCGTCAGCTTTCACAACTTGTTCGCCGGCACAGTCGTCGGCTTTCTTGCGTCCGCCGCGCTTGTGGTTTCAGTCGTGCTGCCGAGCCCCAAGGCGAGCGAGCATCGCGGCATCTACGACCGCACGACGCGCGGCCTGCGCATCTACCTCGCGACTCCCCGGTTGCGGGGACTATGGGCCGTGCAGGCCGGCGTAGCAGCGGCCGGTGCCATGGTCTTCGTGAACACCGTGGTGCTGGTGCAGTCCGCTTGGAGCTTGAGCCAAACCCAGGTCGCATTGGCCTTGGCGACATTCGGTGCAGGGTCCATGGTGGCAGCGCTGGCCTTGCCCCGGGCACTGGAGCGCTTACCCGATCGGCCAGTGATGCTCGCAGGTTTAGCCGTGCTGGTGCTGGGCCTGGCCCTTGGGTCGATCGTTCAGGGAATGAATGGCCTGCTGCCGTTGTGGTTCGTGCTCGGCCTTGGATACTCCGCTGCTCAGACGCCTTCGGGTCGGTTGCTGCGCCGCTCTGCGCATCCAGAAGATAGACCGTCGGTGTACGCGGCGCAGTTCGCGCTATCACATGCCTGCTGGCTGGTGTTCTATCCATTGGCCGGGTGGCTTGGGGCAAGAGCGGGGCTTCCCTGGGCCTTCGCAGTGCACTGTGCGGCAGCGATCGTCGCGCTTGTACTGACCCTCAAGCTATGGCCGGCCGATGACCCGGAAGTGCTTGAGCATGAGCACCATGACCTACCGCCAGGTCACGCGCACGCGGATGGCACCGAGCCAAGGACCGCAGGACTGCGCCATACCCACCCCTATGTGGTGGACGACTTGCACCCACGCTGGCCGGGCTTAGAACGATGAACCACCTAGCTGATACATCTAAGAGTAGCGTCCTCGGGCTCATGACGCGGGAGCGCTGGATCGAGGTCGGGCGCATCGTGTTGACGGGAGCCGTCGCACTGCTCTATTGGCGGCAGCTTGTCCCGCTCTACGTCCTGTGGGCAGCGGTCGGCATCGGCCTTTACCCGCTAGTCAAGACCGGGCTGATTGATCTGTTCACCGAACGAAAAATCGGTACCGAAATCTTCGTCACGATTGCAACGCTCGTCGCGGTGTTCGGCGGCGAAACGGTTGCCGGCGCTGTGTTGATGGTCATCATCCTCATTGCCGAGTTCATCGCCGAGTTGAACACTGATCGCGCGCGGGCATCCATCAAGGAACTGATCGGCGCTGTGCCGCAGACGGCACTGGTCCGCGAGGATGGCACGGAGCGCACAGTGCCCATCACCGCGGTCAAGGCCGGGCAAGTCGTTCTCGTGCGTACCGGCGAGAAGATTCCGGTTGACGGCGTGGTGGTCGGCGGCAGCGCTGCAGTGAATCAGGCGCCGATCACTGGCGAAAGCGTGCCCCAGGACAAAACCGAGGGCACGCAAGTCTTCGCCGGAACAATCGTCGAATCCGGTGCGATCGACGTGCGCACGGATAGGGTCGGCGGCGACACGATCTTTTCCCGCATCATTGCCTTGGTCGAGAGCGCCGAGTCCGAAAGAGCACCAGTACAGAAGCTGGCGGACAAGGTGGCGAGCTGGCTGATCCCGGTCGTTCTGATCTTTCTGGTCGGCGTATTCCTCGTCACGCGCGATGTCTCGAAGGTGGTGACGCTGTTGATCTTCACATCGCCGGCAGAGCTTGGCTTGGCGACACCGCTCGTCATGATTGCCGCAATCGCCCGCGCCGCGCGGAGCGGCATTCTGATCAAGGGCGGCCTCTATCTGGAGCTGCTGGCGAAGGCCGACGCGGTGGTCTTTGATAAGACCGGCACGCTGACCGCGAATAAGCCGGAGGTCGTACAGGTTCAGTCCTTTGACCCGACCCTCAATGAGGACGATCTTCTGCGCCTTGCGGCTGCGGCAGACCGACGCTCTGCGCATCCGCTGGCCAAAGCTGTTTTCGAGGGTGCGACGCGCCGAAGCATTCAGGTACCGGAGCCACAGACTTTTGAACAGTTGCAGGCACGCGGCGTCAAGGCGACCGTCGACGGCAAGATCGTACTGGTGGGCAATCCGGCGCTGCTGCTTGAAGCCGGGGTGACGATCGACCAACCTGTCGCAGAGTCCGGCCGCACCCCGGTGCATGTGGCGGTAGACGGCAAGCTTGTCGGTGTCATCTTCATTGCGGACACGTTGAGGCAGGGAGCGCGTGCGGCGATTGCCTCGCTCAAGGAAAGCGGCGTCAAGCGTGTCGTCATGTTGACAGGAGACAACGCCGCAACGGCCAACGCGATCGCGGGCGAACTCGGAGTAGATGACGTTAAAGCCGACCTGATGCCGGAGGGCAAGGTCGTCGCGATCTCAGAACTTCAGAAGCAAGGGCTCAAGGTCGCCATGGTCGGCGATGGCGTCAACGACGCGCCCGCACTGGCGAGCGCAGATGTCGGCATCGCCATGGGCGGCGGCGGTGCCCAAGCAGCCCTTGAGGCCGCAGACATCGCGTTGATGACCGACGACCTGAGCAAGATCGTGGCTGCACGCAGCATTGCACGCCGCTCCTACCGCACCATCCAGGAGAACCTGTGGGTTGGTGTCGGTGTCGTGCATGTGCTGGGAATCACCGCCGCGTTGCTGGGATGGATCGGACCGATTCAGGCCGCCTTCATCCACCTCGGCCCTGACGTCCTGGTGTTCCTGAATTCCGTGAAGCTGTTGCGGGTGAAGATCGCTGGTACGTGACGATGACAATCCAGCAGCCTCCATCCCCGACAGCCACGGTGCACGCTACGCCAGCGAACGCTGTCGTGCGCACATTCGCATGGATGGCGCGACTGGTCCTGGTGTTGCTGCTGGTGGTCGATCAGGTAGGAGCACCGTTGCATGCGCATCACCATGACTTCGGTGTCGATGGTCTGGCCCTCGCCGACGTGCATGCGCACAACGCCGAGGTGCATGACGGGCACACCGTAGACGCTCGGCATATCGAGGATTGTTCGGGAATCGGCGGCGGCCATTCGGTCCTCGCACTTCGCGTTGAGGGCAGGACGTTCGTCGCTTCGTCCGAGAAGTCCGATGGCGACCAGCAGCATGCAGCCTTCGTTGCGCTGCTCATGGCAGTGGCAGCACCGTCGGTCGATATTCGCCGGCAGCCTGACGATTGGCCCCGCCAGGCGGCACCCCTGTACTCCACAGGCGTAGTCCGTCCACAGGTAAGAGCGCCCCCACTCCGCGCTTGACGTCAGTTCCCCATTGACCAGTCAAGGGCCTGCTCGCCGGTTGCGGCGGCGGGCTGGCATTTCCGCGGAGTATTTATGTCTTACCAATCTTCACTTTGGACGCGCACGCTCTGCGCTTCCGCAATCGCGTTCTCTCTCTCGTCGACGGCCTTGGCTGCCGACGAGTTCGCCGTTTCCACCGCGCAGATGCAGGCCCTGGGCGTACAGCTACAGCGCCTGGACAAGCCTGCATCCATTCCGGGCATGACCTATCCAGCCCGCGTCGTGCTGCCTCCCTCGCAGGAATACGTCGTCAGCGCGCCGCTGGCCGGCGTGGTCGATCAATTGCTGATCGGTCAGAACGAAGCCGTCAAGCCGGGGCAGGCCTTGCTCCGCTTGGCCAGCCCGGAATTGGGCGAGCAGCAGCTCAAGCTGATGGAAGCGGCCTCACGCAACCGCTTGGCGCAACGAACCCTGCAACGAGAGAAGCAACTGGCATCCGAAGGTATCGTGCCCGAGCGCCGGGCGCAGGACGCACAGAACGCCGCCGCCGAGGAGCAAGCCCGCGTGCGACAGGCTGAGGCCGCCTTGCGGCTGGCCGGATTGGATGCCGCATCCATACGCCGCGTTGCTGAAGGCAGCGCCATGCAGGATGCGCTAGTCATCCGGGCACGCGCCGGGGGCATCGTGACCGAGCTGAGCATCAAGCCCGGCCAGCGCGTAGCACCCTCCGATCCCTTGGTGCGGGTTGCCGACACCGGCAAGCTGTGGCTCGACATTCAATTGCCGGTGGAGCGTCAGTCGCAGGTGACGGCACGCGGCGGTCAAGTGGGCATCGTAGGTCGGGATGCGAGCGCCGTCACCGCAAGCCTGGGCAGCACGGTCAGCGACAACCAGACCATCGTGCTGCGCGCGCAGGTCACGCGCGGGGCGGCGTTGCTGCGGCCGGGCGAGTTCGTGCAGGCCCAAGTGGCCTTTGCCGGTGGCGGCGAAGGCTGGCCGGTGCCGGTCGCCGCCGTGGCGCGACAGGACGGCAAAGCCTATGTCTTTGTGCGCACCGACAAGGGCTTCGTGGCCACGCCGGTGGAGGTACTGGACAGCGCCGGCCAGGCCCTGCGCATAAAGGGCGCGCTGCGCCCCGGCCAGGAGATCGCCATCACGTCCGTGATCGGCCTGAAAGCAGCCTGGCTCGGCAAGGGCGGCGGCGAGAAGGGTGAATGACATGCTGACCCGTCTCGTTCAATTCGCGCTCGCGCAGCGCTTGTTCGTCCTGCTGGCCGGCGCCTTGTTGGCCGGTGCGGGCTGGTATGCCTTCCGCAACCTGCCGATCGATGCGTTTCCCGACGTAGCGAGCACGCAGGTCAAGATCATCATGAAGGCCCCGGGCATGACGCCCGAGGAGATCGAAACTCGCATCGCCGTACCGATCGAAGTCGAGATGCTGGGCATTCCCAACCAGCGCATCCTGCGCTCGATGTCCAAGTACGGCATCGTCGACATCACGGTCGATTTTGAGGACGCCACCGACATCTATTGGGCACGTCAGCAAGTGGCTGAACGGCTGTCCAACATCAGTGCCGATCTGCCTAGCGGCATCAGCGGTGGCATGGCGCCGATCACGACGCCGCTCGGCGAAATGTTCATGTTCACCGTCGAGTCCAAAGAGATGTCGCTGGAGGAGCGACGTAGCTTGCTCGACTGGGTGATCCGGCCCGCCCTGCGTTCGGTGCCGGGCGTGGCGGATGTCAATGCGCTGGGCGGCAAGGTGCGCACGTTCGAGATCGTTCCCGACCCAGTGAAGCTCGCCGCGGTGGGCCTGTCCACCACGCAGTTGCGGAAAGCCATCGAGGAAAACAACCGCAATGACGGCGCTGGCCGTCTGCGTGAAGGCGATGAAGTGCTGCTGGTGCGCAGCGAAGGCAGCATCAGGACCATGGAGGATCTGCGCGCCATCGTCGTCAAGGCCGAGGGCGGCGCGAGCGTGCGCGTTGCCGACGTTGCCCAGGTGCGCGAGGGCTATCTCACGCGCTACGGCGTGGTGACGCAAAGCGGTAAGGGCGAGGCCGTGGAAGGCCTGGTGCTCGGGTTGGCCGGCGCCAATGCACAGAAAGTTGTGCAAGGCGTGACGCAGAAGCTGGAAGAACTCAAGCCCACCTTGCCCAAGGGCGTCGAGATCAAGGTCTTCTACAACCGCGCCAATCTCGTGGAGACGGCCGTGGGCACCGTGTCTAAGGCGCTGCTGGAGGCGACCGTGCTGGTGCTGGTGCTGCTGGGGGCCTTCCTGGGCAACCTGCGGGCCGCGGTGACGGTGGCTGCGGTGCTGCCACTGTCAGCGCTGGCCACCTTCATCCTGATGCGCTGGTATGGCATGTCGGCCAACCTGATGAGCCTGGGTGGTCTGGCTATCGCGCTGGGCATGCTGGTGGACGGTGCGGTGGTGGTGGTCGAAAACATCGTCCAGCACCTGGCCCATGACGGCAAGGACAAGCTACCGCGCCAGCACGTGGTGTTCCGGGCGGTGCGCGAGGTGGCTGCCCCCGTGGCTGCCGGCATTCTGATCATCGCCGTCGTGTTCCTTCCCTTGATGACGCTGCAAGGTCTGGAAGGCAAGTTCTTCGTGCCCGTGGCGATGACGATCGTGTTCGCGCTCGCCAGTTCGCTCATCCTGTCGCTGACCGTCATTCCCGTGCTGTCGTCCTTCCTGTTCAAGAAGGTGCAGCACGACGATCCCTGGCTGCCGCGCCAGGCACTGCGGCTGTATTCGCCGATCCTGGACTTTGCCCTGCGCCGGCAGACGCTGGTCTTCATCGTGGCTGGCGTCATGCTGGCGCTCGCGGTGGGTGTCTACACCCTGGTGGGCAAGACCTTCATGCCGACCATGGACGAAGGCGACATCATCGTCGGCATCGAGAAGCTGCCCTCGGTGAGCCTGGAGCAGACGGCGGAACTCGACCTCAAGATTCATCAGGCGTTGATGAAGGGCGTGCCCGAGATCACCGGCGTCGTCGCGCGAGCCGGCGCCGACGAGATCGGCCTGGACCCCATGAGCCTGAACCAGACCGACACCTTCCTCGTGCTCAAGCCACGCAGCGAATGGCCCGCAGGCGGCAAGCCGGCGCTGGAAGACAAGATTCGCGGCGTGCTCGACCAGTTGCCGGGCGTGGTCTACAGCTTCACGCAGCCGATCGACATGCGCGTGTCCGAGATGATCATCGGCGTGCGCGGCGACGTGGCGATCAAGATCTTCGGGCCGGACTTGAAAACGCTCAATGACCTCGCCGCCCAGGTCGAAAAGCTGGTCAAGGAAGTGCCCGGCAACCAGGACGTCTACACCGTCGAGAACGATGGCGTGCAGTACCTGCGTGTGGTGGTCGATCGGCTGGCCGCAGGACGCTACGGTCTGTCGGTTGAGGAGGTGCAGGACGCCCTGCGTGTGCAGATCGAGGGTATGCGCGCCGGCACGGTGATCGACGGCAACCGGCGCATCCCGATCGTGGTACGCGGGCCGGACGGCGTGAAGGTGTCACCGGCAGAATTCGCGGCGCTCCACATCACCACGCCTGGCGGACAGAGCGTGGCGCTGGATCAGCTTGCCAGGCTGGAGCGCGAAAGCGGCCCAGTGAAGATCGACCGCGAGATGGGCAGCCGCTATGGCGTGGTGATCGCCAACGTCACCGGGCGCGATCTGGTGGGCTTCGTCGAAGAGGCCAAGGCCAAGATCGCGCAGTCGGTGCAGCTACCCACCGGCTACCGCATTGCCTGGGGTGGGCAGTTCGAGAACCAGCAGCGCGCGGCCGCGCGCTTGGCACTGGTGGTGCCGTTGTCGCTGGGCTTCATCTTCGTGATCCTGTTCTCCACCTTTGGCTCGGTGCGCCAAGCCCTGCTGGTGCTGAGCAATGTTCCCTTCGCGCTGGTGGGCGGCATCATGGGGCTGTGGTTGACGGGCGAGTACCTGTCCGTGCCGGCCTCGGTGGGTTTCATTGCCCTGCTGGGCATCGCCGTGCTCAACGGCGTGGTGCTGGTGAGTTACTTCAATCAGTTGCATGCCGAAGGCCTGCCGCTCGTCGAGTGCGTCACCCAGGGCGCGAGAAGGCGCTTGCGGCCGGTGCTGATGACCGCATCGATCACCGCTTTCGGGTTGATACCACTGTTGTTCGCCACCGGCCCAGGCTCGGAAATCCAGCGCCCGTTGGCCATCGTTGTCATCGGCGGACTGATCACGGCCACCGCCCTGACGCTGATCCTACTGCCCATCCTTTACCTGAGATTCGCACACGCCAAGCCGTCGGCGGCCCCGGAGGTGAGTCATGCCTAAGTCCTGCTTGACCTTGATTCTTGATCCGCAGATTGAGGAGAAGCTGCTCGACCTGCTGCTCGAAGTCGCAGGTGATGAACTCTTCGTCAGCACGCCGGCGTTCAGCCACGGCACAACCCACGGGCGGCTGTCGGAAGAGGAAAAAGTGATGGGGCGCAGCCACGCGGTCCGGGTGCAGATCCTGGTCACCGAGGAACGGCAGGAGCAACTCCTGCAACTGCTGCGAGAACGTTTTGCCGGCACCGGATTGCGTTACTGGGCAACACCGTTGTCGATCGATGGAGAGATTGCATGAAGTCTTGGATCATGATGACCTTGGGGTGGGCGCTGGTGCTGCCGCTGCAGGTGGTTGCGCAGCCCGCCACTCCGTCCGACCTACCTCCTGCCGAACTTGCACGTGCGGCCATCGAGCAGGAGCCTTCCGTGGTGAAAGCCCGGTATGCGCTGGAAGCAGCAGGCCATGCGGGGCGCAGGATCGCTGCATCACCCTACGAGTGGTCTGTAGGAGTCGACGGCCAGAGACGCCGCTACGACACAGGTGGCAATTCCAACGAATGGACCGCCAGGATCGAGCGGCCGATCCGAATTGGCGGCAAAGCCGAACTCGACCAAGGCCTGGGCGACGCTACCGAGCGGATAGCTCGTGTCGAGTTGGCGCAAGCGCGGCATGAAGCGGCGCGTGCATTGGCTGACTTGTGGATCGACTGGCTGGCAACTATCCAAGCGCGAGAACTGGCCAAAGAGCAACTCGGCTTCGCCGAATCGAGCGCGTCAGCAGTCGCCGGGCGCCGCAAGGCCGGCGATGCGTCGCTTCTGGATCTCAACGCTGCGCAAGCGGACGCAGCCGAAGCGCGCCGACAGTTCGATGCCGTGCAGGCACAGGAGGCCAAGGCGATCCTTCGCCTGCGCGCACGTTTTCCGTCCCTGGTGATGGAGCCGCGGTCCTTAAGCGAGCCCGTGGAACTAGACATGGAGGAGGTGCAGTGGCGCGAACGGGTCCTGGCCGAGAGCGAAACGCTGCGGATCATGCAGGAATCGCTGAAGCGGGCCGAACTGACGGCCGATCGGGCACGGGCCGATCGGATTCCTGATCCCACGGTTGGCATTTACACGGCCTCGGAGGCTCGTCGCAGTGAACGCATCGTCGGTGTCAGCGTGAGCATCCCGCTCGGAGGGACCTATCGCAGGGAGACCATGCAAGAGGCGCTCAAGCAGGTAGACGTGACGCGGGCTGAACTGGAGCGCCAGCGCAAGGAAGTCGACCTGGCGATTGCGGAAACCATCAACGATGCCCGCACTGCACTGCGGCGATGGAGGTTGGCCGAGCAGTCCGCACAGATGGCCCGCGAGAACGCCAGGCTCGGCCAGCGTGGCTATGCCCTCGGCGAGGGGGATCTGCAATCGCTGCTGCTGCTACGTCGGCAATCCGTTGATGCTGTCGGCGCATCGCTTTCATCCCGCATCGAAGCGTTGAAGGCGCGCAATCGACTGCTGGTCGATGCCCATTTGATTTGGGGGTTAGCCGATGAGTAAGGCTGCGCCGCTGCGCCGCGTGCCATCTTGAACGATCAAGCTGCTTTAAGTGGCTTGAAGTGGACCTGCCGGGAATTCAATCCCGGCCCTGAAACCGGAAGCGTGAAATGCAAGGTGGAACCGTAAGACCGTTCAGGAGCGCATTCATGTTGGTCCTTCGTGCTGCAAGCAGCGGCCTCATGACGGAGAGAACATGGACCTGCGTCACATCCGGGCCTTCATTGCAGTGGCCGAGGAGTTGCACTTCGGCCGCGCGGCGAAGCGCCTGCATATCGAGCAATCACCCCTATCCCGCACGATCCGCAAGCTGGAGGCCGACTTGGGAGTGACCCTGCTCCAGCGCACGCCGCGCGGTGCCAGCCTAACCTGGGCCGGGCGCGCCTTTCTGCAGGATGCCCGCCGCGTCATACTGGCCGTCGAGCACGCCGAAGCCAGAGCACGCGCGGCGGCCGAGGGGTATCAGGACACGCTGCGCATTGCGCTGGCGGGCGACATCGGACGGGTTCGACTGTCGACGTTGCTCGCACTGTGCCGACAGGAAGCTCCGCAAGTGAACATCCGGCTGTCAGAGGTGCCACTCGCTCAATTGGTGCATGGACTGAGCACGGACCTGTTCGATGCCGGCCTTGCGATGATCGATGACGTGGACGCTGGGATTGTTGCGGCACCGTTGTGGGAAGACCCGTTGGTGGTCGCTCTTCCTGCGCGACATCCGCTACTGGTCTTCAAGGAGGTGCCCCTGGAAGAAGTGGTGAGCTATCCGCTGGTGCTGTGCGATCCACAGGTTTGCGAAGGCTGCAGCCGACAGCGCGAACGGCTGTTCCGATCAGTCGAGGCTCGGCCGATAGTGGCTGAATATGTCACTACTCATGGCCTGATGTTGGCGCTGGTGGCCGCGGGCTACGGAATCGGCTTTTCGAGCGCTGCACACGTTGCTGATTGCCAGCATGCCGACGTGGTGGCTCGACCGCTGGCCGATCGGGTGGCATCTCTGACCACCTATCTGCTGCGGCTAGAAGGAGAGATGAGGGACGCACTGAGGCAATTCATCGACCGTGCTCAGCGTGCGGCGCCACCGTCAGGCGCCTGATAGACGGTCGGTTTAATGACCGCCTATCGGAGGGCGTGATTCTTTTTCGGTCTTACGTCTGACCCAAATTGCATCGCGGCAAGCGGCTGCGCACCTGCTCTTTGTGAACAGCCAAATATGCCAATCTGTTGCTGATGCGTGACTCACCATTCGCTGCCAGAAAAATCAGTGAGGTGACACGGAAGGCATGTGCACCTGCCGGCTGCAAATCGGCTCGGAGCAGTGACACATTGGCTCTTTACCCCTCGATGACTTCGGGCAAAAACTTTGTCGAAGGTTTCCGGGTAGAGCGCAGGCCACTCGTGCTCTGTTGATGCATGGAGGCGCACGACCTTTCAGGCTGTTTCTCCAGGTAACGGAGTATTTCCACGGGGCATTATGGCGGAGGACTACGGCGCGTCGCAAGGTGTGATCGACCAATTTTGATCGGCTGTATCACCGACGGGCAACATCCTCTCCAACGATGAAGGCCCCGCGCTTCATCCGGATTTCTTGGGCGATCGCCGCACCCATGGGGGCGCGCGTCTGCCGGAGTTCAATCCGACGATGGGAAGCGCGCGATATGCCGAAATCGAGCTGCCTTGCATTTGGCACCAAGACGTATTACCGACCGATCGAGGTGGCGATCCGTTGGGCGGGCCTCTTGCGTTTTGAGTTGCGGATCCTGGAAGCGCTAGGCTCGCGCGCTATTCCCGATATGAGCGACTTCCCGCGCTGGCCGATGCTGCGGCTGTTCGCGGAGCGCATCTTCGATGCGCTGGCGCACGATGAACTGCCCTTCGGCAAGGCTGGCATCGCACATGAATCGCAGCGACTGGCACTCGATGACCCTGACTTGATCGTGCGTCACGTCGATCTGAGGGCATGGATGTCGTACTACTACCCCGGCGAGCGGCCGCAGTTCCTGTTCGACGAGATCGAGCGCGAGCTGCATCCGGCGGTGAACCTGGCAACGCTGAACGTGCTGCTGGCCGATCGCGAAGCGTCCAAAGTGCAGCTCGCAGAACTCGTACAACTGCATGCGGCATTGCGGGCTCAGTATGAAGCGTTGGCGAAGGAGCACGCCGTCCGCATAGCCGAGAGCGGCGGCGAACGTGAGCTTGGACTGCGCAGCGAATCAACATATCTGAACATCATCGGCGGTCTGCTGACTTTGCTGTTAGGCAAGTCACCCGCGGGCAAGTCCTATTCATCCTTCCAGAACATGGACGCCGTGGTCAGTGCGTTGTTGGCCCACCATGAAGGACGGCCCGGCATCAGCGAGCGCACGCTGTGGAGCAAGCTCGCCCAGGCTCGCCGCCACTTGGAGGCATCGCGCTAACCCCACAGCGCACTTACTGCAATTGCAGTGGCGAGTTCTGCTGTTGCAGTGAATTCCGCGGCTGCGGCGTATGGAATGCAAGGCATTTTCTGAACAGCGCCATCGAGCGTCTAGGAGTGCCTACCATGTCTTCGCAGACCACCGCGCCGGCCTTGGCGCCTGAACACCGCATCATGCGCCGCGCCGAAGTCGAGGCCAAGACCGGATTCAAGCGCGCCCACATCTACAGCCTGATGAAGGAAGGCAAATTCCCCAAGGCCATGCGCCTGGGTGTGCGCGCGGTCGGCTGGGATTCTGTGGAAATCGAACAGTGGATCGCTGACCGCCGCAACGATCGCGCCTGACGCGGCTTCTCCCCTCATGCCATTGAACAAGGAGAAGCCCATGCAGGTGGTTTCGATCATTTCGACCAAGGGTGGCGTGGGCAAGACCACGACGGCCGCCAATCTAGGCGGCTTCGCCGCCGACGCCGGGCTGCGCGTGCTGCTGCTAGACCTAGACGTGCAGCCCACACTGTCGAGCTACTTCACACTGGCCGTTCGTGCACCCGCCGGCATCTACGAGATGCTGACGGTCAACGAGCACCGCGCCGAGCAACTGGTGTCCCATACCGCCATTGCGCGCCTGCATCTGGTGCTCTCCAATGACGACCGCGGCGAGCTGAACACGCTGCTGCTGCATGCGCCCGATGGCCGCTTGCGATTGCGCCATCTGCTGCCTGCGCTGGCGCCGAGCTACGACCTGGTGCTGATCGACACGCAGGGCGCGCGCAGTGTGCTCCTGGAGATGGCAGTGCTGGCCTCGGATATGGCGCTGTCGCCGGTCACGCCGGAAATCCTCGCAGCGCGCGAACTGCGCCGCGGCACCTTGCAGCTCATCGAGGACATCGCGCCGTACCGGCACCTCGGTATCGAGCCACCGCCATTGAATCTGCTCATCAACCGCGTGCATCCGGTGTCGTCGAACGCGCGGCTGATTCAACAGGCGCTGCGGCAGGTGTTCCAGGGCCAGGCCGGCGTGCGCGTCCTCGACACCGACGTGCCGGCGATTGAAGCCTATCCACGCGCCGCGACCAGAGGCTTGCCGGTGCATCGAGTGGAGTACCGACAGCCCACGGGCCGTAACGCCCCTGCGGCGCTGGCCACTATGCGCGCGCTGGCCGGCGAACTGTTCCCGCAGTGGCAGGACCGCTTCGCCCAAGTCAGCGGTCGCGCCGACGCGGCAGGCACAGCAGGGAGCGCGGGCGATGGCGAACGCGCATGAACTGGCGAGAGGCCGCAAACGCCTGCGCGCCCTCATCGAGTTCGCGCTAGGTGAAGGCTGGCACGTGGTGCGCACGCCCGGCGGACACCTCAAGTTCACGAAGTCGGGCTGCGCTTCGATCTACACCAGGTCAACCGCGAGCGATCACCGAGCCGGCCTCAACGCGCGCGCGCAGCTTCGACGCGCCGACCGGCAAGCTCGGGACGGCATTGCCGACGAGCCGATGCCTGGGGAGGACGGCCGTGGCTGACCTGACCCAGCAAGACATGGCCGCCAAACTGCTGGCCTCCGGCTTCGAGCGCACCAGCCCAACGGCTGCGGCCCTGACCGATCCCATCGCCGACACGCCGATGGTCGTGACGCTGGACCAGTTGCGCCCGTATGACCACGACCCGCGCGTGACGCGCAACCCAGCCTACGAGGACATCAAAGCTTCGATCCGCGAGCGCGGATTGGACGCACCGCCCGCGATCACACGCCGGCCCGGTGAGCCGCACTACATCATCCGCAACGGCGGTAATACCCGCCTGGCGATCCTGCGTGAGCTGTGGAGCGAAACCAAGGACGAACGCTTCTTCCGCATCCCCTGCCTGTTCCGCCCGTGGCCGCAGCGCGGCGAGGTGGTGATGCTCACCGGCCACCTGGCCGAGAACGAGCTGCGCGGCGGGCTGAGCTTCATCGAGCGGGCCTTGGGCGTGGAGAAGGCGCGCGAGTTCTACGAGCAGGAGAACGGCCAGGCGCTGTCGCAGAGCGAGCTGGCGCGACGCCTCACGGCCGATGGGTTTCCGCTGCCGCAGTCGCACATCAGCCGCATGCAGGACGCCGTGCACTACCTGCTGCCGGCGATCCCGAACCTGCTGTACGGCGGGCTCGGCCGCCACCAGGTCGAACGGCTCGCGGTGCTGCGCAAGGCCTGCGAGCGCACCTGGGAGCGGCGTGCGCTGAGCCGCAACCTGTCGGTGGACTTCGCCACGCTGTTCCAGGACGTGCTCGCGCAGTTCGACACGCAGCCCGACAACTTCTCGCCGCAGCGGGTGCAGGACGAGCTGGTCGGCCAGATGGCCGAGCTGCTGGAAGCGGACTACGACACGCTGGCTCTGGAGATCGACGACACGGAGAGCCGACAGCGTGCGCTGACCAGCGACCCGGCACCGCCAGCGGCGAGACCTGCACCATCAGCCGCATCGGCCGCACCTGCGCCCGAGCCGCAGCGGTCTTCGTCGCCGCCATCGTCGCCGGCTACCCCTTCGGTGCAGGCGTCGGAGTCCGGTTCGTCCGCGCCGACGGGCGCAGGCGCGACTGCATCGAGGGTTGACGCCGAAGGCGATCAGCGGGACGGCTGCCAGCGCGGTGAACGCCTACAGGGCCACATCGTGTCGCCGGCGCCGACCACCGAGCGCCTGCAATCCATCCAGCGCATGGTCGCCGACCAGATGGGCGACAAGCTGCCCGACTTCGAGGCCGACGCGCTGCGCGCCATTCCCGTGCAGGCGGGCGGGCTCTACCCCATCTCGGATGTCTGGTACATCGAGCCCGGCCTGGACGTACCGGATCGGCTGCGCGTACACATCGCGCAGTTCGCGCGCGAGGTCGCCGAGGAAGCCGGCGTGGCCGATCAGGTCGAGCCTAGCGACGGCGGCATCGGCTTCGCCTGCGTCGCGCCGCCGGCCGCGCGCGCCATGCCGCCATTCGCTCGCGCGGTGCTGACGCTGCTGCAGGCGCTGTGCGCCGCGCGTGCCGCAGCCGGGCTCGATCGCGCCCGGCTAGCCGATGACCTGGCGCCCTTGCTGTATGGCGGCGGTGCCTACCCGCGCCTGAGCGATGCCGGGCTGGTCAAACTGTTCCGGCTGCTGCGCCTGGCGCGTCGGCTTCTGGATCTGGAGACCGGCGCGGCCTCCAGCGACCCCGGCCGCGGCGCCTGAGCGGAGACCACGCATGTCCGCACCGCACCCGCTCAACCAGGCCGTGATCGCGCAGGCGCTGCACGACCTGCGCAACGGGCAACTGCGACGCTGCAAGGCCATGGGCTTCGGCGAGGAAGAACTGGATGCGCTCAAGCATCCCGAACTCGTGAGCATGCTGGTCAATGCCACCGTCTCGTGGTGCTCGGTGTCGGTCAACCGCGAGGTGCTCAAGCGATTGCTGAGCCAGGTGCACGACGTGGAGCGCGAGATCGCCACGGTCGACCGCATGCTGCGCCTGGGTGCCAGCACGGAGATGGTCAGCCGCTTCTACGGCCTGACGCACCAGGAGGTCGCCCTTCGCCGCGACATCCTCGGCCTGCCCAAGCGCAAGGGACGGCATCCGGTGCTGGACGAGGCGCAGGACACGGCCCTATGGAAGCGATGGAAGGCCGGCGTCACGGAGCGCAGCATCGCGCTGGACGACGAGATGGCGATGCTGGCGCTGACCATGGACCTGGCCGAGACCTTGACCTTGCCGATGTCGGTGATCTGGTCGGCGATACGCAACTGGATCGACCAGGGGCTGGTGTAGGCCATGGCGACCGGCGGCGCACCCCGGCGCGATGGCCCCGTGGCGCTGTCGGCGCTGTTCGACGAAGCGCTGCGGGAGCTGGTGCCACCGGCACCACCACCCCCACGCGGCACTGCCCCTACGTCGCCGGCCGCGCCGATCAGTGATGGCTTCCTCTACAGCGGCAACCGGCACGAGAGCGTGCCGCGCGCGCTGTTCCTCGACCGGCGCCTGACGCCGCTGGAGCGCAATGCCTGGCAGGTGTTCCGCCTGCAGCTTCAAAGCGATGGCGTGACGGCGTTCCCCACCTACGACCAGCTCCGGCCCTACCTTGCCTCGATGCCCTGCGCGGCGCAGGCCTCGCATGAGACCGTGGCGCGCGCCTTGACGCTGCTGCGGTTGACACGCTGGCTGAGCCTGGTGCGACGGCGCCGCGACCCGAAGACCGGGCGCATCCTCGGCAACCTCTACGTGCTGCACGACGAACCGCTGACGCCCTTCGAGGCGATGCAGCTCGACCCCGACTACCTGGGCCTGGTCAGCCAGGCGCTGACCCATGCCGCGAAGGCAGTGCAGATCGTCGGCATGAACACCCTGCGCGAGATCGCCGAAGACCCGATGCTCAATGGCCGCACGCTGCCCACACGCCTACAGGTGCTGACACAGCGCATGGCCCGCAACGAATGGGCCGATACGAGTTATCCACAAGAGCCTGTGGATCACGAATCCGAAGAAGGCCAGGCCGTCCTACTTCGGAATCTAAATGGCCCCTCTTCGGAATCCGAAGCAGGGCTGAAACCCGCGCTAGACGGCTCACTTCGGAATCCGAAGGAGGACCGTACTGTACGTATGGATCGTATAAATCAAGTAGGTACAGTACCGCGCGCGAAGGCGCTGCAGCACGTGCGCCTACCCGAGCGCCTGCTGCGCTTGAAGGACGAGCAGCAGAGCGGCGCGCTGGTGGCCTTGCAGCAGGTGGACGAGTTACTGCGGCAGGCGGTGCTGGACGAATGGGATGCCCGCTGCCGCAACAGCGCAGTGCGCAACCCGGCTGGCTACCTGTTCGGCATCATCCAGAAGGCAATCCGCGGCGAGTTCAAGGCCTGGGCCGGCGAAGGCGGCTCGCCAGGGTCGCCGCCTTTGCCGTCGTCGCCGCCGCCACGTCCAGCCGCACCCGCACCCTCTGCACCTCCACAGCCTGCTCCAAACGGCCCTGGCCGCGAGGCGGCGCGAGCCTACCTGGCGAAGCTGCGTTCGGCGCTCGGCGATTCCTGAGCAGCTATCCCCAGGGGATGGCTGGGACATCAAGCCTTCCGGCGGACGGCCGCTGGTTTGTCGCGCATCACGTCGTCGCGACCAGGTGCAGACCTATCCCCAGGGGATAGATGGAACACGCGGCCTTCCCAAGACGACAACCGGGGACGCACCGGCTGCGGTTTGTTGACTGACGCCCTTCCGGGCGATGCAGATGCTGGCGGCTCGTTCCCTTACAGCGAGTCGTCACCATGGCCAACGAATCCCAGCAGCCCCTGCAGTTGAATCTCGGATCGCTGCGCAGCGCGATGTCGCTGACGCTGCACACCCACCACGCTTCACGCATCTGGCATGGGCGAGCGCCCGCCGAGGGGCGCCCCGGGATCATCGGCCTCAACGGCTACATCAGCGTGATGAACAAGATGAAGCGCGGCGCCGAGCAGGACGATCCCTACTCGGATTTATGGATGCTGCGCGTCGAGGACAAGCTGACGCAGACCAAGGCGAGCTTGCAGGCGTTGCGCGAGCAGGTGGATCAGGCGCTGGCCGACGTGCCGCCCGCGCTGTCGCTCGGTGAAAACATGAACGTGCAGCCGGTGAAGCTGCCGCTGTTCGTCAATGCGCAGCTCGGCTTCATGGCGGTGTACCTGCTGGCCGACTACGACGACCTGGCGCGCAAGCTGATCCTCGCCCACCACACCGCGCTGATCGACCGCAGCACGTTGGAACGCTGGCTCAACGACGGCGCGCATGCGCTGCGCAGCCTGTTCTCGCTGGCACAGCAGTACCGCTACTCCGGCGCGACGCGCGACGACTTCGCCTCGAAGAACGCGGTGGCGCGGGCGGCGTTAGAGAAGTTCGGCGAGCTGCCGCAGGACGTGCTCGAAGGCACACGCCGTTCGCGCTTTGCGCCACCGATCGCGCGGCGGGCGGGCAAGCCTGGTGCAGCCGCTGATGCCGCCCCCGTGGCTGGCGCAGTCGACGTGACGGACAACGACCAGGACGGTGAAGGCACGAAGGCATGACCGCATCGTCTTCCACCGGCCAACCGGCGCGCTTCCTGCCGCTGGAGCAGGCAGACTTCCAGCGCCTGGAACACGCGGGCTACCTAAAAGGCCTTTTACAGCCTTTTAAAGGTAAGGGAAGTCTGGAGGCCTGGGCCAACCAGTGCACGGCGCTGCGCGACGGCTTGATCGGCCTGGCGCATCGGCGCGTGCTGCAACAGGCGCGGGCCTATCCCTTCTCGCTGCTCGACGTGCAACTGGCCCAGCAGACCACTGGCGCAGGCACGACCTTCCTGCGCTGGCGCAACCACGACCGTTCCTCGATGGGCGTGGCGCTGTGGGAATCGCTGCTCGACCGCCCGGCGACGCCGGCCTCGCTGATCGACGACCTGTACGCGATGGAGCTGCAGCGCATCGCGCTGAATATGCAGATCAGCCTCCTTCACACGCTGGGCCGTCAGGCCCAGGAGTGCGCCAGCAAGGCCGCGCAGGCCGAAGCGGCTTACCTGCGGCGTGTCCACGGGCATGCCGCGTCCGTTCCATCCACCAACCCCAAGGAGTCACCATGAGCACGCACTTCGTCGGCGAGGGCAACATCGGTTCTGCGCCGGACTACCGCGAATTCCCCAACGGCAACGACGAGCCGCGCCGGCTGCTGCGCCTGAACGTCTATTTCGACAACCCGATCCCGAAGAAGGACGGCGAGTACGAGGACCGCGGCGGCTTCTGGGCGCCGGTGGAACTGTGGCACCGCGACGCCGACCACTGGAAAGACCTGTACCAGAAAGGCATGCGCGTGCTGGTGGAAGGCCGCACGGTGAAGGACGAGTGGGAAGACGCTGACGACAACGAGCGCACGACGTTCAAGATCGAGGCCCGGCGCGTGGGCATCCTGCCGTACCGCATCGAGGCCGTGACGCTCAGCGCCAAGCCGGCCGGCGGGCAGTAGCTCGCCCATTGCCCGGCACCGCGCCGCCCGAGGGCGGCTGTAGCAACCGTCACACGCCCGCCATGCACCAGCTATCCCCAGGGGATAGCTCCATGGTGTTCCACCGAGTTCCAGCCGCCCTCCCGAAACGACGCTCCCGCTGCGCCAGCCGTTGCGGTCAACTCGTACTGCTGCGGCAACGCATCGCCCGCCGATCACAAAGCGGTGTCTGCGCCAATCGGCTTCCTTGCTGCCGTCGTCCGCTGGCCCGGCCAAGCTGGGGCCATCCGATCAACCGCACTTTTCGAGGAGGCTTCATGCGCGTGTACTTGTGCGAGAAGCCGTCCCAGGGCAAGGACATCGCCCGTGTGCTGGGCGCCGGCCAACGGGGCAAGGGCTACTACAGCGGTGCGGGTGTCATCGTGACCTGGTGCATCGGTCATCTTGTCGAGGCGGTTCCGCCCGAAGGCTACGGCGAGCAGTACAAGCGCTGGGCCATCGAGCAACTGCCCATTCTTCCCCAGCGCTGGCGTGTTGAGCCCAAGGCGGCGACCGCGGCGCAGTTCAAGGTCGTACAACAGCTCGTCGCCAAGGCTGGCGAGCTGGTGATCGCCACCGACGCCGACCGCGAGGGCGAAATGATCGCCCGCGAAATCATCGAGCTTTGCAGCTATCGCGGCCCGATCCAGCGGCTGTGGCTGTCGGCGCTCAACGATGCGTCCATTCGCAAGGCGCTGGGCGCGCTCAAGCCATCCGCCGAGACGCTGCCGCTGTACTTCTCCGCGCTCGCCCGATCGCGTGCCGACTGGCTGATCGGGATGAACCTTAGCCGCCTGTTCACGCTGCTCGGGCGCCAGGCCGGCTACAACGGCGTGCTGTCGGTCGGCCGCGTGCAGACGCCGACGCTCAAGCTGGTCGTGGACCGTGATCGCGAGATCGCACGGTTCGTCTCGGTGCCGTTCTGGGCCATCGAGGTAGCGCTCTCGCATGCGGGCCAGTCCTTCGTCGCAAGCTGGACGCCGCCGCAGGGCAGCACCGACGACGCCGGCCGCTGCCTACAGCAGCCCGCGGCGCAGCAGGCCGCCGAGCGCCTGCGCGCGACCGGCGCCGCCAAGGTGCTGTCGGTGGAGACCGAGCGCGTGCGCGAAGGCCCGCCGCTGCCGTTCGACCTCGGCACCTTGCAGGAAGTGTGTTCCAAGCAATTGGGCCTCGACGTGCAGGAAACGCTGGACATTGCCCAGGCGCTGTACGAGACGCACAAGGCGACGACGTATCCGCGCTCGGATTCCGGCTACCTGCCCGAGAGCATGCTGGCCGAGGTGCCGGCCGTCCTCGACAGCCTGGTCAAGACCGATCCCAGCCTGCGGCCGCTGATCGACCGCCTGGATCGCCAGCAGCGTTCGCGGGCCTGGAACGACGGCAAGGTCACGGCGCACCACGGCATCATTCCGACGCTGGAACCGGCCAACCTCTCGGCGATGAGCGAGAAGGAGCTGGCCGTCTACCGGCTGATCCGCGCCCACTACGTCGCGCAGTTCCTGCCGCACCACGAGTTCGACCGGACAGTGGCGCAGCTCACATGCGGCGGACAGTCGCTGCTCGCAGTCGGCAAGCAGATCGCGGTGGCCGGATGGCGCCAGGTACTGGCGGCGCCGGAGCCCGAGGACGGTGACGGCGAAGACGCGCAGCGCGGGCAGGTGCTGCCGGCGTTGTGTGCCGGAGCTTCTTGTCAGGTCGGCCAGGTCGAACTGAAGGCGTTGAAGACGCTGCCGCCCAAGCCCTACACCCAGGGCGAGCTGGTCAAAGCCATGAAGGGCGTCGCCAAGCTCGTGACCGACCCGCGCCTGAAACAGAAGCTCAAGGACACCACGGGCATCGGCACCGAGGCCACGCGCGCCAACATCATCAGCGGGCTGCTGGCCCGCGGCTATCTCCTGAAGAAGGGCCGTGCCATCCGCGCGTCGGATGCGGCTTTCACGCTGATCGACGCGGTGCCGGAGGCCATCGCCGATCCGGGCACGACGGCGGTGTGGGAGCAGGCGCTGGATATGATCGAGGCCGGCCAGATGACGCTGGACACCTTCATCGTCAAGCAATCGAGCTGGGTCACCCAGCTCGTGCAGCAGTACCGCGGCGCCTCGCTCGACCTCAAGCTGCCGCCCGCGCCGAGCTGCCCGCAGTGCGGCGCACCGATGCGCCAGCGCAGCGGCAAGAGCGGCGCGTTCTGGTCTTGCAGCCGCTACCCGGACTGCAAGGCCACGCAGCCGATCGAAGAAGCTGCGGCAAGCAAGCGCGGCGCATCCAGCCCGCGGCGCCGGCGCCCCAAGGCGAGCTGACGCCCACGTCTCCCTCTGCCACGCCGGCTGCTGCCGACGGCGGGGCAAACCTCCCGCACCCCGCGGGACTCCCCAGCGCGCGTCCCCTTCTGCAACGGTGTGCGCGTCCTGCACGAGCCGATCACGGCTTGCAGGACGAGAAGGTCATTGCTCCATCGAATCGCGTCTGTCGCGGTTCCGTTGATCGAGGTGCTTCCGTCCATCCGCGAGCGGTCTCCTGACGCCTTAGCCCGCAAGGCTGCGAGGTGCCAGGAGACCGCTTGCGGTCCACGGTATTCGGTGCCGGTGCCCGCCGGCGGAACAACGGGCTCCCTTTGTGTGTGGATACACGCCAGAGGATGCCGGCCCCAGCCACGAAACGGGTCGGGTGAGATTGCTGACGCAGCGAATGGCTTTGACGACGGCCTGGCCTGCTTGCAGCCCACAGGTGGATTGATTCCTCTCCAGCCGAAGTCCTTTGGGGCTTCGGCGCCTTTGTCGTGGGCAGACGGACGTGCATCGGCTCTTGCATCAGAGCTCGGGCCAAACCGGACGGCGTTCGGTTCCGTTTGATCGGCGACGGCGCGCTGCCGCGCTTCCATCCTTCCCGCATGTGTCGCTGACGGTCGTCAGCACCATGCCCTGGCAGCCCCGGTCTTCAAGGCTGCAACGCGGTTCGCCGCGTTGACCGATCCAGTCCGCTTCGCACCGACCACCGCGGACGCGCGTCGTCACGACGCCGGTGCTTTTGATGTTCAACCCTTCGGGAGGTATCCGCTCCCGACAGGGCGTGGTGCTCCCGGTCTTCAACCACCAGGAGAAACCCATGTCCCTTGCGTTCGCATCGGCGCCGCTGAGCGTCGAACAGGCCCGCGCCGAGTCCATCGGCTACCAGGCCCTGGCCTACGTCGGCAAGCGCCTGCCCCTGCAGGTGCTGTGCAGCGCGGCCGGCCACTACATCGGCACCGCCGATGCGGACGGCCCGGTCTCGCGCGAGTCGGTCAGCTACTTCCGCTCGCACCACGCCGCCGAGCACGCCCTGCAAACGGGCCGCTGGCAGCAGCGCCTCAACCCGTGATGTCCAACCACCAGGAGCCCATGTCATGAACCGTGCCCTGCCTCAAGAGGTACTTGATCAGATCGAGCTGGAACACCAGCACTTCACCGCCGCGCCCCAAGCCTTCTTCGAGGCGTGGAAACGCGGCGTCCATATCGCCGGGGCCGAATGGTTCGGCGACGGCACCCGCGAAGGCCTGCAGCGTGCCACCACCAAGTGGGATCTGCGGCCGAAGCTGCTGATGCTCAATGACGCCCTCGGTGTCCTGAGCAGCGGCCAGCGGATGTTCCTGTCCGCGATGGTGAGCTTCTACAACGCCCGCGAGGGCGGCGCGATGCTCAAGCGTTGCGGCTTCGAGGGTCTGTCCGATTTGGGCGGCCTCGACCTGGAGCGGCGCAAGGTCATTGCCGACCTGACGCTGAACTACAACGGCTGGTGAGCCGCACTGCGGTCTGCCGACGTTCCTCTTTTCTTCCTACCCCACGAGGGACATGCGTCCCTGCATGGGGGCATGTCCCTCCTTTTCTTGAAAGGAGCGATTCATGTCCCCTGGCATTTCCATCGATCTGCTCGTGACCGACGACGACATCGATGCGGTCATCCTTGAAGGCTGGCCGGCAGACATGCGCAAGCCGCGCACGGTGGTGTTCGACTACGCCGGCCACGGTGTCCCCGACGAGAACGTGCTGCGCATCGGCACCGGAGCGCCGAACGCCGGATTGACCGGCCGAGAGGTGTTCCCGGTCGAGTACGGACGCGACTGCCGCTACCCGTCGCCGGCCGAGATTCTTTCGGCACTCGATGCACGCAGGCCGGCCGAGAAACCCTCTGCGCTGAGCATCGCCCGCGACGTGCGCCAGAGCATCCTCGACCTGGATGCGCGGCTTGACCGCCTGGAGCAAGCACCGACCGGCGATGACTACAACCGCCTGTACCAGCTTGCGAATGGCGGCCTGACCGACCTGTTGAAGGCGCTGGGCGACCCGTCCTCGGCTGCCGCCGGCTGACCGGCTGCCACTTCATCCACCCGCTGGGGTTCAATCCCCAGCAGGGGATTGCCTCGGCCATCCTCTGCTGGAGAAATCCCATGTCCTACTCAAACAACAATCCCTTTGTCCGCGGTTACGACGGCCTGTCCGTCCAGCGGCTGCTCGCCGTCTCCTACGACGACGACTGCCCGCTGACATACTTGCCGCTGCACCCCTCGCAGTCGCATTTGCCGGACAGCCAGGTCGAGCGGCGTGCCTGCGTCTTCTCGGACGACTTCATGCTGATCACCGAGGACCAGGCGGTCCCCGACGAACTGCAGGCGATCTGCCCCAGCCACGGACTGGTCCGCAACGTCGTTTATGCCGTATTGGCCCAGGAAGAAGGCAAGCCGCTGCACGTGGGTGACACCTACTCCGAGGAAGCGGCCCGCGAAGTCGTGCGGCGCCTGCGCTATGAAACCGGCTTCTACAGCCGGTGCTGGGAGATCAGCAGCGCGCATCTCGACGCCGACGCGCATCGCTTCCTCGCCGAGCTGGCGGACATCGCCACGCCGACGCTGTTCCTGTTCGTCGCCTTCCGCATCCCGTACAGCCCGGCCATCGGGTTGAAGCTGATCGCCACGCCCTGGACCGACGAGAACCTGCGCGCGGTCGAAGGCATCACGGTCAAGCGGCTGATGCAGGAGCACCGCAAGAAGGGCATGCCTGAATCCCTGTTGCACGTGCTGCACCTGGCCGCGCTCGCCGACGTGCGCATGCTGGTATTCGATGCCGATGCGCCGGTGCTGGACGGACTGCCGATCTACGACGAGTAACGCCACCTTTCGAGCCCCCGCGCGGGGCTCGTTTCATTTGCGGACGAAGCCGGTGGCGGCGCAATGCCGATTTCCGCGCGACGCTGGCCTTGAGCGTGATGCACGCTGCTCGCATGTTCGCTGGCGTTGCCGGCAAGCATGCCCAGGCAGTTGAGACCTTCGAGGCTGCGGCGCGGTTCGCCGTGCTGGTTGTTTTTCCTTCCCGGGCGCATGTCGCGTCCATTCACCTCACCTCCAAGGGACATGCCTCCCTTGTGGGCGGAAGTTTCTTGGATTGCCACAAGGAGCTTCCCAATGGATACCCAAGCCATCCGCGCACAGATGCCGACGCTGGTTCGCGGCCACGTGCCCTCCAACGTCCGCAGCTTCAAGTTCAACATCTTCGATGGTCAGCCCAAGGTTTCGACGCTGGGCTTCCACATCGATCCCAAGCCCTTCGAGGGCAAGGTCATCGCCACCACCGACGAGGCCATCGTCGTCAAGACGGGGTGGGCCGAGTTCGCGGTGCTCGACAAGGCGCTCGTCACCAACGTGCCCGATGAAGGCGCCAAGGTGCAGGTCGAACCATATGCGCGACGCCGCTTCGACGGCCTGCGCGCGGACACGCCCGAGGAGAGCACCGAGTTCACCGCCGACGGCCAGCCCTACACGGTGAAGCGACTGATCCTGGGTTCGGCGCCGGCCAAGCTGCCGATCGCCGAGCCGCAGTGCCCCGAGTTGCAGGAGCTGGTCCACCAACTGGAGCAGTTGCCCGCGCCCGATGGTTTCCGGCGCATCACGCACCTGCTGGTGGATGCCGGCGCGCGGGACTTCACGGTGGTCGATCCGAGCCCCAGCAACATCATCGCCACGCCGCCGGCCATCGGCTTCACCGTCGCCTCGGCGAAGTTCCAGGGGCGCGTCACCGTGCTCTACGAACGCGGCTTAGACACCTACGCGGTGGAACTTCACCACGACGGCGAGTTGGTGGAGCGGGTCGATGAAGTGTTCTTCGACACCTTGGGCCAGGTGCTGGAGCGGCTGATCGACGACGGGAGCTGGCGCCTCATCCGCGTGCAGCGCCTGTCCGGTCGCAAGCCCGTCCAGCACTGAGCCCCTGCGTCCCCAAGCGGCTTCCCGTCCTCGCGGCGGGAAGCCTTCTTCCTTACCTCCGTTGGAGATCACTTCCATGACTGTTCGATTCAAAGGCACCCAGCTTCGGCCCGTGCTCGCCGAGGCAGCGGCCAACCAGTGCCGCGTCATCCTGGTCAAGGACCAGGGCGTGTATTTCATGGCCGAGCGTGGCGAGAGCCGGCCCGATGGGCGGCGCAAGACCATGGCCTACGCCGTGGGCTGCAACCCCGACGTCGATGCGTTCGACGACTGGTGGGAACTGGCGCGCGCCGAGTTCGGCGGCGACGACTTCGGCGAGTTCTTCGACCTTGCAGGAACGGGTGTTCGCCCACATCCTGCACAGCGAGGACGACCTCGAAGTGTCGGCCACGGCCACGCATCTGTCGATGCAGCCCATGCCCGCTGCGCCGGCCGGTCACTGATCGTCCTGCTTCCCAGCCCCCTCACAGGGGCTTCTCTTTATTTGGTGGCGCGGCTCAGGGCCGCATCTCACGCGCTCGTCTCCAGCCCGACTCGGGCCGCTCACGCCGGCACGGTACCAAGCCGGCGCATCATCGGCGTGGTGATCGTGGGCTGCCCGGTGGCGCGGAACCTCGATGACGGCTGGACGCTCGAAGTTACCCGGCTGTGCACCGATGGCACGGCCAACGCCTGCAGCAAGCTCTACGCGGGCCGCCTGCCGCGCGGCACGCGCGTTGGGCTACACGCGCCTCATCACCTACACGCTGCCGGCCGCGGGCGGCGCCAGCCTGCGGGTGGCCGGCTGGCGCCTGGTCGGACGGTGGCAACTGGAACCGAGCGCGCCGGCCGCGCCAGGACACCCCCGAGGCGCTGCGCGTGCCCAAGCTGGTGTGGGAGGCGCCGTAGCGGCGAGGCCTGGCGCTTGCTGCCAATGCGGACAGCCGCCGGTGCCGATTGCCGCTCGCGCGCGTGCCGGCGTAGCGCCACGCTTGGCCCATGTTCCGCTGACTTCGGTCAGCAGCATGCCCGGGCAGTCTCGATCTTCAAGACTGCGACGCGGTTCCGACCGCGTTGATCAACCAGTTCGCTCCGGCATCCCTGCGCGAACGGCCATCGGTTCTCCCGATGGTGATGCCACCCAAGCTGTTCCTTCAACCCATGCGGGGGTTCCACACCTTCCCCGCCTTGGGTCGGGTGTGTCTCCGCCTCTTTGTTCTCAGGAGATTCACCATGACCACTTCCACCGACAAGTCCTACTTCGACCTGCACATCACCGGACTCGGGTATCTCAATCGCATCCGCGAAGTGAAGCCCAAGAAAGGCGATGCGTTCCTGGCCTGCGACATCGCGGCGCTCAACGGCCCCAGCGATGACGTTGCCTACGTGCGTTTCGACACGCGCGTCTCGGGCTCCGAAGCGCAACACCTGGTGCGCCGCTGCATCCAAGCGGTCGATGCCGAAAAGAAAGTGATGATCGGCTTCCGCCTGGGCGACCTGTGGACCGACACCTTCACCTACTCCAAGGGCAAGCGTGCCGGCGAGCAGGGGGTGAGCCTCAAGGCCCGCCTGCTGTTCGTCAGTTGGATCAAGGTCGACGGCAAGCTCGTCTACAAGGCCGAGCCCAAGCCGACCGACGCCGACGACCGCGACACGCGCAACACGGATGTCCCCGCGACTTCCGCCGAGCCGCAAGCCGCTGCGTCCGAGCCTGCCAGGCACGCCGCCGAAGCTGCCGATGAAGCCACTGCCGATGCC
This sequence comes from Variovorax paradoxus, assembly GCF_022009635.1. NCBI lineage: Bacteria > Pseudomonadati > Pseudomonadota > Betaproteobacteria > Burkholderiales > Comamonadaceae > Variovorax > Variovorax paradoxus. Next base: position 3,327,616 of record NZ_CP091716.1, read on the forward strand.
CCCGCATTGGAAGTTGCCGAGTCGTTCTGATCCGCAAGGCCCCGCTCCCTGGGGCCTTGTCTTCTTCCCACTCGCGTGCGCATGCGCGCCGTCGCCATGACGGCCGTGTGCGTGATCGCAGCTTCGTCCGCAGGAGTTCTTCATGATCAACATTCCCGGCCAACTGGCCATCAAGACCATCCACGGCCGCAACGGCGACTTCAACGTCGGCCGCCTCGCGACCTCCATCGGCGAGTTCGTCGTGAAGAACGCCGAACTCGACCAGTACGCCGAAGGCAAGTACGAGGGCGATTTCGCCATCGCGGAGATTCGCCCGTCCACGTACACCGCCAACGGCCGCATGGTCATCGAGATCCGCGCCCTCTTGGGCGGGATGACCTTGTCCAACATCGATGCCCTGAGCCGCGACGACGCCCGCCGGCTGAGTCCGCAGGAAGTCGATCCAATCGACGAGGAAGCGCAGACCGCCACGCCGACGCCGACGACCGCCCCCAAGGCGGCCGGCCGGAAGAAGGCACGCAGTTCGCGCGACCCGCTGGTCGATACCACGCCGTTCGGCAGCGAACCGGCTGCTGCGTCTGCCGAAGCTTCGGCCCATGCCGAAGACGACGGCGACGCGGTGCTGTTCGGTGCGCTCTGGCCGCTGGGCGATGTCGTCAAGCTCGATGCCACCGTGGATCGGCGCGTGCTGCGTCAGCAGCGCGACCGCCTCGGCGACCTGGGCTACGAGTTCGCTCCGCTGTCCCAGGACTGGCATCTCGCCAGGGTCTGATCCGACCGCCGTACCTCGCCGCGTTCTGCGGCTTTCACCACCCGCCGGGGTTCCTTCCCCGGCGGGAGGACTCCGGCCCTTTCTCACAGGAGTCATTCCATGGGCTGGACATTCGTTCGTTTGACGCGCGATCAGTTGATCCGCGAGCTGACCGCAACAGAGGAAACCGAGCGGTCGCGCAATGAGGTCATCGACCACACGCTGGTCGGCAACGTGCTGTGGACGGTGGTGCGTGTCACCGCCAAGCAGGCCGGCGTCCTGGGTCTCGCACCCGGAGAGTCGGCCACCTTGATCGGCTGCCATCTGCTGGAAAGCGAAGGCCGCGAGTGGGGCTACAAGTCCCTGGTCGAGGCCGAGCACCCGTACTACTACTCGTGCCCGCTGCGCTATCTCGACATGGCGCCGCAGCGGTGCGCCACCTGGCGCGCACTGGTGCATGCCTTCCACCAGCAGCGACCGACCAGCGCGGGCGGCGATGCAGCCACCGAGTGAGGCGCACATGGACACCATCCTGTCGTCCTTGCCGCCCGAGCTGCTTCGCTTCGTCGAAGACCAGTTGGCCAACAACGAGGCTTCCGACGACGAGCTGCACGAGCACTTCATCGCCAACGGCCTGGGCGAAGATCAGGCGTGGCAGGCACTGACCTACCGCGCGCTGTACCTGCGCCACGTCTTCCTCGAAGGCTTCACGCCGATCCTCAAAGGTCACGAGGCGCTGTGCTTCGACCCGCACAGCCGCGGCTGGGAGCCGGTTCCGCCCCCATAGGCCGGCCCTTCCACGGCCCGCTTCTTCATTCCTTTCACCAGGCCCTGTTCAGCAGGGCTTTTCTTCGTCCCACGCAATCGCGCGCATCCGGCCTCGGCCGCTGGATGCCGATTGCTCCATTCCGCAAGGAGATCGTCATGCAACTCGCATCCCGCTTTGCCTCTCGTTCCCCGGTGCTGCGCGCCGACCATCCGCTGTCGGACGATCAGATTCGCACCGTGGCCCCGTCCATCTTCGCGGACACCCCGCACGAAAGCCGCTCCGAACGGTACAGCTACATCCCCACGGCGGCTGTGCTGACCGAACTGCGCAAGGAAGGCTTCCAGCCGTTCATGGTGTGCCAGACTCGCGTGCGACACGAGGATCGCCGCGACTACACCAAGCACATGCTGCGCCTTCGCCACGCCAGCCAGATCAACGGCGCCGAGGCGAACGAGATCATCCTGCTCAACTCGCACGACGGCAGCAGCAGCTACCAGATGCTCGCGGGCATGTTCAGATTCGCCTGCCACAACGGCCTGGTCTGCGGCGACACCTTTGCCGACGTGCGCGTGCCCCACAAGGGCAGCGTCACCGATCACGTGATCGAAGGCGCCTACGAGGTGCTGCACGGCTTCGAGCGCGTGCAGGATTCGCGCGACGCCATGCGGGTCATCACGCTGGACGACGGCGAGGCCGAGGTCTTCGCCAGATCGGCGCTGACCTTGAAGTACGACGATTCGGGCAAGGCCCTGCCCATCACGGAGACCCAGATCCTGCGGCCCCGTCGTCACGACGACAACCGCGCCGATCTGTGGTCGGTCTTCAACCGGGTCCAGGAGAACCTGGTCAAGGGCGGCCTGACCGGCCGTGCCGCCAGCGGGCGGCAGCAACGCACGCGACCCGTCCAGGGCATCGACCAGAACGTCCGGCTCAACCGGGCGCTGTGGCTGCTCGCGGATGGCCTGCGTCAGCTCAAAGCCTGACCCACAAGCGGATCGTGCCCATCGCGGCATGGTCCGCTTTTCTCTTGCTGGCGCTGTGCTGCCAGCGCACCACGTTCAATTTGGTTCGGTGCACCCCTAGTGCGGCAATTCGCTGCCGCCGCGAAAATTGAGGTCCGACTGCATACCTCCCTGGCTTTTCCTCACTGAGCCAAGCAGTCGTCTTTGCCGCCTCGGTGTTCCCGAGGCGGCTTTCTTTTGTGGCGGTCCTTCCGCCTTCCGCCATTGCAGGCGATGCGCCAAGGCAAACAGGGTTGCGCGCCGGGTCGGTTTTCCGCTCCTGCTGTCTGCGCAATTTGGCGCAGGCTATGGCCCATGTCCGTCGGCGCTGCCGACAACATGCCCAGGTAGCCCAGACCTTCAAGGCTACGGTGCGTTGCGACGCACGGTCTGATTCTTCGCCACGACGCTCACCGCGTTTTCTTCCATCCCCCTGGGGCAGTGACTGCCCTCGCGGGCGGTGCTGTCTCCGCTCACTTCGAGGGCATCACCATGCCTGCACCTTCTTCCTCCAAGACGCTCTATCGCATCGACGAATGCCCCGACCTGATGGCCGATGGCTGCGTCGGTGACGAGAACGGCAACCTGGTCTTCATCTCTGTCTGGGCGCGCGACACCGCCGTCCAGGAATTTCTGGCCCGCATCACCCTGGGCCGGGACGAACAGGGACTGGATCAGTTCCACGTCATCACCGAGCAGGGCGCGAGCATCCCGGTCTTCGTCGGCAACGCCGAGAACCTGGAAAAGCGCAGCGCGCGCGCCTATCGGCGCACGCTGTTCGGCTCGCTGACCAACATCTGGCTGTTCGATCGGCGCTGCGTCAAGCCCGACAAGGCCAACGCCAGCGCGCTGGCGCTCCTGCCTCGCGATTCCTCTCACCGGCTCGAACGGCTGTGGAAGCTGGTGCGGGATACCTGCCCGCTGCCGCTTCTCGATCCCTGGCGCGATGTCGTGCTGGACCTGCTGCAGGCGAAGTCGATGCTGACGCGCCTGCCGCTTGCCCTCGGGCCTCTGGAAGGCCATCGGCTCGCCATCGACGTGCCCGTGCTGACCCAGGTGCTGGGCGGCCTGATCCGCAGCGGGGCGCTCGTCGCCGACACGCCCGCCAGCCGCATCCTCTCGGCACGACCGCTCGAAGCGGTGGCTTGAGGTTCTCTCACCGGACATGCACGCCCCGCGTGTCCGCCCCCTTCAATTCATCTACTGCCAGGAGATTCCCATGGCCCTCATGTTCCCGCGGCTCGCCCGCAACTTCGTCAAGAACGGGTACTTCCCCACGGATGAACCCACGCTCGAAAGAGCACTCGCCGCACTGGCGCCCGCCGAATCATCGAACGGGCCGATGTGCATCCTCGATCCCTGCGCCGGCGAAGGCGTGGCGATCGCCGAAGCCGCACACGCCCTCGGGCGTGAGCAAGTCCAGGCCTTCGCCGTCGAGTACGACGCCGAGCGTGCACGCCATGCCCGGCAACTGGTCGATCGCTGCATCCACGGCGACCTGATGGACACGCTGATCAGCCGGCAGAGCTTCGGCCTGCTGTGGCTCAACCCGCCGTATGGCGACTTGTCCAAGGATGCCAACGGCAACGTCGGCTACCAGGGCCAGGGCCGCGCCCGGCTGGAAAAGCTGTTCTATCAGCGTGCGCTGCCGTTGCTGCAATACGGCGGCGTGCTGATCTACATCGTGCCGCACTACGTGCTCGATGCCGAGCTGGTCGGATGGCTGACCCGGCACTTCGCCGAACTGCGCATCTACCGCGCGGTGGACACGCAGTTCCGGCAGGTCGTGATCTTCGGTCGCCGGGTTCGCCAGCGCGACCAGGCATCGGATGCGGTCAAAGCCACGCGCGCGCTGCTGCTGCAGATAGGTCTTGGCGACGCCGAAGCGGAGGAACTGCCAGTCGAATGGCCGTTCCTGCCGTACACGGTGCCCGCCACCGCCGAGCCGGAGCACTTCTACCGCGTGACGATGGAGCCCGAGCAGTTCGCCGAGGAAGTCGGCCGGCTGCAAGGACTCTGGCCGACGCTCGACACGCACCTGGGTGCCGCGCAGCAGTCGCTGCGGCCTCCGGCGCGAGGGTTGTCGCATTGGCATCTCGCCTTGGCGCTCGCCGCGGGTGCGATCTCCGGCGTGGTGAAGTCCAAGACGGGCCGTGTGCTCGTCGTCAAGGGCGACACGCACAAGGAGAAGACCTTGCACACCGAGTACACCGAGCGCGACGACGGCACCGTGGCCGAAACGCGCATCCTGACCGACAGGTTCGTGCCGGTCATCCGCGCCTGGGACATGACACCGGGCTCGTTGACCTGCGGTGAGGTGCTGACCATCCGCTGATCGCTGTTCCCTGACGGTTCGCCGTCATTTCATCCACCACTCACCCACCCAACGGGGCCATGTCACCCCGCGGGGTGCCGTGGCCCTCTTTCATCCGAAGGAGAAACACCATGGCACTCGCAGTTCTCAACGTGGCGTCGCAAGCACGCTTTGCCCCCGGGCACCTGGTCATGACCTGCGGCATCGATGCGCTGGTCCAGCAAGGCCGGCTCAATCCGGCGCCGTACCTGTGCCGCCATCTCAGCGGCGATTGGGGCGACCTCGACGACAGCGACCGGCGGCAGAACGACGCCGCGCTGCGCTCCGGCGAGGATCGGCTGTTCTCGTCCTACCAGGTCGCGCCTGACCTGAAGCTTTGGATCATCACCGAATGGGATCGCAGCGTGACCACGCTGCTGCTGCCCAGCGAATACTGATCTTCATCCACCGCGGCCACGTGCCGTTCTTCTCTTCCCACACCGGGGCATGCCATCGCCCCGCAGGGGGAGGTGCATGCCCCATTTCATTGGAGCATCACCATGTCCCTCGATACCGAAGTTGTTCCCGCCGCCGATGGCACGTCCGTCCAGGGCGACCTGCTCGAAGCGGCTGCTTCTCCCTTGGCGATGAGCCTTCAGGACTTCGTTGCCGAATTCGGCGACGAGCTGCTGGATTCGCTCAACCGCGCCAACCCTCCCGTCTACACCGGCCAGGCCCGGCCGCATCGCCAGCTCGTGCTGGCAAGTCTCAAGCGCAAGCTGTTCGGCGCGCAAGCCGAGGTGGTGCATGCCGTCACCGAGCTGCTGGCCGACCGCGGCGAACGCGCCGCGATCGTCAATGGCGAGATGGGCTGCGGCAAGACCACCGTTGGCATCGCCACGGCGGCCGTGCTGCACGCCGAAGGCTATCGCCGCACGTTGGTCCTTTCGCCGCCGCACCTGGTCTACAAGTGGCGCCGAGAAATCCAGGAGACCGTGGCCGGAGCCAAGGTCTGGGTGCTCAATGGCCCGGACACCTTGGTCAAGCTCATCAAGCTGCGCGAGCAGTTGGGCGTGCCCGTGCGCGGCCAGGAGTTCTTCGTGCTCGGGCGTGTGCGGATGCGCATGGGTTTCCATTGGAAGCCCGTCTTCAACGTGCGGCGCACGCGGCACGGCGACGTGGGCGCATGCCCGGACTGCGGCCAGGTCATCACCAACCTCGACGGCGAGCCGATCAACCCGGTCGAACTCGAAGCCGAGGACTACCGCCGCCGGTGCAGCCATTGCGCCGCACCGCTGTGGACGCTGATGCGACCGCGGAGCTTGTCCGCAAGCGACCAGTCCACGGCGGTCTTCAAAGCCTTGCAGCGCATCCCGACCATCGGGGAAGTCACCGCGCAGAAGCTGATGAAGAAATTCGGCGACGGCTTCCTGGCCTCGATGCTGGGCGACAACATCCACGAGTTCATCAACCTCATGGATGCCAACGGCGAGCTGGTCTTCTCGGATCGTCAGGCGCACCGCATGGAGCGGGCGATGGCGAACATGGAGTTCGGCTTCGGCGAAGGCGGCTACCAGCCGTCCGAGTTCGTCAAACGCTACCTGCCGCAAGGCACGTTCGACCTGCTCATCGCCGACGAGGCGCACGAGTACAAGAACGGCGGCAGTGCCCAAGGCCAGGCCATGGGCGTGCTCGCAGCGAAGGCGCGCAAGACCTTGCTGCTCACCGGCACGCTGATGGGCGGCTATGGCGATGACCTGTTCCACCTGCTGTTCCGAGCCCTCCCAGGGCGAATGATCGAAGACGGCTACCGCCCGACCAAGAGCGGCAGCATGACTTCGGCCGCGATGGCGTTCATGCGCGATCACGGCATCCTCAAGGACATCTATTCCGAGAGCACGGGCGCGGCGCACAAGACCGCGAAGGGCACGAAGGTCAGTGTCAGAACGGTCAAGGCTCCCGGGTTCGGTCCCAAGGGCGTGCTGCGTTGCGTCCTGCCGTTCACAGTGTTCCTCAAGCTCAAGGACATCGGCGGCAATGTGCTGCCGTCCTACGACGAGGAGTTCCGCGAGGTGGCGATGGGCACGGCGCAAGCCACGGCCTATCGCGACCTGTCGAGCCGGCTGACCTCAGCGCTGAAGCAGGCGCTGGCGAAGCGCGACACGACGCTGCTCGGCGTGGTCCTCAACGTGCTGCTGGCCTGGCCGGATTGCTGCTTCCGGTCGGAGACGGTGGTGCATCCGCGCACGCGCCAGACCTTGGCTTTCGTTCCGGCTCAATTCAACGAGCTGGAGGTGATGCCCAAGGAGCGCGAGCTGATCGAGATCTGCAAGCAGGAGAAGGCTGCGGGTCGCAAGACGCTGGTCTATTCGGTCTACACCGGCACCCGCGACACCACGTCGCGCTTGAAGGTGCTGCTGGAGCAGGAAGGCTTCAAGGTGGCGGTGCTGCGCGCAAGCGTGGATGCCTCCCGCCGCGAGGACTGGATCGCCGAGCAGTTGGATCGCGGGATCGACGTGTTGGTCACGAATCCCGAGTTGGTCAAAACCGGCCTGGACCTGTTGGAGTTTCCGACGATCGTGTTCATGCAGTCGGGCTACAACGTCTACAGCCTGCAGCAGGCGGCCAGGCGCTCATGGCGCATCGGCCAGAAGCAGCCGGTTCGCGTGATCTACCTCGGCTACGCGGCTTCCTCGCAGATGACCTGCCTGGGGTTGATGGCCAAGAAGATCATGGTCTCGCAGAGCACGTCGGGAGACGTGCCCGAATCGGGACTGGATGTGCTGAACCAGGACGGTGATTCCGTCGAGGTGGCACTGGCCCGGCAACTCGTCGCGGCCTGATCCGCCAACCCACGCCGGCCGCCCTTCGGGGCGCCGGCTTTTTTTTCCTGCGCATCGAGGGCACGCCATGAAGTCGGGCGCATGCCAGTTCCCTTTGTTTGCTGCCCGAACGCTCTGCGGCGGCGATGGTGAGGGCTCCGTGTTCCAGGGAACTGCCCCATGCAACCACTCACCTGCGTCGCTCATCGCCTGGCCGTGCCTGTCATGCTGGCCGGCTGCGTGCTCATCGCCGGCTGCGCCGCGACGGGCGCGGCGAGCACCCCGGCTGCCCGCCAATCGCCTCCCGAGCCTGCGGTGTTTGCCAGGACCATCTCCCCGGAGCCCGAGCAAGGCCAGATCCCAGTGGCCCGCTACGGCCGCTACACGCTGGTCGAGATGGTGCCGGAACCCGCGCAGCGCGACCTGCTGCGACAGGTGATCGAGATTTCGATTCCGCCGACCTTCGACGCGAGCGTCGGCGATGCCCTGCGGCACGTGCTGCTGCGCACCGGCTACCGCCTTTGCGACGCGCCGGACGCTGCATCGCTGTTCACGTTGCCGCTGCCGGCGGCGCATCTGCGGCTCGGGCCGCTGCCGCTGCGCGAGGCCTTGCTGACGCTCGCCGGGCCGGCCTGGAAGTTGTCCGTCGATGACGCTGCGCGTGCGGTGTGCTTCACGCGCGTGACGAGCGCGCGTGCGCCGAGCGCAAACCCCATTCCTGCGGCTGCGGCGTCGAGTGCGCCGGCCGCTGAATCCGCCAACTCACAAGTGCCCCAGGAGGCCCAGCCATGACCATCCCGCAGCTTCCCGACGAGAACGCCGGCCGCGCGCGCTGGTTGAAGATCGCAGCGGCCGTCTGGCTGCTGCTCGTGAGCATCCTGGCCGTGGTCAACAGCGTGGGCCTGTCGCGCCTGACCGAGCAGAGCCAGGCCAGCGCCCAGGATGCGCACGTGCAGGCGCTCAATACGCGCGTCGCCGAACTCGAACAGCAAGCGGCGGCCTCGAAGAACCAGCCCAAGCCCGTCACCCAACCCGACTTCGAGGCCGCCCGCAAGACGCTGGACGAACGCCTGGCGCAGGTGGAGCAGGCCCAGGCGGGAGACGCCCATGCCGGTGACTTGCAAGCGCTGCAGGCGCGCGTGGGCGACATCGAAGCGCGCATGAAGAGAACCGCCGCGGCACCCCGGCGCACCGCCGAGCTGGCCAAGCCCAAGTTGCCCGAGCCTCCGTTCAACGTCGTGGGCGTGGAGCTGCGCGGCGGCGAGCGCTTCCTGTCGGTGACGGCACCCAAGGCCTCGTCGGTGCTGGACGTTTGGCTGCTGCGCGAAGGCGATGCCGTGGGCGCTTGGCATTTGCTGGCGATCGAGGCACGCGCCGCCGTGTTTCGCGTGGACGGCCAGGCCCAGCGCATCGCGCTGCCGTAGGAGCCGGATATGAAGCACGCTGCGATCTGCTTGGCCGCCTTCCTCGCTGTTGTCGCAGGCACGGCCTCGGCGCAGTCGGCGCCCGTCGCTTCCTCGCGCACCGTTCCGGCCCAGGTGCAGAACAGCAGCGACGCCGCGCTGGACGAGCGCCCGGCGCGCGATTGGGGCCTGCGCCCCGAAGAGTGGGCGCGCTACCGGCAACTGATGCAGGGGCCGCTGGGCATCTACTCCCCGAACCTCGATCCGCTGACGGCGCTGGGCATCGAGGCGCGCAGCGACGAGGAACGCAACCGCTATGCGGAACTGCAGGTGCAGGCGGAATCGAAGCGCGTGGGCAAGACGCTGGCGTACCAGCGGGCCTACGACGCGGCCTGGAAGCGGCTCTATCCGGGGCAGCAGCGCGTGAGCATGCCGGGCGCGAAGGCGCCGGGCGCCGGCAACCGGGGCTCGGGCCGGCTGGCTGTCTTCGTGAAAGCCGAGTGCCCGCCGTGCGACCAGCGCGTGCGCCAGTTGCAGGCGGCCGGCACCGCCTTCGACCTCTACATGGTCGGCAGCCGCCAGGAAGACGCCCGCATCCGCCAGTGGGCGACGCAGGCCGGCATCGATGCCGGCCGCGTGCGCTCGCGCACCATCACGCTCAACCATGACGCAGGGCGTTGGCTGTCGCTCGGCCTGCCTGGCGATCTGCCCGCCGTGGTGCGCGAGGTCAACGGCCAATGGCAGCGGCAATAACGGCAACGAGCTTGGCTCGCCGCGCCGGCCGCGCGGCACTGGCCCTGGTGCTCTGCGCCTGCACGGCCATCGCCTTCGGCCAGGAGGTGCCGCCACCCGCCTACCAGCTCGCCGCCCAGCAGGCGGGCGTGCCGTCGCCGGTGCTGTACGCGGTGGCGCTGCAGGAGAGCGGCGCACGGCTGCGCGGCCGTCTCATCCCCTGGCCGTGGACGCTCAACGTCGCCGGACGCGCCGAACGCTACGCCACACGGGCCGAGGCCTGCGCGGGCATCCGCCGGGCGCTCGCCCGCACGCCGGCCAACCGCATCGACGTCGGCCTCGGCCAGGTCAACCTCGGCTACCACGCGCACCGCTACGAGCATCCCTGCGATCTGCTCGACCCATACCGCAACCTCGCCATCGCCGTGGAAATCCTGCAGGAGCAGCACACGCCGGGCGAGGACTGGCTGGTTGCCATCGGCCGCTACCACCGGCCTGCGGGCGGAGCGCCAGCCGCCCGCTACCGCCGCAGCGTCCACCAGCACCTGACCCGCGTGCTCGGTCCGGGCGCTTCACTTCCTTCTGCCCGGAGCCCCATGCCATGAACCGCATCTTCCTTGCCGCGACTGCGGCGCTGCTGGCCGCCACCGCCGACGCGCAGGACCGCGCTCCCGCCACCAAGAACAGTTCCCCGCCGCTGATCGTGGTCGAGGACAAGGGTGGCGCCTCGGCGTTGCCGTACTACCGGGCCTTGAACCCGCAGGATGCGCAGCCCGGCCAGCCGGCCACGCCGCAACCGGCGCCGCGCATCGGCGGCCCGGCCGATGCCGAGGCGGCCATGCTGCCGGTGCGCTCGGTGCGTCTTTCACCGGGCGACGAGCCGCGCCGCGTGATCCGCGCGCCCGGCCTGACGCCGCTGTTCCTGGTCGGCGACGACGACCGTTCACGCGCCTGGCTCAAGCAACGGCGCGCGGACCTGCAGGCACTGCGCGCCGTGGGCCTGGTGGTCAACGTGGCGACGCCCGAAGCACTGGCCGCCTTGCGCCGCCTTGCGCCGAACTTGATGTTGTCGCCGGCCTCGGGCGACGAGCTGGCGCAGCGCCTGAGCATCCAGCACTACCCGGTGCTGATCACTGCGACCGGCATCGAGCCCTGATGTGACGTGAAGCGCACGCCATGGCCCAGTCCCAAGCCGTCGAAGTCTTGCTGCGGCCAGCGGTGGAGCTATACACCGTCGCGGTCTGTGCGGGCGCCGCGATTCTGTGCCTGGTGGCCCCGTGGTCGCTCGCGCTGAGCCCCTTGCTGGGCCTGGGCAGCGCGCTGGCCTTCCTCACCTTCGGCGCGCTGCGCTTCCACGACGCCTGGGCCATCCTGCGCTACCGGCGCAACATCCGGCGTCTGCCGCGCTACGTGATGACCAGCCGCGACATGCCGGTCAGCCAGCAGCGGCTCTTCGTCGGCCGGGGCTTTCGCTGGGACCAGCGTCACACGCACCGGCTGATGCAGACCTACCGGCCGGAGTTCCGCCGCTACGTCGAGCCGACCGTGACTTACCGGGCGGCGCGGCGCATGGAAGAGCGCCTGGAGTTCGCGCCGTACCCGCTCTCGAAACTGGCGAAGGCGCTGGCCTGGGACAGCCCGCTCAACCCGGCGCGTCCACTGCCACCGGTGGGCGGTATGCCTCGCCTGCACGGCATCGAGCCGCACGAGGTCGACGTGACGCTTCCGCTGGCCGAGCGTGTCGGTCATTCGCTCGTGCTCGGCACCACGCGCGTCGGCAAGACCCGCCTGGCCGAGCTGTTCATCACGCAGGACATCCGGCGCAAGGTCAATGGGCAGCACGAGGTCGTGATCGTCTTCGACCCCAAAGGCGACGCGGACCTCTTGAAGCGCATGTACGTGGAGGCCAAGCGCGCCGGGCGCGAAGGCGAGTTCTATGTCTTCCACCTCGGATGGCCGGATATCAGCGCCCGCTACAACGCGGTGGGGCGCTTCGGGCGCATCTCGGAAGTCGCCACGCGCATCGCGGGTCAGCTCTCCGGTGAAGGCAACAGCGCGGCGTTCCGCGAGTTCGCCTGGCGCTTCGTCAACATCATCGCGCGGGCCTTGGTGGAGTTGGGGCAGCGGCCCGACTACCTGCTGATCCAGCGACACGTCATCAACATCGATGCGCTGTTCATCGAGTACGCGCAGCACTACTTCGCCAAGAACGAGCCGAAGGCCTGGGAGGTCGTCGTCCAGCTCGAAGCCAAGCTGAACGACAAGAACATCCCTCGCAACATGATCGGGCGCGAGAAGCGCGTCATCGCGCTGGAGCAGTACCTGTCGCAGGTGCGCATCTACGACCCGGTGCTCGACGGCCTGCGCAGCGCGGTGCGCTACGACAGGACGTACTTCGACAAGATCGTTGCGTCGCTGTTGCCGCTGCTGGAGAAGCTGACCACGGGAAAGATCGCGCAGTTGCTCGCGCCGAACTACTCGGACCTGAGCGACCCGCGGCCGATCTTCGACTGGATGCAGATCATCAGGAAGCGGGCCATTGTCTATGTCGGGCTCGACGCGCTGTCCGATGCCGAGGTGGCGGCGGCTGTCGGCAACTCGATGTTCAGCGATCTCGTATCGGTGGCCGGCCACATCTACAAGTTCGGCATCGACGACGGCCTGCCGAGTGCCGCGACGGGCGTGAAGGTGCCGATCAACGTGCACGCCGACGAGTTCAACGAACTCATGGGCGACGAGTTCATCCCGATGGTCAACAAGGGCGGCGGTGCAGGCGTGCAGGTCACGGCCTACACGCAGACCCTCTCGGACATCGAGGCGCGCATCGGCAATCGTGCGAAGGCGAGCCAGGTGGTGGGCAACTTCAACAACCTGTTCATGCTGCGCGTGCGCGAGACCGCCACGGCCGAGTTGCTGACGCGGCAACTGCCCAAGGTCGAGGTCTACACGACGACGGTGATGAGCGGCGCCACCGACAGCTCCGATCCGACCGGCAACACTGCGTTCACGTCCAACACGCAGGACCGCATCAGCAGCAACAGCGTGCCGCTGATCGAACCGGCGCACGTCGTCGGCCTGCCCAAGGGGCAGTGCTTCGCGCTGATCGAGGGGGGCCACCTGTGGAAGGTGCGCATGCCCTTGCCAGCGCCCGACCCCGACGAGACCATGCCCAAGGATCTGCAGGAACTGGCCGGCTACATGCGGCAGCACTACGTCGAGGCCGGTGACTGGTGGGATAACAAGGGTCTCCCTGGCTTGCAAGACCAGGCGCTGCCCGACGATCTGCTGGCGGACTTCAAGCAGATGGCGAGCATGGACGAAGGGACCATGGCATGAGCGACCCTGCCGTCGCCGTCCAACGCCAGCAGGTTCGCCAGCAGGGCCTGATCGCGGGGCTGGTGACGCTGCCGTTTCGGCTGTTCGGTGTGTTGATCGGCTCGCTCCTGCTGTGCATCGTGATCGAGTGTCTCGGCATGCACTTCCTCTGGCCCGAGCAGGGCTGGCGTCATGCCCAGGGCATGCTGAACTATGAGGTATCGCAGGTCTCGGAACATTTCACGCAAAGCGTGCTGGTGCAGGAGCCGGGGCGCAGTGCGCGCCAGCTCATCGAGTGGGCCTACCAAGGGCTGTTCGTGAAGACCGGGCTGTTGGACTGGATACGCGACGCCGCGGCGCAATCACGCGCCGGTGCGCACAGCCAGGTGCGGGACTTCCGCTACTACATCGCGCAGCTCTACGTGCACGTCGAGAGCTACCTGATCGCCTCGGCCTACACCGTGCTGGTGTTCCTCGTGCGGCTCCTGGTGCTGATCCTGACCTTGCCGCTGTTCCTGATGGCCGCGTTCACCGGCCTGGTCGACGGCCTGGTGCGCCGTGACGTGCGCGGCTTCGGCGCCGGGCGCGAATCGGGATTTGTCTACCACCGGGCCAGGGCCAGCCTGATGCCGCTGGCGGTGCTGCCCTGGGTCACCTACCTCGCGCTGCCGGTCAGCGTGCATCCGCTGCTGATCCTGCTGCCCAGCGCGGCGCTGCTCGGCGTGGCCGTGTGTATCGCGTCGGCGACCTTCAAGAAGTACCTGTAGCCGCATCGGCCTTCGCCGCGGAAAGCGGTGGTTGGCCGGTTCCGATTGATTGCGGCGCCGGAAGACTGGCCGTTTGAGCATCGAGCCATCCGCATCCCTCGGAGAACGGCTCGATGGAAACCACTCGCAATCCCGCGCAGGTTCGGCGCTTTGCCGTCGCGATGCGCCTTGCCGCGCTTGTGCTTGCCGCTGCCGGATTGCAGCCCGCCATCGCCGCCGACGCCTCCGACGACGCCGCGGAACGCGAGATGCTCGCCGCAGTGACGCGCCAGCTCGAACTGCTGGACCGCTTCGCCGAGCACGCCGCTGCCACCGCGCCGCAGGGGCGTACTCGCTACCACTTCGACTACGCGCGGCTGCGTGCCGACCTGGAGCGCGTGCGCGCCGGCGTGCGCGACTACCTCGTTCCGCAACGCGCCCAGCCGCGTGATCCCGTGCCGCTGGCCGGCGACTACACGCGCAGCAACGCGACCCCCGACAAGGAGGCGCCGTCACCATGACGCCTTCCTCCGACCAGGTTGCCGCCTTCACGGCCAACGGAGGCTTTGCGCCCGGGGCCGTCTCCGCCGTCGTGCTCGGTTTCGTCTTCGCCGTCCTGCTGCTGTGGGGCGTGTGGGCGATGCGCACCGCCTATGTCGGCTGGGCCGAGCACCACCTGACCCAACGCCAGTTCCTCGGCGTCATCGTGCGCTTCGTCGCGATGTACCTGGTGCTGGGTTTTTTCCTCCTGTCCTGACCCCATGAAAGGTGTATCGCCATGAACGCTTCCCCGACTCTTCACCGTCTCGCTGCACGGCCTGCGCGCATCGCTGCGCTGCTCATCCCGCTGGGCATTGCCGCCATGCCGTCGCAGTCGTTCGCCGCTCTTCCCACGCTGGAAGATCCGTCGCGCGGCACCGGCAGCGGCATCATGCAGACGCTGCAGAACTATGGCTACGACATCGTGCTGCTGATTGCGCTGCTCGTCGTGGCCTCGATGTTCGTGGGCGTCTGCTACCACGCTTACACCCGCTACGCCGAGATTCACACCGGCCGCGCGACGTGGGGCCAGTTCGGGCTGACCGTGGCAGTGGGCGCGATCTTGTTGGTTGTCGGTATCTGGTTGCTGACCAAGGCCACCGGCGTCCTGTAAGGACCGGCAACGATGGCCGGCGCCCTGGAGAGCCCGTCGCGCGATGGGCTCGTGACCTTCTTGCCGCATCGCCTCAACCGCCATCCGGTGGTCGTGCGCGGGCTCACGGCCGACGAGCTGTGGGTCTGCGCCGGCCTGTCCGGTGCGGCCGGCCTCGTGGCCGGCGTGCCGCTGGCCTGGCTCACGCACAGCATCGCGATGGTGCCCACGCTGATCGTCGCCGGCATCGGTATCGGCGTCTTCGTGGGCGGTGGCCTGCTGCGGCGGTGGAAGCGCGGCCGGCCCGACACCTGGCTGTACCGCCAGCTCCAGTGGCGCCTCGTGCTGCGCTACCCCGCGCTGGCAGCGCATGCGGGCGGGGGCCAGCTCATCACCCGTTCGGGCTGGTGGTCCACGCGGCGCCTGCGGCCCAACCCGTCCCTGCGTCGAGGTACAGCATGAGCCGATTCAAGAACGAGGTCGCACACCTGCAGGCGCACGTGAAAACCTTGCGTCTGGCCGGCGCCGCGCTGTTCGTCATGGCGTTGCTGCTCGGCTTCGGATGGTGGAGCGCACCCAAGAGCCTCACCATCCACGTGCCGCCCGACCTGCGCTCGGGCAGCACCCGTAAGTGGTGGGACGTGCCGCCGGAGAGCGTCTACGCCTTCACCTTCTACATCTGGCAGCAGGCCCAACGCTGGCCGACCAACGGCGAGCAGGACTACCCGCGCAACCTGCATGCGCTGTCGGCCTA